>JADHSL010000007.1 GCA_016776925.1 Pirellulales bacterium | reverse complement strand
ACAGATCGAATCGGCCGAGGGCTACGGCCGCTAAAGTAGTCCAGCTGCTCAGCCTTCTGGCAACGCGCAGGAGGATCTGTTTAACGTACTCAGAAAGATTCGGAAGGATCAACCAGGCCCGTTCGGTAAAGGGCATCCGCCAGTGCATGCCGTGCAGTGTCAACGGCAACTGCTCGGCGTCGTATCGCTGATGGAAAACTCCGATGCTGAAACATGTGCTCCAACTCTTCTAATTCATCTTCATATTCTTTGGAACGTGCAAGAATGTCATCAGGAACTGCCCATTTTCGAAGATAGATCCCGACTATAAGTCTTTTATTCCAGCCCTCGCACATCGGAATCCAGTGTAGGCAGAGTTCAGTGTCCCCTGAGATCGCGGCAGCTGAGGATTCGATGGACGCCACACGCAACTCTTCGAGCGCTTCTTTCGGCTCTGGATAGTACGCAAAACATCCGGCGACGCTCACAACAATGATTCCAGCAAGGCCGCACAGACCAATCACGGGGGCCGGAAGAATGATATCGAAACGACCATGAGCCACCTTGGTAGGCGGCACAGCATTCAGCCAGTCATCCAGTTTTTTATTGGGGTCGAAAAATCGTAAAAGCCCACCGCAAGTCGCAAGAAAGCCGAGAGCAGCGATGCCAAACAATTCATGAGTTTGGGTTTCTAGCTTAATGCGTCGAATAATATCTGCTGGGAAACCCCCTGATGGCACAGTACCAAACCGATAGGGCGAACAGTACCGGTCGAATGCATGGCTATGGTCCGATGCCTCAATCGCCTTTGGGTAGAGTGGGCCTTCTACGCCGTAGGAGATGCCTATGACGATCAGTAGCATGATCCCGAACCAGATGCCAAGTTTTTTCCACCCGTAGTGCCACCACATCCAGGCGAGGAGGCCGAGGTTCATGCCGGCACCAAAACAGAGCAGGATAAATGCTGCCCCAACAGAGTTTCCATGTTGGAACATTGAGCCAAGCTGGCTCATGGCGACCATCGGTGTTGCGTACGCGGGCAGCGCAACACCAGTCATCGTCAGAGGGGCCCAAGGATTATCATGTGACATCGTGCCACCAAGAATTCCATAGGGCAAAACTATTGACATGAGTCCAACCCCTAAGAGCCCAATTCCAATAAAGGCAGTCATTGGTCCAACGGTGATCCGACCCATTGCAACAGCTACGGATGCGATTCTTCGGATACCTACAGGAGATTCTGGAGGAGGGGGGATATTGAGCTCGGTATCAGGGAAAAGTTTATCGAAGATTGCGCCAGATACTGTAACTACGATTAACGAGCAGCCTGCAAATGCAAAAATAGTGAATGGTTTTGAGAGGGTAAGCCCGTAGAGCAGCGACAGCGGGTCAAAGAGTGGGCTGGATAAGGCAAAAGCGAAAATAGTACCGATCGCAATGCCACTCAGGCGTAGTTGCTGGCAAATTGGGATGACACCGAGAGAGCAACCAGGCAGTGCCATTCCAATGCACCACGATTGGAAGAGTGAGACAACTGAATTCGAACCAAAAAGCCGCTTGGTGCCGACGGCCCCAATCATTCTCTCGAGAAGTGCTGTAATACAGATACCCGAGAGTATGAAAGGTGCACCTTGCAAGACGGCCTGAACGATGCGGAGAATCGCCCCAAAGAATAGTTCAGTCATTGAGATGTTCCGGTTTGGTCTATTGCCGCAATGTGTGATCAGCCTCGAGGCAACAATGGCCGCTACTGCAGGTACAGTTTTTGCGGTGATTGGCAATATGTCCAATAACCAGGAAAAAACCTCCAAGGGGGCTCAGCCAGTTTGTAAACGATGCAAACTGAAAACTTTTTTGGATGTCCGTGGCTTGACCACTTTTTTGCTCACTGCAGGCAGCATCGGTACAGGCAGCATCAGTACAGGCAGCATCGGTACAGGCAGCATCGGTACAGGCAGCATCGGTACAGGCAGCATCGGTACAGGCAGCATCGGTACAGGCAGCATCGGTACAGGCAGCATCAGTACAGGCAGCATCAGTACAGGCAGCGTTCTGTGCCAGTTGACTCCCGGTTGCCGCAGCGCAGCACTCGTCTCCGAACACGAACGCGCTGAGGGAAAGGAGCGTGATTCCAATGACGCCCGAAAAGGCTGGTACGAGGCTTTTGTGTTTTCTCCATCCCGGCACGAATGCACTCGCTGCGAAGACGAAGCAAAATACAGTCATCCATTGATGGAAGCCCTCATGAGCTAACCAGCTGAGCCCGAATGACGGAAGGTACGAGAGGAGGAGTGGCATCGCTGCACAGTGGATACCACAGGCAATCGATGCAGCTAATCCTGTCCAGTCCGCCCAGGTCATCCACATTGAATTGCTCGGCGTTGTTGTCGTTGTCTGGGGTAACAGATCCATTGTTCTTACTGAGTTCTCGGGATTGAATGGGACAGGAATTCAAGGACGCGCAATGGCAACACCAAAATCATTCTATCAAAAAACTGACTTATGATGTCGGTTCCGTTGGAACCTCCACGCTCTCCAGCAGCTGACTAATGAGGTTTCTGGAATCAGCGGCTTCAACGTCCAGCCGTACTGCTAAAACTGGGAAAGCGACTTGCTGGACGTCATCTGGTGTGACAAAGTCACGACCAGCCAGGTGGGCTGTTGCTTGAGCAGCACGCTGCCATAATAAAAGTCCCCGGGGACTGAGTCCAGCGTCAATGTCGGGGTGATTACGCGAAGCCGTTGCTAGCGACACAAGATAGCGCTGGACGTTGTCACCGACCCGGGTCTGGGTGACGAGATCCTGAATCTGCTCAAGTTCACCAGCGGCCAGAATTGCTGAGGAAATGGACTCTGGTGTTTTTTGTTCAGTCTTCACCGATGCAGCCAGCATGGCAGCCTCATAATCAGCAGCCGGATAACCCACGGATAACTTCATTGTAAATCGATCAAGTTGAGCTTCGGGTAGTGGGTAGGTGCCGTGTTGTTCGTGTGGGTTTTGTGTTGCGATTACAAAGAAATCATTTGACAGCTGATGCTGTTTTCCATCGACCGTAACTTGTCGTTCTGCCATTGCCTCTAACAGAGCACTTTGGGTGCGGGGGGTGGCCCGGTTAATTTCATCAGCCAGTAAAACCTCAGAGAACACAGGACCAGATCGAAACTCGAACTGTCTTGTTTCGGCATTAAAAATGCTGAACCCAGTAATGTCACTCGGGAGTAAGTCAGGCGTGCACTGGAGTCTGCTAAAACGGCCACCGACGGAACTAGCCAATGCTTTAGCTAGCGTGGTCTTGCCGAGACCGGGTCTGTCTTCCAGTAGTAAGTGCCCACGTGCCAGAAGACAGACAAGTACCTGCTGAATGACATCCTGCTTTCCTTTAAGTGCATCCTCAAGTCGAATGCGTATTTGGTCAATTTTTTTCAATCCATTAGTGGGATCTATAGTAGCCGCCAAGCCAGTCGGTTGAGAGGCCGGAGTATTCGTTCCTGCATTCATTTTTGAACTCGTAAGTGTTGAGGATGTGGGAATGAGTAATGAGGCTGAGTGAGTTGTCCTGAGGACCGATGAATGGCCGCAAGATTACGCCATGACCACATGGTGAGTGCGGCAACGCATGGTGATCGGGTCGAGTGTTCCTTCGTGCACAAAACTGCTGGGTCATAAAGGTGACGCTCGACGCTACAAATAAATGGTTCAGCGGCGCGCTGTTGAGCAGATTCTATAGGCTTTGGGTCTGCTCTTTGACGATGAATTGCGTCAGCTAGGTGTTCAAGCCACCGACGAGGAGATACTCCTCTGGGGCGTGGTAGCCCGACACGTCGACAGCGGCGATCAAGAGTTCGCATCGTATTGAGAGCGCTGTAGTTTCGATTGATCAATGCGCGGATTCGAAGTATTGAGACATCACCAATATCTAGAATTCGACGCCGGAAAATAAAACCTATCACAAGGAGGAACAGGAGAGCGCCTGAGGTGAATGGGTAACGCAATAATCTTGTGTAAACAAGGTTTAGGATTCCAGCAATTTGTTCCGCAAAACTCAGTGGTGGCAACAGTACGGCATATCCTGGGCTCGGTTCAAGCGTAACCCAATAATCTCTTTGGACGAGTACCTCGGCCCAGCAATGCACATCCTCTGCCAGAATTGGTGTAAGCCCAGTTCTCGCTTCATACCGATCTGGTGTGGCATAAAATCCACTGACAAATCTTGCTGGATAATCGAGTGAACGCAGGAGCCAAACAGCAGATGTTGCAAAGAGATAGTCTGGGCCACGCTTGGTCTCAAAGAGGAATTCTGAAACAGTATGGCCGGTGTCTCCAGTTGCACGGGCGCTGTCATCAAGTGTGTATTCTTCGCGCAGGTGCTTTATGATCGCGTCAATCTGTTCCCAGCCCTTTTGCTTGCCAAATGTCCAACGTTGGGCTAGACGACGTATGCGATAAGAGGCCTCACCGTCATCGAATTGACGGTATTGTTGTTGCGAAAAAATTCCAGAGTAATCCCTCTCTTTCAGCTTTCGGGTGTCAACCAAACGAGATTGAACATGAAGTGTTGTGAGTTCTGGCAGGCTGTCTCTATCAACGCCAACAATATCCGGTTGCTCCCAGCGAAAAAAATCAGCACGATTGAGCTGGTCGATGGAAATGCCAGTGAGTTGTGTTGGTGCCGGTACGCGATTCGTTTTTAGGTTAATAACTTTTATAGAGTGGATCTCTGGTGCAGCGTGTGGATCACCCGGTTTTGTTTGGACCCCAAGTCGGAGCCACGGCCGGTCGGCCACAGTTTCAAGACTTAGTTCAGGTAATTTCTCAGGCAAGGGTTCTGCCGACCATTCAACCCCATCGTAGATATCAAATGATTCGAGTTTGAGGTGAAGTGGCAGGCGGCCGCGAACATAAATCAATGCGTCGCTGTCGATACTTGAGAGGGTTTGTGATTTCGCTTTTCCTGGTCGGCGTACGGTTGAAAATTCTCTCGACCCCTTTTTACTCTTCGCCATTCGATGGTTTTCAGCAAGGGCATGAATTTCAGGTGCAAGGCTGATGACCTTTTGCCTCTTGTTTTTGTTGAAAAAGTTTTCGTTGTAACTATCATCAAAAACGTCATAGAGCGTGGGATCATGGGAGGCAGCAAAAGGAGCGTTCTCGATCGGGGCAAAGCTACGAATGTTATCGAGCCCTGCCACGAGGAGGTCACCGTTTCCAATTCCGTCTCGAGCCATTGGAGAGGCGTCATCACCTCCGCCCGATGTTGGCAGCCAGCCTTCCGTCGCGATAAGCCGACCACGTGCAGCTGGAATGAGGAGTGGTAATACCAATGGGATTGCTAAGGCTGGTGTCCACCAAGGACGTTTTCTCTGAACCACCTTGGAAGTGAGAGTGATATTAAGCCGCTCCCAATAACGTGCGCCAAGCCAAACTATTGAAGTAACGGCGAAAGCGATAGACAAAGCGGTGCACCACGGCAAGGTTGTGATGGAAGAATCAAAGCACGCTGAAGCAAAAACAAATACAAAGGTGCTGAGTGCGACTGATGGTCCCTGATTAAGTGGGTGATGTGCAACTGTTGCGAGTCCGATCATCACATTTCGGAGCAGTGTAAGCAGCAAGGAGTCCATGAGATAAGGAGCTTCAAGGAAGAAGCGTAAGAGCATTTCTATGCAGAAGCCGATCACCATGACCCCAATGGCCCACGAGCGCCGGGAGTTGTTCGTGCTACCAATACTCGGAGCGAATCGCCTTACGCATTCAGATAAAAGGATCGTTATAAAAGCAAACGTCAGTGATGCCGTCCAGAATGCTTTGGGTTCTGGTGGAACTACAAATCCGAAACCAGCCGCATCCACAGCAGAAGAAGCAATAATCGCCATCGCGACACAAAGCCAGCCAGAGAAGCCTCTCTTGGGAGGGCCCTGTTTTATCTTCTCAACTTTTTTTGTTTGTGAATTTGGTTTAACCGACATGGCAGAGTTTTTCCCATGAATATTGAAATGCCAGCAAAGGGTCTTCAGATTGGCGAATCCATATTGTTCTTCCAAATTTGGTATGTCTTATAAACGCCGCTTCATCATTGTCTTCATTAGTAAGTACAATGCACAGTTGATCTCCCTGCACGGATTGATGTTCCGAACCGCGGTGCAGTCCTTGGCGTGTGGTTACTCTTACTTGAAAGACGCCGCAATCAGTGCGTGTTTTTTTAGGAGGCGTCGTCTGATTCTCTTTGGCATCAAGACTTTCTGATTGCTTGCCATTGTGAATAGATTCAAAATGAGCCAAATGATCGAGGAAGCGAACAGCCCCGCTTGTACCCTGGCCAACTCTGACGCACTGACCACGGAAGCAAACCTCAACAGCTGCTTGTTTGCTCTGATAGGCCATGGCGATGCTTGCCACAATCCGAATTGCCCATTCGATACTGTTTTCACCATTAATGGTTTCGTGGATCGTTGGGTCTGTATCAACTACAATTCGAATAGCAGACGTTGCAGGCGCTTGACGCTCGCAGACTACAAGAGAACCGGTTCTCGCTGTTTGTGGCCAATGAATACGGCGAAGCGAGTCACCATTCCGAAAGGGTCGTGTTCCTAAAACATCACCAGATTCACCACATCGTGCATCCGTAAAACGATCTTCGGATGGTCTCGTCTCAGCGCTGTCGAGAAGACTTTTTAATGGCACCGTGCGCGGCCACACAATAAGCGTATTCTTAATTTTGGTGGGTCGAGATCTGTTGTATATGCCAAATGGAAACCCAGTAGAGATAAGACACTCCTGCTTGGGGTACACGCCTCGAAGCAGCGGAGTGAATAAAGAAGTGAAAGTGGTCTTGCTGGCCGCTGGGAGTCCTCCACAAGCAGCAGGCTTTGGCTCAGAAAGGTCACGTCGGCACATGATTCCCCAGGTGGGCCATGGCCAGCGGTTTTCAAGGGATAACTTTGTTTGCACAGGTTCTTGTTCGGTAACCCTGCGGCGTTCAAATTCCAACTGACCACGGAGTCCACGGATTGTAAGAGCTGGCCAGAGCGTTCCGACTGCGCCAATAAAGAAGATCGTGCCAGCCGCCCAAAGCATGCTTGTGCCTACGGCTATGCCTAGTATCAATACAACAACGAAAGCAGCAACAAGGGCACCTAAAGGTGTCTTGATTGCGGCGACCAAAGGATCTGCAAAGCCACACCAGTTATGAGACGTGATCCAGTAGTAAAACTGGGACTGTCGTGAGGCTGGAACCGGTGATATTTTACTCGTATTTACCATGTAGTTGTTGCAAACTAGTCAACTGATTGATTTGGGCGACATGTATTAGTGGGCTGAGTGTGTAGTGGATTTTACACTGGTGTGTTGTATCAAACTGGGTGCACTGATGCGGTTACGCGTCTCAATTTGGTACGCATAGCGCCTCACCGACGTATGGAATCCAGCACGTTGTGCGAACCCATAGTTGTGAACCTAGAACGTACCAAGGTGCAATCACTAAGAGATAATTGCTGGCGGCCCACGGGGAATTGGTCGTAGTGTGTAGTCAAAGACGACAAGGAAATCCTTGGAGAAGAAGAGTCTCTGGAGAACGAGAGGAGTTACCTGTGTTGGTGGTAGTGCGTGAACGACTTGAATTTTCGCATAACGGAGAAACTGGCAGAGAACGCATTCTTCGGACTCTTGAGATAGAGAATTGGATTGTTCTGGTGAACTCTGTGGGTTGCGATTTTCTGCCGTTTTTTTAAGTGCATCGCGGCTTTGATGATGGTCCCCGTGACGGTGATGAGCACAGGCTGGCTGACGGTTTTGTCCCCTAGTATTGTTTCCACTGGGAAAGTGGCAATCACAATGAGAATGAATGCCGAGAACCGCAAATCCCGCATACCCCAGTAAAGAAACTGGAATAAAAGCTGTGAGCAGCGTTATTGCAAGGAGGCGTCGCATATGGGTTCGATGGTAGAGATTGAAAGTACCCAAAAAAACCTAATTTAAAAGTATTCAGAATGAGGAAAAAACACAAGTGAATAGTTTCTTTGGCCGTAGATGGCCTGTAAAAGATAGGACAGAATCATCTGGGATTTTACGTCCGGTGGTAACTCGGCACCATTAGGCTCCGAGTAGATAAGGTGGGGCGATGAATGATGCATGTCGTTTCAGTTTCTATCGCCAGCCATCACCACCAGAGAATCCTTCTCCGATATTATCACTCGATGAAGATGAACTCGTTGCGGCGGCAGCAGCCGCATTGTTTGTGGTATCCGCAATGCCAAATTCTACTGGCAGCGCAATGATCATCACCGCGTCCTCTTACTGAGATTTCGAACAACCCGCACCCTCCCAGCTATGTGAGGGGTGCGGGCATCCGTAGATCGAAAAGAAAATACTTGCCTGTTTTAGTGGAAGTCAGGCTCTTTGCCTTCATAGGCGCGATACAGGTCATGGATAGCTTTTTCAAGCGCAGAAGCAGTCGCTGCATCGGTCGACTGTTTGCATTTCATCGCGGCCACAGTCACGGTATGTGCGGCCTTGAGTTGATCAGTGTAACGCGGTGAATCAGATTTAATCCGCTGAGCAAGGAAATAGTCAGCGATACAATTTTGAATTGACCCTGCATGCGTTTCTTTTGTAACGACCCAGCGAACAAGCTGGTTGGTGTCCTGGCCAGTTTTCGCGGACGGGGCGAGTTCATTGATCTGCCCCTGTGCCTTGGCAATGGTTTTCGTGTCTTCCAGTAATTGTTCGAATCGTAATTGGTCACCATAGATTCCACACGGGACCTGACAGTGTGCAAAAACGGTGGAGCAGAGAAGGGCGGACGCAATGAGGGCAAGCAACGTACGTGACATGGGGAACGTGTCTCCAGGGTTAGATTGAGATACTCAGGAAGTACCACGATACACCAAGAGACGCTGTGGGTAAAAACCCCGTTGTTCAGAGCTTGAAGTGCGTGATCTCTCCATGAAGATCGTTTGCCGCTTGTTGGACGTCGGTTGTGGCGTTTTGGAAGGAGTCCAGGGCCGATTCACTTTCAGAGACGCTCTCTGCCAGATGCGCCATGGCGATCCGGATTTGCTCGGCGCCTTGGCTTTGGGCCTGCATGCCTTCGGCCACTTGCTCAAACCGTTCAGATATCCCTTTTACGGATGCGATGATTTCTGCAAGTTGCCGAGAGACACCACCAATCTCCTGCGCCCCTGTCTCAACACTTTTTGTAAAAGCATCCATTTCCATTACACCGGATGAAACACTAAGTTGCATTTCTTTGACGACCTGTTCAATTTCAAGAGAAGCAACTGCGGTTTGGTCTGCGAGTCGCCGAATCTCCCGGGCGATTACAAGAAATCCAAGACCATACTCACCCGCCTTCTCAGCTTCAATTGCTGCATTGATCGAAAGAAGGTTGGTCTGGTCGGCGACTTTCGCAATTGTTGTCACAGCAAGGTTAATCGTTGTGGCGCGTTCATTGATTACGGCGAGTCGTGATCCAAATGATTCTGTACTGTCCGCAAGTTTTCGCATTGTGGCGTCCATGCTCGATAGATTCTCTCTCCCCTCGATCGCCATGGCACCGGTCTTCCCTGCCATCTCGTTTACAGCGACCATGGTGTGTGTGAGTTCTTTCCCTGTCACACTGATTTCTTCAACTGCAGCTACCGTCTGTGTCGTAGAATCTCCAAGTCGTTTGATAACGTGCTGCTGATTAGATCCGGTTGCTTGCAGTGTCGATGATGTGTTTGTCAACGCATCGCTTGAGGTTTGAACCCGGCCTATCAACAGGCGGAGATCTTGTGTCATTGTCTGGAGTGACTCAAGGAGTATTGCTGTTTCGTCTCGTGACAAGATAGAGACATCGTCTCGCAGGTCACCTGCGGCCACATTTCGTGACAGGATGATTGCCCGTTGGATGGGTGTACTAATACTTCGCGCTACAAAGAGTGCAACCACAACAACCAAAAGAACAGTGCCGCAAAGTAACCCGGCGATTAGTAGTTGTTGAAAACGCACGAGTGCAAATGCTTCACTCGTGTCCTGCTTGGCAACCAGGCCCCAGCGATAGCTTGGAAGATAGCACCAAGCTGCAGCAACTTCCTCCTGCCTGTAATCGGGGAAAACCGCATATCCTCGATTGCCGCTCGACGCATGTCGCGCGGCAACGGCTTTTTCAACTGTAAGCGGTATTGTAAGTTCATAGGCGGCATCAGAGCGGTGACGAAGGGGAGTTGTGATTCTCGCAGTATTGTCTATTCGTTCTGCTGTAAGAATCTCACCAGTTGCCCCGAGACCAGTTGTGTCTGTCAGTATTTGCCAGACGCGATCAATTGGTAGTTGGAGAGCAAGTACTCCAACTACCTTTTCTTTCTGAAAGATTGGAGATGTGACAAATGCCGTTGGCTTTCCAGATTTCCCAAAAGGTGCGAACTGGCACATTTCAGACTGTAAGAGAGTCCGTGATCGATCAAAGCTTTTTGCTAATTCTGTAGTACCTAGTGACTCAGAGGTTAGCTTTGCACCCGGCTTGAGTTGATCTGTAGATGAGTAGAGAACTGTGCCATCGACGTGAATGAGGAGCAAACTTTCGTACCCACGAGATGTCGCAACATCTCGAAGATAGGGAGCATAAGCCGTCGCCTCCTCCTCAAGTATTGTTGGGTTCGATGCAGAAAGGCCGACAGAGGAAAGCTGGGACATGGCAGTTACGACCGTTGGCGCTATGGATAGTGTTGTGCCGTCACGAACTCGCTCAGCAGCGTATGACTCCAGTTGAGTGGACCGTGCTGAGGCAATTTGTACAAGTCTTTCTTGTACAGATGTTTCAAGTGCGCGATTCGCAAGGCGGGCAGTGATTGCTGTCATGATGCCACACGGCAGCAGCGCGATCAGGAGGAACCAGAACAACAGCCTTCGAGCGAGGCGCTGATGTTTTTTCTCGGTATGTGGTGTTGAGTTGGGTTCAGTCATTCTCGGGAGTCTCCTCAGTTTGAGTTATCCCGGTGTTGGCCCACCCCCCCCAGCCACGCTGAAGTTCGTCAACGAAGGCATTCCAAGCGGTTTTTGAGCGTGTGATCGGATATGGTACAGGGCGGACAGAGACGTTACTGCTCCAGACGATGTCGAACTGTGCGTCTTCTTTGATCCTACCGATATAAACTGGCCGCCATGTATGCTGAGTACTCGGGTCGACTGCAATGATACCCTCTGGCGCATTGAGGCTCTGTTGACGCAGGGCATTGCGGACCTGTTGGACGTCGGTATTGCCACTCTCCCGCACAGCATTTGCCCAGAGATAGACACTGTTGTACGCCGCGGCTATGACGTCACTTGTGACTCGATCTGCTCCATAGCGTGTTTTGAATGCAGAGACGAACCGTCTGTTTTCTTCAGTGTCAATTGATTGAAAGTAGTTCCATGCTGCATAGTGTCCGACCATATCGGCATGGTTCGTTGAGCGAAGTTCATCTTCAGCAATCGCAAACGCGACTACGGGGATGTCGTCTGGTGAAATTCCGGCATCACGAAGTTCACGAAAAAATGCTATCGCAGAATCCCCAACTACGGAACAGAGGATCACATCAGGTTGTGTATCTACAATTTCTTGCACATAAGACTTAAGGTCAGTGCTGCCGAAGGGAACATATTTTTCAGCAACTTTTTCAACACCGAGTCCCATAAGTTGATCTGAAATAATCGCGTTGACACAGTGAGGCCAGATGTAGTCTGAGCCGAGCAGAAAAAAACGGCGGGCATCCAGTGCACTCTGGCACCACTGAACAGCTGGAGTGATCTGCTGATTTGGTGCCGCGCCGGTATAAATTACATTTGGGCAAGCCTCGAGTCCTTCGTATGCCATCGGATAGATGAGAAGATGATCTGATTTTTCGAGTACAGGTAGAACGCTTTTTCGGCTTGCACTTGTCCAGCAACCGAAAAGAACGGTTACGTTCTCCTCGTATATCAGCCTGTCAGCTTCCCGAGCAAATGTTGGCCAGTCTGATGCGCCATCAGCAATGATCCATTTGATTGGTCGGCCGAGGAGCCCACCAGCAGCATTGATTTCTTCGAATGCCAGTCGTTCAGCGTCAATCATTGCTTGTTCACTGACAGCAATGGGACCCGTTTGTGAATGAAGAACACCAACGAGTATTGGTTGGGGGGCGAGAAAAAACAGGCCGGCTCCAAACCACATGACCAAACAAAAAGCGAGACCACAACACACGAGAACACGCCACCGTTTGCGGGAACGGGTAGGCGGCTCTTGGGACTGAATAGAAGGGGGCATAATGACCTCCGGGCATAATGCGGCTGCCCGCAATCTTTACCTATAGTTCCCAGCCGTGCGCGACTTTTCTTTTCTTTTTATCCCGTTTTGGGTAACTTCATAGTCGTTTTTCCATCCCGAAGTGCCGGTGGTTGTGTTCGTTTTCCCTGTATTGGGGCAATTTCTCGAACCCAGATGTTTCGAAAACGTACGGGATTTCTGTGGTCCTGCAGTCGGATTGGAAGTTCTGGCGGATGAGGCCGGTACCGGGGAGGCCGATTAAATGGAGTGTCTCCAAGCAGCTCGAAGTTGTTTTGTACCAGCACGCCGTTGTGAAGCACAGTCACAGTGGCAGGTTCTGTAAGGTTTCCTTCTGTATCAAACCGTGGGGTATTCCAGATAATATCGTAGCTGTTCCACTCTCCTGGCTTTCTCATGACGTTAACCAACGGTGGTGTTTGTTTGTAGATCGCAGCGGCCTGTCCATCGAAATAGGTTGCGTTCTCGAATGAATCGAGAACCTGAATTTCATACGGCCCGAAAAAGACGCCACTGTTACCACGCCCCTGTCCGGTTCCCTCAGCCGGGAGTGGACTTGACCATTCCACGTGAAGTTGGCAATCACCAAAAGCCTCTTTTGTGCTGATCATGCCTTTCCCAACAATCAAGAAACCATCTGTTACTGACCATGTTTCCGCGTTATTCCATGCGTTTGTATCCACACCATCGAAAAGAACAACGGCATCACTTGGGGGGGCCTGATTGTTTTTTCCAGGTATCACCTGCTTGGGTTCCTCCCATTCAATTCCGGTAAGATACTCTGCGGCGGTTGCAGTAGGTACTGGACAAATTGTGATGCAGATGGTGCACGCTGCCAGATAGAATCCGGCGAGGCTTGGCATGGTACTAGGTCGAATATTGAATTTTTTCATGTGCACGTGTCTCCGTGTTTTGGACTACTTGAATGCTTACGGTTCCGAAAAATAACCAGATCAATGAAGGTACGAGAGGAGTATGGCAGTGGTTGTGCATCCTGTCAGGAGGCATAACTTGGGGCCGAGAACCAGCACGATCCCTACAGTTGGACGTACGATCAGGAGATAGCGAGACCGCAGGCCGAAAAGACTGCCCATCCGTCAAAGTCGCATCCTAAGATACAGTGTTCGACGCTCTGCAAAAACAAGATATTGAAACACAACGAGAAGGAGACATTACCACCATGCCAAAATTAGGACTGGCTCTTTCGGGTGGCGGTTTTCGTGCAACCCTCTACCATCTTGGCGTCGTTCGCTACCTCAGGGACGCGGGGATATTGCAGGATGTCAGTGATATTGCTTCGGTCTCTGGTGGATCGATCCTCGCCGCCCATCTTGTGTTGAATTGGGACAAGTACACCGGTGATGAAGAAGAGTTTGCGGCAGCGGCATCTGAGATTATTGACTTTGTGCAGTTTGATGTTCGCAACCATATCGCTAGACGTTTGCCATTTATTTATAGCCTTCGTCTCTTCGGAAAGCTGGCTCGTCGTGAAATTGGATTCGTTACACCAAACGCAGTTCTAGAACGCTATTATCGCGACATGCTTTATGGCGACACGTGCTTGTATGAACTCCCGGACATGCCAAGGCTTCACATACTGGCGACAAATGTAAGTGATGGTGTGTTGTCGGTGTTTAACAAAAAGGGTCTCTACATTCAGCAACGAAAGAAAGCTGGGAAATTTGATTTTGAATGTATTCCGGGTCAAATGGCGACACTACCTCAAGTAGTTGGTGCTTCATCGGCGTTCCCAGGATTCTTTCCGCCGGTTGAAATAACTGCAAAAGATCTCGGTGTTCGCGAAGGCCAGTTTCCAACAGAGTCATTCACAGACGGTGGCGTTTATGACAATTTGGGTACACGAGCGTTTGCATGGCTGGCTGATGAGGTTGGAGCGTTTGATCGGGTTCTTGTGAGTGATGCAGGCAAGCCGTTTCAAATTCTTGGAGATCAATCACTGGGTTTTATTGGGCAATCGATCCGAGCATCAGACATTCTTTGGGATCGTGTGTGGCAGTTGGAAAGTGAAAACTTTGGTCAGCAGCCCGGTTTTTCTTTTCTGCCGATCACGGAAATAATTTCACCAGAAGAAGACTCAACTGCGCAGCATCCAGTCATTCAGGCGGAGGTGCAATCCATTCGAACAGATCTTGATAGGTTTTCAGATTACGAAGTGAATGCATTAGTACGTCATGGGTTTGAAGTCACGAAGAAAATCTGCGGTGAGATTGGGCTTGTGAAGGATAAATACTGTGACCTAGCCCCATGGGATCCATGTCCTGAAACCCAGCGTCCTCAAGGGAACCCGGACAGCAAGAATCTCATGTCGAGCCAAGGACCTTCAACCGCTACTGAGAATTCTCGTCAACTTCGTAATTCAAGTTGTCGAAGAGTATGGTCAACACTTCTTGACTTCAGAGATTGGCCAAGCTACGTATTTGTTGCAATCGCGTTTGTGTTGTTTGTCTGCGGTCCAGTCTATGTTTATCAATTGCGAAAACACGCACAACTTCTTACCACCGTGATTGATTCGATTGCCATGGGCGATCCAGATATTCGACAGATACTGGATCTTGTTGAAGGAACCGCAGCTACAGATTGGAAGGTTTCTCCATTAGGAGAATTAGTTGGGCCTGCGAAAGCCCAGCTTGAAGGCGTGGAAATTCTCTCACAGAGCAGGATTTTTGACCTCCGCGAATTCAGTCCAAACGCACGAGATGAGGATTCGAGAGGGTATGTCACGGCCTGGGATCGGATCGTTGTCCGATTTAATGAAGAATATGAAGGTGATCGACAGGTAGTTTTCACTGGGGTTTTCCCAATGAATGTCATTGAGATTAGGCAACCGGAAAACCAGCCGCAGGGTATTTTTAAGCGAGTGTTACATCCCATAGATGGGCCTGAGAAAATCAATGATCTTAGGCACGCGTTGCATGAAGTCGTATTCGATCTATCAGGTGTGCCGATAGGGGAGCGGGTCACGCTTCAGGCAATGACAATGGCTACGGTCCCGCCTTCGATGACTGGACACCTGCCGTTTTTTGTAAATAAACGGACAGAACTCCTTACGTCGTGGCTTCTTTTTCCGGAAGACATGCCCTATTCAACATATAGACTGGTTCGATATCCGGTTGACAAGTCATCGCCACCAATTCCCATGGACCCGCGTTTTGCAATTGATCACCCTTTTGGTTCTTTGATTGGGTGGTCAGTTATTACACCGAAGGAGGGGATGGTGTACGAGTGTCGCTGGACGAATCAGTAGTTGGGGTGAATCCGTCAGGTCTGTTTATTCTGGTGTCATAACGGATTCGCCGTTGGGCCCAGACTACAAAGACGAGGACCGCGAGAAGGAAATACCACGGAAGCAATCGAATGACCCAATCGAAGGCAGCCGCCTGAGTGGTTGTCGGGTCCGCTTTCTCTACCGCAGTGACGGCAACTGCGAAAGCGATACTCATGAAACCGTAGCTGATATTGACGGCCAGGCCGCGAAAGCTCAGCACGGTTGCACGATGTTTGGAGTCAACCAATTGGTTCAGGTAGTGGCTCTGCAAAAACATCAGGAGCCGCATTGATAATGAGAGAAGCATAAAAAAGCCAACACCCCACCATGGAATAAGCAGTGCAGTTCCGAAAAGTCCCAGTGTGACTGTACCGAAAAGCAACAGAAAATTGGTTCTTGGTGATTGACTTGTTGCAAGCCGGCGCATGGGTGTTGCAGCGAGGAGCCCAATGACAGCCGTTCCAGCACTGATGATGCCGAAGTAGAGCACAGGTATTTCAATCCGGGCATAGAGTTGACTTGAGACGACAAGCAGTTGACGAATTGGTTGGTCGAAAAGAACACCAGCAGCAATGACGACAAGCACCAACGGATTGGTAAGGATCCAATAGCCTGTCCGGAGCGTTTGTTTGAAAGGATCAAGCAGCGTAATATTGTTTTCAGAGTGGTCCCGCGGTAATTCACGCATTGACAGCGTGACAAGGATTGCCCCACATCCCGAAAAGAATGTGAGCCAGACAGGAAGACGAAATGTGTCATCGAGAGTTATCTGCGATGCAAAGCCAGCCCAGTTCATCACCACTTGGATAAGGTCAGGGCTGTAAACAAGTGAACCGGTGACCATAGCAAAGATGGTAGCGAGTCCACCGACTTGCATCAGCCGTTCCAGGACTCGTGGCCAGTCACCATCCTTCCCGGCTGCTTTAAGAGAGTCAAAGGCAAGTGCTTCGTCAGCGCCTGAGGCGAATGCCTCAGCTGCGCCACTGAGAATTCGGTTGAGAAGAAGGGCTGGGAATACCCATGATGAACCAATGGGGACAATTGCGAGCAGCAACATTTCGAGAGTCATCATGATAGCAGCCGCAACGAGAAGGGCTTTCCTGCCAAGAAGATCAGCGAGTGCTCCAGAAGGGACCTCGAGCAAAACGATAACAACTGCCCAGACAGCATTCAGCAAGCCGAACTGTTCCAAGGTGATCCCATAGCGGAGAAACATCACCATAAAGACCGGGTAGTAAAACCGGATGTTGAAGAGAATCCGGAACGCCATGAAGAGGCGGACGTTCCGTTTTGCTGTGCTAGTGGCGAATACCTGTGGTGTCATAACCAAGACTATACACAGAAAAAAACTGCCGCCCCAAAATGGGGCGGCAGTTGTCAAAATGAATGCCGTTGAGAGGTATCACACGCCCGGAGGCATGAGCCCGTCAACCAGGCGGATTGTTCAGTAGGAAAACCCACCTAAACATTCACCTGTACAGTCACCATACGTCACTGGATCACCTCCTTTACTACGAGACTCTCAGCAGTCGCAACCACTGCACTGACTGCCGCCGAGCGAACCATTCTGACCAGAGTCAGAAACCTCGTTCGTCGGGCATTGCTGCCCTACCAAGTCTATTTTAGCAGTCTGCCTGATCCTGTGGATATGGCGATTTGGTTCGAGCGAATCGTCGGGGCTGACGAGCACGAACAAGACTATTAATTTTTTACGATATGACCGGGTTTTTTGTTCTTCGGAGTAGCAGAAGCTGTTCACGACCTTCTCTCTCCGGGTAGCAGCCACGGGGAACCATTATTTCTATGAGCGAAAAGAGGTCGTCAGTGAGAAAAAGTGATTTTAGTTCTTGAAGGGTCGTGCCGTGGGGTGGGCCATTGTTTGCTTCGTTGTCACTCGTCCGTGGGTTCAGATAGAAAATGCCCAGAAGTAAACCTTCGGGTTTAAGACTTGTTGCGACAGCAGACACGTACGCCAGCCGTTCCTTTGGGTCAATTGCGCAGAAACATGTATGTTCCCACAGCCAATCACATGTCCCAAATAAAGTCTTTGGCAGTGAGAAAAGATTTTCTTCCTCGTACCGTTCGTTCCCACGGACCTTATTTTGACGGCACGCTTCAATAGCTGTTCTCGAGATATCAATTCCAACTGGAAAAGACGTTGGTTCGGCAGTGGCAATGGCGCGTACATCATGTCCCGTACCGCACCCAGGGATGAGAACGGACCCTGTCATGCGCCCATGATTCTCTTGGAGCCAGGCGATCAATGCCGGTGATGCCCGCCCTTTGTCCCACGGTGTATCTCCCTGACGATACCGCTGGTCCCAATCGGGTTGCATAGTGTCCGTTCTATTCAGAGTCTTGTGCTCGTGTGACTACGCATGTTTTGCTGAGGATTTCTGTGCCATGTTGTGACACGCTTTTCTGGTGATCCAACGACGATAGCAAAACATGAAGTATAAGTTGGGGTACGAAAAAAGAAGTCTCGTCACCAGGCCCCAGAAGCCACTTTTATGCTCGTACTCAATGTGTTCATTGACTCGTGTATGGGTTGCGTCGATTTCGGTAAACGTGTGAGTGTGTTCCCACTTTGCCGCGGGACCACTTTGTTGAATATCAGTAAAGCCATTGCCTGAGACGTTTTTATGTATCGCAGTCCATCGTAAAGGAAGTGGACCCACCCACAGCGTAAATCGCGATACAGATCCCTCTGCAAGTGGTTCAACAGATTGTATCTGGACGATGGTCGGTGGTGGGGTTAACTGTTTCAGAGCAGAGGTGTTGTGATGAAACGCCTGAACCACAGGTAACGCTGCATTCACTTCAAATGAAAAATCAAATACTGGCATAACACATCTAATTCGATAGGTGGAGTTTATTAAGAGTCTCTTTCGCTTTCTCTACATGCTTGGCTGCAGAAAATTGGCTGGAAAAGGCGAGGCGAATAGTCCCGTTTTGGTCGATTACATAGGTTGTTCGACCCGGTAGTATTCCGAGAGTCCGGGGAACACCGAAGGCTTTTCGTAAGTCTCCATCAGGGTCGCTCGCCAGCAGGTATGGCAAAGTATATTTCTCAGCAAATCCTTTATGGCTTTCTTGCGTGTCGCTACTAATACCAATGACCACAGCATTGAGACTTTCAAAGTCTGGATAAGCATCCCTGAAGGAACAGGCTTCGCTTGTGCATACAGGTGTATTGTCCTTCGGGTAAAAGAAAAGTACGACTGATTGGTGTTTCTCGAAATCAGAAAGTTTTACTGTACTGCCATCATGGAGATGAAACTGAACGTCTGGCGCTTTGGTACCAACGGTTCCTGGCATAGAGAGTCCCTCTTTTGCTGTAGTGGTGTGACATCCTGTTGCACATGCCAACAGGATCAAGAGCCAGGTTGCCTTGTTAATGTGTTGTGTCATCTGCAGATGCTGGCGTTTTCATAAATTGACCAGCGGTTGCGCCCATAGACAGATACATACTCATCAGTCCGTCAATTGGCATGCCCGCTGGAACGACGTTTTCAACAGGTATGAACATCATAGCGCCACCAAATGGAACTGGCGCGGTCGGGATAATAACGATAAGATGATCACGGTCCAGCACTGTGTATCGTTCGGGAGAAACCAGTAGTGCGAGTACCCGTGAAGGAGCCTCTTTTCCAAAGGAACAGAAAACAGGTGTCATGCCCTTCATGGCATCGTTTTCATTCGGGCCAATCATGTCGATCATCTGGCGGCTTGTACTGTAAATGCTGCCGACGATCGGAATCCGCTTAAATGCACTCTCGACTGTTTTGCCGAGCCATTTTTTTGCTCCCAATTCTACGAGGAGTCCAACGGCGAAAACAACGACGATGACGACGGACCATCCCAGGAAATATGGAGTCGATGCGTCTTTGCCGACCTGCATACCGATGGCAGTCAGTTGCCGGCCAATGAAGGTTTCTGGTCCACAGAGGTACTCGAGATACTCAACGACCCAAACCACGACCGCCACCGTGACAACGATTGGCAGAATCGCTAGAACTCCAGCGATAAAAAAACCGGTCAGCCGTCGGAGTAGGGCGAACGTCATTTGTGTCATCTCTGTCATCCTTTATTGTCTTGGTTGTGTCTTTTGTTCAAGTAGTTGTAGCTGGCTTCATGGCCTTGGAGCGTTGTTCAAGTGCTTCCACAACGGCACAGCCACAGGAATCACTCCAGACATTGACACTCGTGCGGAACATGTCCAGCACACGATCAACTGCAAGAATGATGCCCTGCATTTCGATAGGTAGACCTACTGCCTGCAATATCACAATCATCATGACAAGCCCAGCATGAGGGATGCCGGCGGCGCCAATGCTTGCCAGTAATGCAGTTATTGCAACGATCAATTGTTGTTCGAGAGGCAAGACTGCCCCGTGGTAGAGCTGGCCAATGAAGAGAACTGCAACGGCTTCGTAAAGCGCGGTGCCGTCCATATTGATTGTTGCACCAAGCGGGAGAACAAATGAGGAAACACGATTATCTACCCCCGCTCTGTTCTCGACACAGGCCATGGTGAGTGGCAGGGTTCCATTTGATGATGCGGAACTAAATGCTGTCAGAAGAGCTGGAGAGAGCGCTTTTGCGTATGCGATTGGATCACGG
The DNA here is from genome assembly GCA_016776925.1 of Pirellulales bacterium. Taxonomy (GTDB): domain Bacteria; phylum Planctomycetota; class Planctomycetia; order Pirellulales; family UBA1268; genus UBA1268. Next base: position 53,364 of record JADHSL010000007.1, on the reverse strand, counting down.
CGAGCAACAAATTTCAGAATGAGCGGCAGTACGATCAGTGCATGTGTCATTAATGCCGCAATGACAGTCAGTAAATACCAGAAGAGCGATGCAAATACAGCAGGCCCTTGTGTCGCGGTAACGAAAAGCATGAGGCATAAGACGCCGAGGGGCGCTAAGGCAATGATGGCCATCGTCATTGCCATCATGACTTCAAATCCAGCTTCCGCGGCTGCACGGACGGCACTGAGCGTTTTGCCACCCACAATGACGGCAAAAATTGAGAACGCGAGTGTGAACGAGATGATTGAGAGAAAATGCGAATCCGCAATGGCTGCGACTGGATTTGTGGGAATCATTCGTTCAACCTGCTCGAAGAGCAGTGTGCCAAGCGATTGGCCGCCCGGTTCTGGTCCCCCAACAGGTGATGCAGCATTGTCTGTAATCCCGGGTTGAAAAATATTTACCGCTACTAGGCCAATAGTGATCGCGGCCGCACTTGTGCAGACGTAATACAGAATAGTACGCAGGAACATGCCCCCGAGGCTTGCAGCATCACCAAGGCCTGTTATCCCACAAATAAGTGAGGTGATGATGAGGGGAACGGCAACCATCTGGAGAAGTCTGAGAAACAGATTACCTACGTGTTGGGCGGCCTCGCCAACTGTTCGGGAGGTACTGCGACCGAATCGATGAAACCAGGAAGCAGCGTCTGGTTGGGTGTGCTGAAGTTCGTCGACCGTGGCTGCTGCGCCCGGAGTCTTCCGTGTTCCATCAACAACCGCGGAACGCTCTTCTCCAGAAACTGTTGTCCAGTCGATCGTAATATGGTTTGGTGAATCTTGAATCGTAAGAGCGGTGAGTGTTGAGGGGAGTTGTTCAGCCTGCACAACAGTTGTGCGTGTACCTCCGAAGATGTTCAGGCTGATGCCAAGGCTGGCACCAATTGCCATGCCGATTGCGATTTGCCAATGCAGAGCGAGTTTGGTCATGGGAATAAGCGGTCGTTTCTTTAGGGCGCAATAATCGACCAGGATACCGGGTCGTGCTTGAGAGAGAGAAGAACACGCTGATGGCCGGATGCGTGTAGTGCAAGAACCTCAAGCTCTTCAAAATGGCAGGCTACAACGACGAAGTGAGCATACCCACTGTGATCGTCTGAGTCGGGGATGGCAGGAGCAGGCGGGAAGTGGTTCATGGTTGTTCCAGGTGGGCTTGATGTTCCATAACAAGCGCGGCTTGTTGTTCGGGAAGCGTTCCACGCTTGCTCAGCCCGACTATCTTGATGGTGGACCGTGGCCGATGCAATCAGTCGTATTTGAACACGTGACGACGGATCGTACCAATGCAGGCAGAGCGTGCGGCAATTCCGAAGATCTTTCAGTTTTGGGGAGCGCAGATCTGTATGGAAGGTAATTTCATGGGCTTTGGCGCAAAAATGGCGAAGCACGACAGAACGTGACCGCGGTGTTCCATTGGCTGTAACGGTACTGACAGTTGCCACATGGAATGGATGTTTCGCGGACGCCATAGCCTCATCGAATTGCGAACTACAGAAGTCCCAGAAGGATACGGCATTGTATTGGGTGAGATCCAAGGATGTATTTTTCACAATAGGGCTTTTCTCGTAACAAACATGAGAGGCGTATGTATACTCCGCTGCTGCTGGGTGCTGCACGTTCCTTTGAGATGTAGCATACCTCGGGAAATTAAAAATAGACGACAGTTCTGAGGAGGTTTTAATGGTGCGAATATATGGCAGTATGTTTCTCGTTGTCTTGTTTCTCTGTGGAATCCATGAGGTTCGAGCGGATGAGATGACGGTTGAAGTGGTAGCTGTAACACCTGAACCATCTGGCATGAAGCCACTCTTCAATGGAAAAGATCTGACCGGCTGGGTCGGTGACTCACGGCTTTGGAGCGTACGAGATGGAGTTGTTCATGGCGAAACAACAGAAAAAAATCCGACAAGTGGCAATACATTCCTTATTTATAACGGTTCGGGTGATATGCCAGAAGAGTTCGGGGACTTTGAGCTTCGGCTATCCTTTCGGTGTAATGCAACAAATAATTCAGGTATCCAGTATCGGTCCGAATGGTTGACTGAACGAAAAAATGATTGGGTTCTTGCTGGATATCAGCATGAAGTGCGAAACGAAATTGATTTCCCTAGTGTCTCGTCATTCATCTATGACGAAAAGGGAAAAGGCAAACGGCTCTGTTACATCGGTGAGAAGTGCATTCGCAACGCAAAAGGTGAGAAAGAAGTTGCCGGAATGCTTGTTGACGAACCCCAATTTCAAAAGCTGTTTAACCTCGATGGCTGGAATGATGTCGTCATCGTTGCTGAAGGCAATCACATACGCCACTACTTAAATGGGCGACAGGTGATCGACTTCGTCAATAATGATCAGGCAACTGTTCGTGAAAAAGGTGTCATCGGGTTGCAGCTCCACGCAGGAAAGTCCATGTGGACCGAATTCAAAGATATTCGTCTCAAGGCCGAATAATTAATTCATCCTTACAACAAAGAGCCGAAACCGATCACGGTAAATTAGCAGCCCGTCGATCCCATAGGGAATCGGCGGGCTGCTTTGCTTTAGAAAAGGAAATACTTTAGACGAGGTCGTATGCCTGTTCCTGATGTTCGGTCAGGTCAAGACCCATCTGCTCTGTGTCCAGAGATACCCGCATGCCAACCAGTTTGTTGACAATGATAAAGGCAGCAATGGAAACAACACCACTCCAGACGATTGTGACCAGCACACTAAGGGTCTGGTACCAGACCTGTGTCTGCATTGTCATGTCGAGGCCAACGCCACCAAACTGTTTGGCTGCAAAAACTCCTGTGAGAATAGCTCCGACAATGCCGCCGATGCCATGAACACCAAAGACGTCAAGGCTGTCGTCATACCCGAATTTATGTTTGACGGTCGTGGCAAAGTAGTAACACAACAAGGATGAAATCGCCCCAAGTGCTACTGCACCAAGTGGTCCAGCCGTGCCGCTGGCTGGTGTAATAGCTACCAAACCAGCAACTGCTCCAGTCGCTATACCAAGGGCCGAGGCTTTACCATGCGCCCATAGTTCAATGAGCATCCAGACGGTTGCGGCAGTGGCTGCGGCGATATGAGTCACCAGGAGTGCCATTGCGGCAGTTCCATCAGCAGCGAGTTCACTGCCGGCGTTAAATCCGAACCAGCCAACCCACAGCATACCGGCACCCATTACGGTAAATGGAAGATTATGCGGACGCATTGGCTCCTTTGGAAAGCCTTTACGTGGCCCAAGGAGAAGACACGTAACCAGGCCGGCGATCCCGGCGTTGACGTGAACAACCGTGCCACCTGCAAAGTCCAAGACACCCCAATCTGCGAATAAGGCACCATCGCCTGCCCATGCCATATGGCAGATTGGCAGGTAGGAGAATGTAAACCAAAGAATGCTGAAAAGCATCATTCCGGAGAACTTCATTCGTTCGGCAAACGCACCAACGATAAGAGCTGGTGTAATGATCGCAAAGGTCATCTGAAATGCAGCAAAAAGAGATTCTGGTATAGAACCGCTCACACTATCAACAGTAATTCCCTTGAGAAAAATCTGGTCAAAGCCACCAATAAACTTTTGGAGGTTCCCACCATTTGAAAAGGCAAGACTGTATCCGTAGGCAACCCAGAGAAGTGTCATCACGCCAGCTAATGCAAAGCATTGCACGAGTACCGAAAGAACATTTTTGGATCGAACGAGTCCGCCATAGAACAGCGCGAGTCCGGGAAGAGTCATAAAAAGGACAAGGGCCGTGGCCACAATCATCCACGCAGTGTCAGCTCCGTTTACCGTTGGAACAGTATTGTCAGAGGCAACAAGCGGAGTCGCTTGCAGAAGGCAAAAAATGCCCGCAACCACCCCCGTCCGCCAGGGGGAGGTTCTACTCATTGATATGTACATGTGTTATTCCAATTAGTTGTCAAGTTTCCAGAAGGATCCCGCCAAGTCCGCCTACCTGACGGGTACATGAGGGCAGAGCGTACCATGCAGGAAGGGTATCCGTCATCGGTAGTGATGAAGACGTGTAGAGGTTGAAAAGCATTGAGGGCAGGGCTCTCATGCGAAACCCTGCATAAAACCATGTTTTTTTGTCTGAACAGCCTTTTTGACCTATTCGTGAAGAGCCTTTTCCTTCGACCGACGGGTCATTGATGCGAACACATAGCAACCATGGTTTGAAATTACGTTGAGCCGCATGCGAGGTACTACGCTCTAGATCCCTGTGTCTCAAGAGTTCTTAGTTTGGGGGGATCTCCGACGTGTCCGATTTCATATGGACATCCATCTGTGGGAAAGCAATTTCGATATTCTCCTCTGCAAAGCGTTCGGCAATAGCATTGTGGAGTTCGTTAACTGTTGCAAAACGATTATCTAAGCTTGCGAGATAGAACCGCACGGCAAAGTTCAAGGTAGAGTCACCAAACTCATCGAACGTAATAATTGGAGCGGGTTCCTTCAAGATATGAGGTGTTTGGTGACAAATTTCTTTTAAGAGAGCGCCTACCCGTCGAGTGTCCGTGCCGTAGGCAACACCAACCCGAACCAAAGAACGGTTGACGGAGTCTGACAGTGTCCAATTGATTACACGACCAGTGATCAAGTCTTTATTAGGAATTACAAATTCTTGCCTGTCATATGTTGTGACTGTTGTGGCCCTCATGCGAATCCGAGAAACAATACCCGTAACAGTATCAATTGTGACAACGTCTCCGACACGAATTGGTTGTTCGAAGAGGACGATTAATCCACAGACAAAATTGGCAACTACCTCTTGGAGGCCAAAGCCGAGTCCAACACTGAGCCCAGCAGCAAGCCATTGAACACTACTCCAGCGGAGACCCAATGTTCCTGCAACAACGATCACCCCACAGAAAGCAAAAATGTAGCTGATCAGTGTGTTCATCGCATACCGTGCGGCATTATCGAGGGGAAGCCGCTGAAGTATGAGCGCTTCCAGGAGCCCGGGAGTGTTTCGGACAAGAACAAAGGTTATTAACAATGTTGGTAATGCAATAAGAACATTGCTTAATGCGACGGTGCTGACAATAGTTCCGTCTGGCGCTGTTTCCTGCCAAAGAACAATGGAATCAAGGAATGACAAAGCTGGAAGTACCGGGCCCCAGATCCAGATAAGGCCGAAGAAGAGCACGATGATTACGGATGCATTGATTAATCGATGAGTCTGTTGATCTATGGCCGACAGCTTCATCTGATTCACATCAAGATTTTCAGCCTTCGCACCTGATGCCTCGGCTTGTTCTTTTATCGCAACCTGTTCTTTCAATTGTCGTAGCGCGATTCGCCTTTTTGAGACAAGAAGCCATCGTTCAGCGATGCCCTGGAGGACTGACGCAGCAACGGCGAGCCAAATCGTCTGATACAGCGAAATGGTTAATTGGCCAGCCGCATACGCGTAGCCCGAAAGGCTAAGTCCGGCGAGAAAAATAGGAGTGGCGATAAGTAGTGGCCGCCAGATCCATGTGAGCTTAGCCAGCAGGCTGTCCGGCTGAGTTGCTTCAAGGCCTGCAACAACGCCAGACTTGAGCCCCAATAGCTTCCAAAGCGTGCTTGCAATGAAGATCATTAATGTCGCAAACACAATCCGCGCTAGCGCAGAAATCTCACGGTGAACATACCGCTCCAAGAGAAGAAACGTGGCGAGGAAAACAAGAGTCAGCCCAATCCAGCCGAAGCGGCGGACGGCCTGTCCAAGTGGCTTAATGACCAGTTGGGGCCAGCCAAAGTGAGCAGTTGCTATGCCATGGGGTCGTATCAGTTGCCGCAGTATTTCAAGCGGAAGAAACACCAGTGCTGTCACACCGACTGCATTGGCAAAGGATGACTCTGTTGACTCTGGTTCGGCATAGTGGCCAAGAAACCAAGATATGGCAGTCAGTGCAAGCCACACGGGGAGTGCGGCACAAATGGTGTAGCAGACACCCTGAATCGTTGGCCATAGACGCATGGCATTTGAGCCACTGAGTGACCCGCTCAATGCCGTGATCCTGCGAATAAAAAGCCTGTATGACAACGCGAGCGCCAGGGTAAGCAGCACGAAGGCAGTTGCAAGATACGGTCTGGCCTTGACGTTGGTCCAGAATGAGGTGGCAACCATGGCGATCGGCTGCGCTTCAAATTGCCGTGCAACCGTCAGGAGCCGGGTTACATCAGAGAGTCGAACCGGTTTATCACTGCGAACCCAGAGCAGATTGGTGTCAATAAGATGCTGGTATTCATCGATTATGTGAGATAATTGATCGAGGGTGACGCCAGATGGAATCAGAATATCAACGAGGCAACGATCGATATCAAGACTCATCGCACGAAGGATTTTTTTCCGTGCTGCGAGTGCCTTTGTTTGTTCTGGATCATTAGCGGAATTGAGTAGTTGTTCTACCTTGTCAAGTTCGGTGTCTATGTCACCGAGAATATCTTGTGCGTTGTCAACCGCATTGCCCTGGGAATACGATTGGTTCAGCATCGCCCGTTCCCGATTCAGCATGACATGTTTTCTGCGCAGCAGATAACCAGCGGTGCGACTGAGTCCGGATCCGGTCGCTCTGTCTGATTCCACAAGCGATGTGGTCTCTTGGAGGTCATCTCGCAGACTATTCGTTTTCTCTTTGAGTGAGAGCAGCTGGGTGCTCCATGACTCTGCACTGGCGACGGTGACTGGCCACAAATCAAGTAACTCGATGAAATGTTCGTACTCGTTTTGGTCGTTAAAGTTAGTTTCGTTTATGGTCGAACGATAGTTTGTAATTTGAGTTTTGATTTCATCTGTATGCCGCCGTGTAACCCATGCGGTGACATCCGTTATGGTTTTTGAAAGCAAGACGCCCCGTTTGTCGAGAGCTGCCTTTTCAAGGGGAAGGACACTTGCCTCAGCATCGTAGGTCACTATTTTCTGGCGAAAGAGTTCGAGTGAAGTCTCAAGCTTTTCTCGTTTTGCGACCGTGGCCTGCTTCAGTGCTGCGGTCAGTACCGGATTAGACTCAGCAGTTTCCTCCGGGGGCACTAAGGAACTCAATTCCTCTTCGGCCTGAGCTATCTGGACAGGGAGTGATTTGGTTTCGGTGCGACGTGCGTTGAGTTGCTGCTGTATTTTGTTTGCTTGAGTTGTAGTTGTAAGGAGATCTTTATCCAGAGTCCTTAAAAGCTCTTCTATTTTTGCTGCATCACTTTTTGGGGTAACTCCCCCAAGTGATATGTCGATAGGTTTTTCATCGAGTTTTTCAACGTCCTTCTTTCGTTGCTCTGAAGACTCGGCGGCTTTGACAAGCTGAGTGATTAGCTGTTTGTCTTCGTCCCGGCACTCGATGTCTTTCAGTGTGGTGGTGAGGACTTCTTGGCAACGAGTGCGTAGCTCTTCGGGTAGTGAGTTGTCAGTACGGACAGCATCAATGGCTTCACGCATCTTGGTGGCATCACTGCTCGTGGAAGACGGGTCTTTGTTGAATGTGTTTAGGGCCTGGTTTTCGGGAGATGGTGTCTGTTGTTTTTGGGCTGTGGGAGGTGCCGGGTCCACGTCACCGGGAGTTGGTTGGGCTGCTTGAGTACCTGCTGCCATGAACAGCAGGCAGATGAGCACCACTCCATGCAACGTGCCACAGAACCGGTACAGAAGAGATTGTCGGTAGATTTGGTAGTGCCTTCGCGATCGCGAGATATCCATCTGACTAAACCTCGTGAAAATAGGGCTTTTCAAAGCGGGGATTCTAGGTGTTGTGTTGAATAAGCCAGTTTTACCCTGAAATAGACGGTAATATTTGCAAAATTGTTGATCATTTGCGAACTGGGCTGTAGGGTTCGGTGAGGAAGCTGATCCAATTGGAGACGCAACTGTATGTTTTTTACGACCTGAGTAGCAGTTTTTGCTGCTCAGGCAGAGCCTAAGAAATGGGGTATACGTGTCCGTCGAGAATATTTTTGAGTGTCAGTTGGAAAATGAACAAGTAGCGATACAAGACGGACTTCAGCTTCTCGAATTTGCCCCTCAGCAGCGACCTTTGCTTGAGGAAGTACATGAGGGCCTCACCGCAAAAGAGAAGTCACTTCCTGCGAAGTTGCATTACGATCAACGCGGAAGCATGCTATTCGAACAAATCTGCGAAGTGGATGAGTACAAATCACACGGACTGAACTCGCCCTGATGCGAAAGATTTCTGGTGCCATTGGGAAAGCCTTTGGTGATGGATGCATGCTCATTGAACCCGGTAGCGGCGCAAGTCTGAAAACGGATCTTCTGCTAGCTGCTATGCCAGACCCGGCTGCCTATGTGCCAGTGGATATCAGCCGCGATTTTCTCCTCGAGTCAGCAACTGCAATTGCGGACAGGCATGACATTGAAGTGTTACCCGTCTGGGCAGACTTTACAAAAGGACACCCAATCCCCACATGTGAATCAGCAGTGCGTTCTCGAGCAGTATATTTTCCTGGTTCAACAGTCGGTAATTTTAGTCGATCTGATGCAGCATCACTTCTGGAAACATTTGGTAGCATGATTCGGGAGCAGGCTGACGATGAGCAAGCCGGTGTAGCTGGCGCAGTCGTTGTTGGTTTTGACTGCAAAAAAGATCAGGGTCGAATGGAAGCTGCTTATAACGACGCCGAAGGGGTTACTGCAGAATTTAATTATAATGTCATCGATCGACTTGCTAGCGAGTTGGGCGTGGGACTCGACCGTGACAAGTTTTCCTTCCGTGCCGATTGGGTTGAGAATGAAGGTGCGATTGTCAGTCGGTTATGGGTGGACGAAAGTCACACTGTTGAGATGGCAGGTGATGTAGTGACATTCGAAGCTGGTGAGGCAATTCGTATGGAGGAGTCTCATAAGTACACGCCAGATGAGTTCGAGACTCTTGCACGTGAAAGCGGCCTTGGCCTGGAGAAAATCTGGACAGACGAAGCGGCTGACTTTGCGGTGGCATGTTTGCGACCGCTCTCAGTTTGATTCGTTTCGTAGGTAGAATACTGTCCGTGTGGTTAGGAGTCATCCGGTGAACATGCACGTTCCCGCTATAGAACTCGTCTCCCTCACGAAGTGTTTCGGAAATTCTGTTGAGCCTGCAGTAAAATCTGTCGACCTTTCCGTGGCACAGGGAGAAGTTCTGGCTATCGTTGGGGGATCAGGTAGTGGGAAAACAACTACACTGAAAATGATTAACAGGCTTATCGAGCCGACTTCGGGCTCAGTGAAGGTCATGGGCGAGGATGTTACAAATGTTGATCCTGTCGGTCTCAGGCGTTCAATTGGATATGCCTTCCAGGGCGTTGGGCTCTTCCCCCATATGAGCGTCGGTCAGAATGTTGGTGTCACACTGCAGTTGCTGGGATGGACCAAAAATTCAATTATTGAGCGAGTGAACGAATTGCTCACAATGGTTGACTTGCCTGCTGATGAATATCGAGATCGGCTTCCATCAGAGCTGTCTGGCGGGCAGCAACAACGGGTTGGGTTTGCCAGAGCGCTTGCATCGAAGCCGCAAGCGATTCTGATGGATGAACCCTTCGGTGCACTCGATCCAATTACTCGTGACGCCTTACAGCAGGAGTTTCGATCACTCCAGAAGAAATTGGAGTTGAGCGTGGTTCTTGTGACACACGATATGTCAGAAGCGGTTCTTCTTGCTGATCGTATTGCAGTCATGCACAAAGGTGAAATTGCACAAGTTGCGAGCCCCCAGGTCCTGTTAACCTCTCCCGTAAATGCATACGTCGCTCAGCTTATCGATACCCCTCGTCGCCATAGCGACTTCATTGAATCGCTTCTGCATGGCAAGGCGTCTGGAGGTGCGCGATGAGCCCCAGACTCACTCTCCTGTTTGAACAGTTGCCAGATCTTCTAGGGGGTCACCTCACACTGGCTGTGCCAGCAATATTTATCGGCGTGCTAATCAGCCTGCCACTCGGTGTTCTCTGTGTGAAGTCTGCGACCATACGGGGCCCGGTCATGTCACTGGTGTCTCTTGTGCAAACAGTCCCCAGTATTGCTTTGCTAGCCATTATGGTTGCTTTGTTGGGGGGTACCATCGGCTATTGGCCAGCCTTTATAGCATTGCTCATCTACAGTATTTTGCCAATTATACGAAATACAATTGTCGGTCTGGAGTCTGTCGATCCAGCGATGCGCGAAGCAGCCAAAGCTGTCGGGATGCGGCCGCTCCAGCAACTGTTTCGGGTCGAATTGCCACTTGCCTTCCCTGTGATTCTTGCAGGCATTCGAACGGCGACGGTATGGGTTGTCGGTATTGCGACGCTGTCAACGCCTGTTGGTGCACCGAGTCTTGGAAATTATATATTTAGTGGTCTGCAACTTCGAGATTGGCAACGAGTGATTTTTGGTTGCGTTGCTACGATGACACTCTCGCTGGTTTTGGACCAACTCATAGCTGTCATCGAAACAAGTATTCAATCACGACGGAAAACCTCCTTGGCTCTCGCAATGTGTGCCATTGTTGGCCTCGTTGCGATGGGCATCGTTCCGGGTGTTCTTGGTCCAGAAGCGGCAGGCTTTTCAAAGCTGCAGGAAAAGGAGAACGAGTCCGAGAAATCAGATAGCAGCGGTCCATTGCGTACCACACTCGAAGGGCAGGTTGTTCGTATTGGTGCCAAGGGATTCACGGAGCAATTTATTCTGGCGGAGATTCTTCGGGAAAAGATTGAGGACGCTGGTGGTACGCCGGAAGTGCTCAGTAATATGGGGTCAACAATCGTTTTCAATGCGCTTGCCAAGAATACAGTCGACGTCTATGTCGGCTACACAGGGACAATTTGGAGCACGGTCTTGAAGGAGACGGACCCGATAAGCCGGATTGCGATGCGGGCTGCCGTCGCCGGCAGGCTCTATGATGAGTATGGTATTGTCCTCGCCGGAGCATTGGGGTTCGAGAACACGTATGCATTGGTCGCCAGGCGTCAGACCGTGCAGAGGTATGGGCTTAGGCAGATTGGTAACCTGACTCCTGTGGCGAAGGATCTCAGAATTGGCGGCGACCCGGAATTTTTTGGTCGGCCGGAATGGCAGCGGGTGCGAAACCTATATGCATTATCAGATATTACTGAGGTCGGAATGGATTCCACTTTCATGTACCAAGCGGTAGCAGATGGGCAGGTCGATGTTGCAGCGGGCTTCTCTACCGATGGCAGGATTGAAGCCTTTGATCTCGCTGTACTCAATGATCCGAAGGAGGCATTTCCCCCTTATGATGCGGTTCTTCTTTTGTCACCACGAGCAGCGAAGAACAGAGATCTCGTCCATGTTCTTGAGCCACTGCTTAACCAGATATCTGTGGCAGCGATGCGGACTGCAAATCGGCGGGTAGACGAGGATGGAGTCACGCCAAGAGTGGCTGCAGACAGTCTTCTGAATGAGTAGCAATCATAAGGCCCTGAAGGCTTCCTGAAACAGGTGATTTTCAGGCGAAGGCTAGGTTGATTCGACTGTAGCAACTGCCTTGAGTACGCCGCTGGATGGGTCAACAAGGTGCGGGAATTGATCGGGGAGTTCAGTCCAACTCATTCGATGGGTTATCCACGGTGCGGTATTAATTCGTTCAGCCTCAATCTCTTTGATAATGCGATCAAAATCCCGTGATAAAGCGTTCCTGCTTGCAAGAATTGTTAGTTCCCGACGATGGAGGAGTGGCGCGTGGGGAAACGAAAGAGTTCCTTGAGTTATCCCAACGTAGACGACTCGGCCACCGAATGCAGCAAATTCAAGTGAGCGGTTCATGCTGCGGTCACTGCCGGTGGCATCAATGACAACGTCACAGAATTCATTGTCGGTGAGTTCGGCGACTGCGTTGAGATCCGCCTCGGTGCCATCAGCACAGATAGTGTCAGTCAGGCCGTAGGTTTGAGTTACAAAGTCGAGGCGACTTTGAACCATATCCATGACGAGGAGCCGGGCTCCCGCGAGACGGACAAATTCCATAGCAGATAGGCCGATCGGCCCGGCACCGATGACAAGAACGGTATCTTTTGAGTCAATATTGGCCCTGTCAACTGCGTGGCACCCAATGGCAAGGGTTTCGACAAGTGCATTCTGCTCGGCGGAGAGATTAGGAGACGGGTGGAGTTTTCTCGCCGGGACGATAAATTGAGGCCGGAGCCCGCCGTCGCAGTGTACGCCGAGGGTCTGATGATGCTCGCAGCAGTTGGTTTTGCCAAGACGACATGAGTGACATTTCTGGCAATTGATGTACGGCTCCACGCAACAACGATCACCGACTGTAATGTTTGTGACGTCTTCTCCAATGCCAATCACCTCAACGCCAAGCTCATGGCCTGGAATCCTCGGGTAACTAAAGAACGGCATTTTCCCTAGGAAACCACTGTAGTCAGTCCCGCAGATGCCGACTGCTTCGACCCGAACAAGTGCCTCACCAGGCTGAAGCTGAGCTGGTTCTGGTATCTCTATCATTGCCCATCGCTTGGGTTCAACGAGTTGAAGTGCTTGCATGGAAATCAATTTCATTCAAGGGGGAAGGGTGTGGTTACTCGTCCTGAAGGCCATAGAACTGTGTTGCATTTGTGCCACGTATGGCTTTGGCTTCATGAAGAGAGACTCGGTCAATAAGGCTGTTTGCAATGCAGAGTACCTCCGCATATTCAGCGGAGAGCAGGCAGACGGGCCAATCGCTACCGTAGAGTAGTCGTTCTGGACCAAACGCTTCCAGCGCGACATCAAGATATGGCGTGAAGTCACGTTGCTGCCACACGTTCCAATTCGCCTCGGTTACCAGTCCAGAGAGTTTGCAGACTACATTTTCATGCTCTGCCAGTGCGTTGAAGTGCCGCTTCCATTCAGAAATCGCGTGGTGCTCGATATCGGGTTTGGCCATATGATCCAAGACAAAAGGTTGGTCAGGCAACAATTTCACGAGTTCGTAAGCAGCAGGTAACTGATGAGGGAAGACCAGAATATCGTATGTCAGGTTATATGCCGGCAAGTAACGGAGCCCACGCACGAAGTCATTGCCTAATAGAAATCGCGGATCTGGTTCGTCCTGCACGACGTGCCGAACACCAACAAACTTGTCATTCTCGGAAAATCTTTCGAGGTCTTCACTGACCGAAGGGCTTCTGAGATCTACCCAGCCGACAACGCCACGTATGAAAGAGTAGTTAGCAGCCAGCTCAAGGAGCCATTGTGTTTCCTGTATTGTTTGCCGGGCTTGTACTGCTACTGAACCCGTGATGTCATGAGGCTGTGTCGCTTTAATAAGGTCAGCCGGCAAGTAGTCGCGTGCCAGACGTCTCATCCCGGTAGATATCCAAGGGTACTCGTCGGCGGTGTACTTCCAGAAATGGTGGTGAGAGTCAATGTTCATGGGTTGACAGTATGAGCGGAATCGGTGGCTACGAGTAATGAGGAGAGCGGTCTAATTATTTTCTGGAAGGCCCTCGCTGTGCCCGATGTTCTTCACGGGTTCGAATATCTTCAGTACAGTTTGAAGTAATTGCTCATCCAGAGGCTCTTGAAGCCATTCTGCCCATTGGCGAATATTTTTGGGGTTCGCACTTCCTGCAACAGTTGTTGCTATTGCAGGATTGGCAACCGAGAACTGAAGGGCAAGCTTGGCTAATGACGACCCATGCTCATGACAACATTTAACAGCCTCACGTGCTGCTTGGCGAACGTTCTCAGGTTCTTTGAGCCAAGGTGGAAGTGGGGCGTCTGTCAAAAGACGTGCGCTGAATGGACCAGCATGCATGACACCAATACCCTTTTCCTGAAGATAGGGCACCGTTTCGTCAGTAAAGAGTGTGTTTTGAAGCGTGTATTGGTTGTAGTTTAGAACACAATCGACATCTGCCTGGTCGCAGATAAAACGAAAGATTTTCTGTGGGTAGCCACTGAACCCGATAAAACGAATTTTCCCAGCCTGCTGTGCTTGTCGGAGTGCGGGGAGAGTTTCGTCCACAATCTGTTGCATAGGGACAAATTCAATGTCATGACAGAGCATGATGTCGAGGTGGTCGGTGCCGAGTCGATGTAATGATATGTCGACACTTTCAGCCACGCGATCTGCCGAGAAGTCAAAGTGTCCTACATCATACCGGCCAAGTTTTGTGCAGAGCAGGTAGTCGTCGCGGGGTATATCTTGGAGCGCAAGACCCAGCATAATTTCACTCATCCCACGGCCATAGAAAGGGCTTGTGTCGATGAGACGCATGCCGTTGTCAATCGCCACCCGAACGCTGGACATGGCTTCATCAAGTGTAATTTTTCGGAATTCTTGTCCGAGCGATGAGGCGCCAAAGGAAAGGATTGGGACTTCAAGTCCAGTGGTGCCAAGAGGTCTGGTCTGCATGGATACTCTCTTTAGTATGAAACCTTAGTTTGCGGAATTGAATGTACGGCATCCAATAGTGAGGAGAAGGTTCGCCCACGGTTGGGTATCAGCTGTTTGCACGGTGAGTATGTGATCAGCGGAATCGACCGCGGTGTAGAAGTCCCATTTCACAATAGGATCCAGAACACAGGTGCTTCCAGCAGCTTTGAGAAGACTTCGGTACTGTTCCCAAACCGGTGGATCGCCCGGAGTGGCAGCCGCATATGAGTCGTCTCTGTCGACCCCCATTGTCTGAACCGCATCGATTTGGATGGTTCCCAGAATTGCCTGGAAAACCTGGGCAACCGTTGGCACATCGGGCATGAGTTGAAGCGGCACTACGTCGGCGTTTGGGCCACGTTTGGTGGCAGCTGGATAGTTGCCATCGGCTATGAGTATGAGTGAGTGATGTCCACCGAGTGCGATATTTTTAAGAATTTCAGGGTGGAGTAGTGGTGTGCTCAACATGGTATCAGTTAGTTCGTGTCTAGAGATGGTGGCTATGACGAGGTAGAGGCCTCAATCGAAGAAATGGTTTGGCTGGCTGCTTCAATTGCTGAAGGCAGTGGAAAAACTTCCGCAGCTAGATAACGGTCATATCCGACTGCGTTGAGAGCGTTGTAGACTGCACGGTAATCAGTATGTCCAAAGCCCATTGCCCTCCTGTTTGAGTCGGCCCAGTGCACGTGACTAATAAGGTCTGTGTGAAGAGCACCGAGACGAATTATTGTCTCTGGCACATTCTGCTCTTCGATATTCATATGAAAGAGATCACAGAGGAGCCGTACGCCACTGTCCACAAGAGAATGCTCGATAAGATACTTCGCAGCTTCTTCCTGGGTGTTCAGTAGATTCGTTTCATAACGATTCAGCGGTTCGTAGAGTAGCACCTGCCCGTGACGCTCTGCTTGGTTACCGAGCGTGTGTAGGGTGTCAGCGAGGAAAGCCAGTGAATCTGACCGCTGGGTTACGTCACCTGCTTGGCCTTGCATCGAACCAATGATGGCAGGCGCGCCGAACTCGGCTGCGACGTCAATAATTTCTGAAATGAACTGTACGGCCTCACGACGCTTGTCCGAATCGGTGTCCGTGAGGGAGAGGCGTCGTTTCAGCCAGCCGGCGCCGGTTCCAACGGCAGCTAGATTGAGAGACGTCTGTTCAAGCAGGGTTTTGAGTTCCTTCGTCGGAAATTCATGCGCACTTGGTGGAAATATTTCAACTGCGTCAAAGCCGGCATCCGCTGCATTTTGACAACTAGCAGAAAGTCCTTCATGGAAAACAAATGGTCCACGTGCTGCTTCTGGTACCAGGCAAATTGTGATAGCCGATTTCATGCGGGGCTTTCTGGTTAGGGCATGATCATGACAGCACGGGCTACTGTGCGAAGAGTGGCCGAAGATGTCGATCATACAAATTTGTTGTAACTTGGTCGGCCACTACGACACGATGTTCTTTGAGCAAATCGGTATATCGTTCGCCTTCTCCTGCTGCAACCTTAAAGGCGATATGGAGTAACTGGCGGACATGAGGGTTAAACCGTTTATCATCCTGAATGTGTCGAATAGTTGCAGCGGTGTCGGGGCCTGAAAGAAGCCCAAAGTCTTCCACTGAGAGAAGTTGTGATGGGTCGATGTCAATGACGGTTGCGTACGGGCCGCAGAGTTCGTCGCGATGCTCGATCGCATATTGATAGACGTCACGTACTAATTGAAGTCCGTCACCTCCCGCTTCCGCGAGACCGATTAACTCCTCGAGCCACGTGGTACCAGCAGTTTTGAGATGAACGCCAGCCCCAGTTGCATTGAGTACCCGTCGAATGATGGGATAGAGTGAAAACTTATCGCTGCCAGAATGCACTGAAAGTTTTAACGTGTCGGGTAGCCCATATTGCTGGACTGCAAAACCACAGACAGCTACATCATCAGAAAACTCTTGTTCGAATTGCGCGAGGTCACCAACATAGTCGACACCTTTGTTAAACCGACCAGTAAACTTGGGGGCGATAGTCTGCACCGGAATCTTCTCATCAGCTAACAGGGCCAAGATAACAAGTAGTTCTGGAGGCGTTTGTGGCTCGTCTGTTTCGTCCATACTGACTTCGACAACAACGTCATCACCACGTGATTCGGCGATATGGTTATAGATCGTCGCCGCGTCTCTGCAGGCTTTGTAATACTTGCGGACAATAGTCGCGGTACTGTCTTCGGAGAGACGTATCACCTTCGTGATACCAGGGATAGAAACTGGCTTGCACAGTTCTGGGTGAGCAGAAATAAATGTTCGGATATCTGACTCATCAGCGGGCTCTCCAATTGAATCAGCTACATCAATTGTGAAAAAATCACTGGAGTCGAGATACCCATCGACTGTATCGAGCCGAATATGATCAGCATCGACATACCATGGACCATCCCAGCCAGACTCAGCGATGGCTGAGGCTGCGGCCACCCGCACATCTTTGGGCTGGCTGCCAATGAACCCGTGTTCTCGGTGGGATTTATTCCAGACTGGTGCGACGTGAATCCCTTCCCGTGCAAGGTGTTGAAAAGCGGCAAGTTGTGCGGTGGCTTCATGACCAAAACGGTCGCCGACACCAAAAGAGAACCGGGGAAGTGTTCGCATAATAGTCTGTTGGGTTAAGGATTTGACGGGTCCGACACGCCAAAACAGGTTAAAGCCTCGAACAGTACTGGAGGATAGTGATTCTTGACTAAAGGATAGCTATTCTTGATCTCATGGTGAAAAAACATTCTCTGCGATCTGCCGGAAAAAGACTCCCCTCCTTCGTTTCTCGGCAGGTGGCAACTTCACAGCGTTATTTTGTGGACTTGCTCCCAGATCGTTCCCAATCGCTTGCAGTGGCCTGCGGAGGGTATGAACATGTACGGAAAGACTATGTAGTCAGTCGAAATGACTTTCCCTATTTTTGCATTGAATTTGTCTGTGCCGGCAAGGGGAAGGTCTGGTTTGGGGAACGTGCTGCGGACGGGCAGCCTCAGGAAGCATTGCCAATTCACGCCGGGATGCTCTTTACGTACGGTCCGGGTATGCCCCATCGGATAGAAACTGACTCAAAGCATCTACTCCGAAAGCACTACGTTGATTTCGTAGGCAGGCAGGCCGGCTCGAGACTGCGGAGGATGGGTCTTACAGCGGGGTCTGTGACGAGGGTGAGTCATCCAGATGAAGTCCGTGAAATCTTCGACTTGATGTTGCGATGTGGGTCGCCGCCATCTGTCCATAGCGAGACCCTTTGTACTCAGTTGTTGGGAGTTCTTCTGGCGAAGATCAATCAGCGGATTTTGTCGGAAGAAGTCATTGATGACCGTGCATTCAAAAGCTATGAACAATTTCGGCGAATACTGGTGGATCGTTGTGTCCAATGGCAGTCAGTGGAATCGGCCTGTGCCGTCGCAGGAATTTCGCCCGAGTACGCTTGCCGCCTTTTTGCACGATTCGGTGAGGATAGCCCGTATCGGCTATTAACACGGCAGCGGATGAGTCTTGCTGCAGAATGGCTTGCCCATGAGCAGGTACTGGTTCGAGAAGCTGCCCATCGTCTTGGATACCCAGACCAGTATCAGTTCTCGCGTGCATTTAAGCGGGTCTTCGGAATTGCTCCCGCAGAGTTCCGCCGCGGCCATAAAATTGCAACACATTCTGCAGGCTAGCAGCACGGTCGATTACTCCTGTGCAAGGGCTTCCCGCAGATAGCTTGACGGCTCAAAATCCTGAATGACCACTTCGACTGAATCACCACGGATCATGCGAGCCTGAAGAACCCGAATTTCAGGTGTTTTTGAGGGCGAGAAGAGGATGTCATCGTGGGTTGCATGGAGTTTTTCGGCGAATAAATCTGGGGTGAGATGACCTCCAAGATGATCACTGCGGCCAGTCGCGACGTGCAGTGTTCCCAGCACCTTTTCGTCCTGGATATCACGACCTGAAACAGGGAGATCCTGTGTGCCAAAACCAAGTTCACCGATCTCTCCTGTGACGGGATCTGCTTTGAGTTTGTTATTGAAAGCCTCAACAAGTGATTGGTCACCCGCAACGAACGTTGCCGTGTGAATTCTTCCATTTTCGACGTGCATGACTGCACGGGTGCCATCATCAAACTTCATCGGGAACGTCCCCGACGCACCGGTGGGCACAAAGTAAACTTCACCAGCAGGGAGGTTTGCGATGTCCGGAGCCTTTCCAAGGCAGAGACCATGGCTTTTCTGAGCTTCCTGCCCATCACACTGAATGGTGATTTGGTACTGTGAGTTGTCCATTTCGAAATCAATTTCAAATGAATCAGCCCTAGTGAGTGCGAGCCGAAGTTTTTCAGCCTCTGCACTGACTTCTCGATAGTCCACCGCAAGTCCTGTCGCGAGAATGATGTCATTCAAGCCATG
The DNA here is from genome assembly GCA_016776925.1 of Pirellulales bacterium. Lineage (GTDB taxonomy): Bacteria > Planctomycetota > Planctomycetia > Pirellulales > UBA1268 > UBA1268. The sequence continues at coordinate 34,598 of JADHSL010000007.1, read as the reverse complement.
TAGGGTTGCGCCACGAAAGCCAAATTCTTTTGCAAAGGCTGTAAGTGGAGCGGTGGCAGAGAATGTCGAAATACACAAAATCAGGTCATATTTCGTATAAACCGAATCTTTTAAAGAGATTATGTGACCATTGCTGTCAACTGCTTCATCTGGAAGGTCAAGGTTACTACCGCCTGTTTCGTGGTAAGCAAACATCTCGCCACCAGAGACACCGAGTTGTTCGGCGATACCACCCTGAAGGCCTTCATAAAAGACTGTATAGGCCTTGTGTTGGATGGTCAGATCGGGGTTTGAAAGAAACGCAAAATCCTGCATCTGGCTCGTGTCCGCAAGATCAATTAGGATCGCGACGCGGCAGCCTTGTATTGGGTCAAATACTGTCCCAAGCAGTTTTGCCAGATCAAAGTCAGGAAAATCTTCAATTGCACGGCGTGCAATTGGGGTCGGTTTTATTGTTGCAGTACTCATGCTTTAGTTATAGCAAACTCAACGCCGTCGTCCGCCCTTACGAATTCAAACATTTGGCGACATCATGAACAAATGCACAGATGTTGTCGCCTTTCTCAATACTTTGCCCGTCGCTTCGGTACTTGGTGATATTCTCAAAGCGGCAGAAAAAGGCCCTGTAGTGGTAGGAGCACCCCCCGGGTCAGGCAAAACGCTGCTCGTGCCAGCGGCACTTCACGACTCCCTCAGGTCCGAAGAAAATCTGATTTTGGTTCAGCCTCGGCGGTTCGCCGCACGGGCTATTGCACGGCAGATTGCCACAATACGCGGGTGTCCGCTGGGTGATGAGGTCGGCTACCGCGTTCGATTCGATTCGAAGGTCTCGCAATCAACGACGCTCTGCGTGCAAACCACCGGAGTGCTCCTTAGACAATGCGTTGCCGATCCGTCGCTGTCGGGCATTTCGTGTGTTGTTTTGGACGAATTTCATGAGCGTTCCCTCGAGATGGATCTTCTTATTGGGTTGTTAAAGAATCTTCGGGAAACGATTCGGCCTGACCTCAAAGTTCTGGTTATGAGTGCGACACTTGATGCGGATGCAGTCGCTGCCTACTTAGGAGGTGCAACTGTAATTCGAGCGACAGATCGTTCGTTCCCCGTTGAAATCACGTATTCACGACATGCGGGCTCACAGGTGTCTACGCGAAACCTTCCTGATCTCATCCAGACTGTTCTGCCCGCGGCACTCCGTGAGACCCAAGGGCATGTTCTTGTCTTTCTTCCTGGCGTTGGGGAAATATTTGCTGCTGCGAAAAAAATCGAAGCGATTACAACCGGAGGAGGATGTCGGCTAGTCAAACTTTTTGGAGACTTGCCAGCAGAGCAGCAGGATGAAGCTCTTCAGGATGATGGTCGTCGGAAGGTCATTCTTTCTACAAACATTGCGGAGACGTCAGTGACAATTTCTGGAGTCACGGCGGTACTCGACAGTGGGCTCGCTCGGCAACTCCATGTTTCTGCATCAACGGGGCTGCCACAGTTGCAGACGGTGCCGATATCTCAGGCTTCAGCGGAACAGCGCGCCGGGAGAGCTGGGAGAACCGCACCTGGTAGATGTTGGCGTCTCTGGGAGGAGGCCGCGCATGCCAGACGTCCTCGTTTTGAAACGCCAGAGGTTGTGCGGGCTGATCTGACGCAAGCGTTGTTAACGCTCAGTATTCTTCACCAGTCGGGTTCATTTCAGTGGCTCGACAAACCATCTGATGATGCACGGACCAGAGGGCTGCGAACGCTTGAAGAACTGGGATGCCTTAAAAAGAGTGCCACCGAAAGAGGTGAGTCGTATCAGGTGACAGAACTGGGACGAGAGGGTGCTGGTTTGCCTGTCCATCCGAGGCTGGCGATTTTATTACTAGAAGGTGCGAAGCGAGGTGTTCTTCGGGAGGTCGCTGTTGCTGCAGCATTGCTCACCGAACGAGATCCATTTCGTGCTGGTGGACAGAGTGGAAGCCGGCCACGAGATATTATCGAGAGTCGTGTTCGTTCAGATCTTTTTGAGAAGGTGCTATTGCTCCAGCACTTCCATGCGACGGGAGCCGATGTCGAAGCCTCTGGTTTGCCACCTCTCCATCATGGCGCTGCTCGTACCGTGCTGAGGGCAGCAGATCAGTACTTTCACCTGGTTGCCAAGAGGTGTGGTGTGAGGGCAACAGATCCTGCATATGTTTTTCGTGAGGTTTTTCTCACAGCGTATCCCGATCGATTGTGTCGGATTCGGAAAGGGTCAGCAGAACGCGGGACAATGGTTGGCGGGCGGGGCGTGCGGCTAGATAAGAAAAGCTCTGTTCGTCATGAAGAATTCTTTCTGGCGATTGACATTGACGATTCTGGGAGCGAAGTGACAGTGCGGGCTGCGTCGGCAGTTGATCCCCAATGGCTAACGTTGGAGAGTGATTGGAAGGAGCATGTCTCAGTTGTGCATGACGTGTCCTTTAATACGCCAAAAAAGCGTGTTGTAGAACGACGCCAGGTTGCTTGGCATGGGCTTGTCCTTGAAGAATCACCATGTGCAGTTGGCAATACGGCTGAAGTAACAGAACTGCTGTTTCGGGAGGCCCTGCGAAAACCAGTTGAGGTGCTTCCGGCGTTAAACACAGGGGCGGGAAGATTTTTGGTACGGGCGAGGTGGCTCCAGCAGATGTTGAAGGAGACAGAGGGTTCTCATGTCGAGGGGCTGGCGACTACGGTTCTTGATGACGAGACGCTCATTCGGATAGCAAAAGATCGAGCTGAAGGGTTTCGATCATTTGAGGATATTCGAGAGATGAACTGGCAGTTGGTTCTAAGTAGTTGTCTCGGTGACAAAACGGTTGCGGAGATCAATCGATTAGCACCGGTTCACTGTATGCTTCAGGACGGAAAGAAGTATCGCATTGAGTATGCAGTGGGAAAGCAGCCTGAAGTCAGCATACGGATACAAAACCTGTTTGGTATTTCGCATGTGCCTCGAATAGTCAATGGAGAAGTGGTTCTAATTGTGCAGCTCTTGGGGCCAAATAATCAGCCGCAGCAGCGAACTACCGATTTACAGGGTTTCTGGTGCACTACATATCCTGTTGTCAAAAAGGAACTGAAGCGTCGGTATCCCAAGCATGCATGGCCCGATGATCCAACTGCACCGACGCCCACAAAAAAGCGATGGGGAAAACATGGCTAAAGCAACCCACGGGCAACAAGACATACCGGACCCCATAACTCAAGGAGATGTCGACGGCTGGCTTGCACGACTCCGTAACTTTCTGGTGTGTGAGCGAAAAAAGATACGGCCGCAGGGTAAGAAGTCGCCACCGCGGAACACTCCGTCATCATATTCACAAGCCGCTGAGGAAGAACTACTGGAGGCAAAGATTCGTTGCTGGCTTGCCGGGCTGGAGCAGCGACTGGTCAATGTATCGCGGTGGAATGCACTCAGACCTGCCGTTGTTATTACGACCACACCAGTGGGAATCCGAGCGTGTGAGAAGCTTGCAGGAGAATCAGAACTCGGGGCTGTTTTCGACTACTGCTGCCATCTGACGGAATACGAATATAGGTATTGGTGCAAAGAGGAGGCTGATATCAATTTTCAATTCCATATCAACTTTTGGGCGTGGATAAAAACATCGGTACCTTCGACAAGAATGCATGAGTTTCGTGATTACCCAATACCAGAAGAGAACCAATACTGGCTTTTACGACATGGGCTCAACGGCCTTGGTGATCACGACTATGCTGACTGTCAAGTGTTCGGGTGGGATGGTACGTCCACGAGCTTACTGGCCGACCATTTTCATGAAGGTGTTCCCTCCGTGTAGGGGCGCGTATTCACAATATATTTTCTTTCACTACACTCGATGGCTTCTCATAACTTGACACATTGTGGCATCACTATATGAAACCCCGCATCCTTGTAAGTACAACCTCATTCCAGGACACTCCCGGTCCACACCATGAAATGTTGGCAGAAACTGGGTGGGAGGTCGTGAAGGCACGGGGTCCGCTGTCGGAGGCAGATACACGCTCGTTTGTTGTTGATATTGATGGGTACATTTGTGGTGATGACGCGATTACGAGATCAGTCCTGCAGCAGGCGAGCCCGCGGCTGAAGGTTCTCAGCAAGTACGGAATTGGTGTTGATAAGATTGATGTCGCAGCGGCTACAGAAATGGGCATACCGTTACTCTTCACTCCAGGCGTAAACCATACAACGGTAGCAGAGCACACTTTTTTATTACTTCTTGCCCTCGAGAAGCATCTTTTATTTCATACGGATTCAACACGACAGGGGGGCTGGGATCGGCGAACTGGACGGGAGATTCTCGGAAAAACAATCGGGATCGTCGGTATGGGCCGTATCGGGAAAGAAGTTGCAGTTCGTGCCCGTGCCTTTGGCATGCAGCCGATTGGTTACGATGTGTACTGGGACCAAGACTTTGCTACGAAGCATGGTGTGGAACGATGTCAGGACATGCGAGATCTCTTTCCCCGTGTTGATTATTTGTCACTCCACACGAATCTCACATCAGAAACCCGTGAACTTATTTGTGCCGAAACAATTAAGCTTCTCAAACCTGATGCGATTCTTTTGAATTGTGCACGAGGAGAAATCATTCATACGGCTGATGTTGCTGAAGCACTCAGGTCGGGTGCGTTGCGCGGTTATGGTACGGATGTACTTGATGAAGAACCGCCTTCGGAAAACCATCCGCTCACTCACCTCCCAAACTGCCTGGTAACACCGCATATTGGTTCAAGAACACGTGAAAGTGTTCAGCGTCAAGCAGTCGCAGCAGTTACGAATCTTATAAATGCTATGCGGGGTGAGCCACCACTAGCACAGGTGAATCCAGAAGTTGCCGTGCAACGAGTTGTCGAGTGACCGTGTTTTGAAAGGCCAGGTTTTTGAGCCTGGGAGAAGCCAATGTCAGAAAACTTTCTTGTCGTTTCGGTTGAAGAGCATGAGCGCATTGTGTGCGCTGCATACTCCAAGCGGGGTTTTACTGCGAGTGAGGCAGAACAGGCTGCGAAGCTTGCCACGGCTGCTACAAGGCATGGTATCCGGACACATAATGCGATCAAAGCGATACACCTTGATGATCTGTTTGGGTCCGCCGTTGGTGGCTGCGTTCCCGGTGCTGAGATTGAGCGGCTGGAAACTAGATTTGATGCCACCGAAGTCTGGGATGCGAAGAAAAAACTTGGGCAGGCAGTGGCATGGGAAGCGATTGATCGCTGTATCGAACTTGCAGAGACGCATGGTTCCGGAACAGTATCAGTTGACAATGCATTCCATTATTTGTGGGGTGGCGGGTATGTGATGGAAGCAGCCAAGAGAGGGTATATCGCAGTAACAAACTGTACAGCATCACTTGCCGAGGTTGTTCCATTTGGTGGTAGTTACCCTACGCTTGGAACAAATCCGCATTCCTGGGGATTCCCCACGACCGAGGCAGTTGGGTTTCCTATCGTAATTGACTGGGCGACATCGGTTATCGCTATGGGACGAGTCCAGCAATTTCAGAGAGAAGGAAAGCAGCTACCTCCTCATGCAGCTGTTGACAAGAATGGAAACCCCACAACGGATCCTCATGCCGCTGTTTCGCTTGTACCATTCGGTGCGCACAAGGGCTATGGGCTGGCATTAATGAATGAAATCATTGCCGCCTTTATTGGTGGCTCGGTGCCGACTATCCGGAGCCGACAGCCGGTGGAGGGTGAGAAGCAGACATGCAATTTCTTCTTTCAGGTTATCCATCCCGAGGCCCTGTCGGCAGGGATGTTCGCACAAAATCGAACCCAGTCGGAAAATATAAAGGTCGTTATTGATGATATTCTGGGTCATGGGAATGATTCGTGTTTGCTCCCTGGGCAACTCGAAGCAAACTTTGCTCTACGCAGTGAGTCTGCTGGTGGATTACTTTTTTCGGTAGCTGAAGTGGATGCACTCAATGAGATTGCACAAGAGGCCGGTGCTGATCCTATCGATAAACACGAGTCGGTTACTGTTTCTGTAGAATGAACATAAAGGGGTGAGGGAATGGCGTTGCCGTTGAAAACGCGTGAGCAGTGTGGGTTTGATGCAGTATCTTTAGGTGAGGTAATGCTTCGGCTTGACCCGGGTGAGGGTCGCATTCGCACCGCGAGACAGTTTCATGCTTGGGAGGGTGGTGGTGAATACAACGTCACGCGAGGTCTCAGGAAATGTTTTGGTCTTCGTACAGCGGTTGTCTCTGCGTTTGTCGACAACGAGGTTGGGCACCTCATTGAAGATTGCATCATGCAGGGTGGAGTCTGTACAGACTTTCTTGTGTGGCGTGATGATGATGGCATGGGACGAACAGTACGCAATGGACTCAATTTCACGGAGCGTGGCCATGGTATCCGTGGTGCCGTTGGCTGCCCGGATAGAGGGAATACCGCTGCGAGTCAACTGAAGCCTGGTGACGTTGATTGGGAAAAAATCTTTGGTGAAATCGGCGCGCGTTGGTTTCATACGGGTGGTATCTTCGCGGCCTTATCGGAGACGACTGCCGAGCTCACCATCGAAGCGGTTACCGCGGCGAAAAAACATGGGACAATTGTGTCCTACGATCTGAACTATCGGCCAAGCCTTTGGAAGAGCATTGGTGGTCTTGAGAAAGCACGTGAAGTCAACCGAGAGATTGCGAAACATGTGGATGTGATGATTGGTAATGAAGAGGACTTCACTGCATCGCTTGGATTCGACGTGGAGGGTGTTGATGAGTCCATTAGTGAGATAGAAACAGATGCCTTCAAGCGAATGATACAATCGGCCGTTGCAGAGTTTCCTAACTTTCAGGTTGCAGCCACCACATTGAGACGGGTAATCACTGCAACTCGCAACGATTGGTCGGCTATCCTTTGGCACGACGGGAAAATCTATGATAGTCAGAAGTTTCCAGAGTTGGAAATCCTCGACCGTGTGGGTGGTGGTGATAGTTTTGCAAGTGGTTTGGCCTTTGGGTTTCTTGAGTTCAATGACCCACAACAAGCTGTGAGCTATGGAGCGGCACATGGAGCGTTAGCATCGACAACACCTGGTGATACATCGATGGCGACAAGACTAGAAGTCGAGAAGGTGATGTCTGGGGCCGGTGCACGAGTCGTTCGCTGAGCTAAACCCGAGAGATGCCCAATCAACAAAATTTGAGAAGGGGGCGAGCACGTATGGTCTTGAAAACAATGATTCTGGCAGGCCTTCTTGCTGGGTGTGCATACTGCAGTCATGGATATGCTCATGAAAAGCATGGAATACCGGGTACCTTCGTCGCATCGTTGGATACAACACAGCCAGAGTTCACTGGGGTTGCATCGGCGGTGCGAAAGGGGCAGCAGATACAGCTTGTTCCCTCAGAAATAGGAAGAACGCAGCAGCAACTCAGAACGCCTCGATTCTGCGCTGCACTTGCGAGTGTGGAGTGCATCGGCAGGCCGGATATTAAGGTGAAAGTTCATCCGGAACCAACACAGTGGCGGTTCCAGTGGGATGTGGGTTTTCCCAAAAATGGAGAACTTCTTGTGACGTTTGATTCGACACCACTGCTTCTATCTGAACAGCAACGAAATGAGGCGGCTTCTGACGGGTCGATGCTTCTCCGGGCCTGTGAAGCCGATACCCGAGGTGAAAAACTACGTTACGAGCCACAGCCGTACAAAAATACTGTTGGATTCTGGACCGAGCAGGGTGATTCGGCAGCATGGAAGTGCCATTTTCAGGAATCGGGTTGGTATTCAGTCGGTCTGCTCCAAGGCTGTGGAAAAGGGCAGGGGGGGAGTGAGGGCCGTATTGTCTTTGTTAAAGAGGGTGAGGAAATAGAAGCAGTTGCTTGTGTTGTCAAAGAGACAGGTCATTTTCAAAATTTTGAGTGGGTCCATAGTGGCCATGTGCTCATCGATGTAGTTGGTGATTACACAGTGACTATTCAACCGACGCAAATCAAACAGAAAGCCTTTGGTGATATCCGAGCAGTTTCCATCGTCCGGCAGCAGAAGCAGATTTCGACAGACGAAGAATAAGACAACAAAAAAGCGTGGCCTGTAGAACAGGCCACGCTCGTTGTCTGAGAAAGAACGTACGCTGGCGTTAGGCACTCGCAGGATCTGTTCCGTCAACCCATGGTCCCGCCAATGACTGGTAGGGCTTAGGTTTGAGTTCACTTCCTGTTTCACCTGCTTGCCAACCTGGCACGTGTCGTGGTTGACCGCGATGTTTGGAAAGGGATTCCCATCGGTCGGCCCAGGCGGGCGTGCCTTCGGTGTATCGCCCACGTTCAGCATCGAAATGATAGACCTTTCCATTCCGATAACTCATTGCTCCGAGGATCACTGTCGTGACGGCAGCGGCACCGAGATCAGGAGGGTTGTTGCAGGCATTGGGATCATTTGCCTCCATGGCGGCAAGCCAGTTCTGGAAGTGGAGCTTTGTGGTGCCACCTTTCGCGAGGCTCCCCTCTTTCATATCGCTTTTGATCGTTTCATCTTTGATTGAGCTGTCGAGTGTTACCTGAGGACGTTCAGCAAGGAACTCAAATTCCTTGAAATTTTCTCCGTTGCCGAATTCAAACGCACCGTTATGACCACGTATGGTTTGTTTGATACGGGACTTTTCATTGCACATCGTTGCGGTGATGAGCCCTTGGCAGCCCTCGTTGTAGTCAGCAACCACCGTTGCAACGTCAGGTACATCTCGAGTATCAAGTTCAAGGTAAATGCCGCCAGCTCCTACAACACGGGCCGGAAAGCGGAGCCCTGTTGCCTTAAGCATGGCGGTTGTGCGGTGAACGAAGAGATCGGTAAACATGCCAGACCCAAATGGCCAGTAGCATCGCCATTGAGCGTACACTGCTCGATCAAATGGAATATCTTCGGCCAGGCCTGCATCAACACCAAGCCATCTTCTCCAGTCGATTGTTTTCGGTGTCATGTTTTTAGTTAATTCATAGTAACGCCATTGTCCGACGTTTGAATTGCGGAAGTACTCTGTTTGGTATCCGAGTACCTTGCCGAGCTTACCTCCATCGATCAGTTCCCTAGCTTGGTCCCAGACTGGAAGGCTGGTGGATTGAACACCAACCTGCATGACTCGACCGGTATCTTTCCAGACCTTGACGACGTCAAGGGCCTCTTCGACGGTTTTTGTCATTGGTTTTTCTGCATACACATGCTTCCCAGCCTTGAGGGCATCGACAATCTGTATGCGGTGCCAGTGATCTGGGGTTCCGATGCATACGGCATCAATCGAGTCATCAGCCAGCATGTCCTGATAGTCAACGTATCGCTTTGGATCGATACCTGTTTCAGCCTTAATGTAGTCACAGACCTTATCTTCTTGTGCTTTATACACCTCACTAACAGCCACAAGATCAATATTCGCGCCCTCACTACGAAGCTTCACAAGTGTTTTTACATGGGCACCAAAGCCCCTTCCGCCAGGACCAATAAAACCAATGCGGATTCTATCGCTGGCTTGTGCAGCCCCACTGGTACGGGCTGCAGCCAGGGTTGTGGCAACAGTGACTCCAGCGGCTGATGTCGTGATGAAGTTCCTGCGGTTGACTGGAGGTGATGCCGTCGTTGTGGACTTCGTTTGTGTTCCGTTGTGAGGTGTCGTCATGGGTTGCCTTTCTTGGTGCTAAATATGGTTCACGTTGGAGTGTATTCTGTGCTGAAATATTCCTGCGTATTTAAAACTGCTTGTGAAAATGCGTTCATGCCCCGGTAGCTTCGCGTCCTGACAATATAGTACGAAGTGTAGAGGGTTGCATATGGTTTTCGAAAAACCCCGACTGTGTTTAGAGGTCAGGCGTCGGCGACCCACTTTTCCAGAGTTTTATTGGTTCCGCATCATTTGTTGTTTCAGGGCCAGTTGTGCTTCGACCTTGTTCAATGTCGCTGCGGAGGAGGGTATACATTTTGTGGGCGATATCGCGTTGCTCACTTCCGAGATTCTGGCTTTCAGTAGGGTCGGTTGCCATGTTGTAAAGCTGGTAAGCGGGAAGTTCCTGTTGTTTGGCCGCACTCTCTTTTGGCGCAGTCCAGCCACCGGATCCTCGGGCGAGGAGAAGTTTCCAGTGATCCATACGGTATCCGAAGTGACCGCTAATCGATGAATGAATAAGACCCGTGCGATCTGTGACAATAGGTTGGCCATAAAAAGCAGAGAGAAAACTGACGCTGTCTTCGGCAGCCTTCTCCGGAATGTCATCAATGAGAAGATCAGCGAGAGTGGCAAAGAAGTCGGTGATACAGATTGTCTGGCTGGTATGGGAACGAGGCGGTATTTCGCCAGACCAACGTGCAAAAAATGGGACACGGTGACCTCCCTCCCAGAGGTCAGCCTTTGACCCTCTGTACGGACCACTGACGCGGTGGCCCTTTTTTGCAAGTTCATCAATATCAGCAGCTTTTGAACATCCATTGTCACTTGTGAAAATGACGATCGTCTCTTCTGCCAGATTGTTGGTGTCGATAGCATTGATTATCTGCCCAACCACGTCATCTGTTTGCATGACAAAATCCGCATAGTCACTGATACCACTTTTTCCTTTCCAAGCGTCGCTTGGCACAATTGGTGTATGTGGAGAACTGAGGGGCACGTAAAGAAAGAATGGCCGAGCATCCGCAGCTGCATGTTCGATATAGCGAACGGATTGTTCAGCCAAACGAGGAAGCATAGTAACCGCATCGTCGTGTCCGATCACCTTAGTATTTTCAACTACTGCATCCATGTCCCGGCTGTGATGAAACCCGTAAAAAAAATCAAAGCCGTGAGCTAATGGGCCGTCCGGAATTGTTGCACCAACAGGCGGCAACTTATTTTTGTTCCGTTTGAGGAACACTCCTGTGCTCTGGTCTTTGTATTGATAATTGAGGTGCCACTTCCCAATGAGTGCCGTTTTATACCCCTTCGCGTGTAAAAAGCTCGCCACCGTCGGACGGCCATCTGCAATAAGGCACGGGGCAAACCCCTGAACAACACCGTGCTGCAGTTTTGTGCGCCAGCAATGGCGTCCCGTGAGCAGGCCATATCTCGTTGGCGTACAGACGGCGGAGCCCGAATGGGCATCAGTAAACGTCATGCCTTCTGCAGCGAGGGTGTCTATATGGGGCGTTTGAATTTTGCCATATTGTGTGTTGAGGCAATGGACATCGCCATACCCAAGATCATCACACATGATGAATACGATGTTTGGTGTGGTTGGTTTGTCCGAGAGCAGTCCTCTAAGTGCCGCCCGGTGAGGTTCTCCTTCGAGCCAGCCAAGGCCTCCTAGAAACTGGTCCATTTTCAGAATCGTATCAACGCAACATCGCTGAGATTTACCTTCATTGAAGAATCCGTGCGGTTCACCTTTGTAGATGTGTAGAGAAGAGGTGATACCGGCTTTTTTTAAATCAGCATCAAATTTCTCAGCAGCTGATACCGGGATGAGCTTGTCGTTGGATCCAAGAAAGACAAGCGTTGGTGGATCGTCGGGTGTGATGTTGTGTGCAGGAGAAATAGCCGGGAAGTGTTCTTTGATGCGGGAGTGCCCATACCCGTCCGGCCCATTGTCATATACGGGGTTAAAAAGAAGCAGTGCATTGGGTTTCGAACTGGTTTCTCTATTCCTGTCGGCCGGATCTTCAAACCCGTTGCAGATTCCAGTTGCCGCCGCGACGTGGCCGCCAGCTGAGCCGCCACCAGCACCAATTCTTTCTGGATCAACACCAAGTCGAGCAGCATTGGCACGAATCCAGCGAATTGCAGATTTGCCATCCCGGACACAGGCATCCGGACTTGTACCTTGTCTGTTTTTGACACGGTAATCTGCAAGAAAGGCGACGATGCCTCGCTGGGCCAGATATGCCGCGTGTTTTTCAAATTGGTGGACTGATCCACCATTCCAGCCACCACCAAAGAAAAAGACCACAGCTGGGCAGCAATCGGTTGAAGGGTCATGATGATCAGGCTGAAAACGGTAGATCCAAAGGTCATCACCTGAGGCGTGTTTGTACACCTCACCAATCACGTTGGACCCAAAGGTTTCTTTGGATGGCTCAGCGTCGAGAGGACGTACAAATGAAAATGTGATGGCAAGCGATATCGCACAGAGTATATTTGCAGTTCGCATGGAAGGATTTCAGACAACGAGGGAGGGATGAGAACAGTGAAGATATATATCACCAAAAAAAATGTATTACATCAGATTCTTGTGACTTTGGTTGTTGGGATTGGGTCGTTGTGCACGGTAGGAGGTGTTTTTGTCCAAGCTGGAGACCGCGAGGCGAAGATTATTTTCCAAGATCGCTTTGACCGAACCGAGGGCAATGCAAGTAAGGAAAATCCTGGAAATGGATGGGGCACCAACAGTAAGGCACGTGCAAAAGGTGAGAAGCAGGTGTTCCTTCGCGATGGTGCTATGTTCATCAAACGCGCAGCAGTAGCCGACCACGGAGTATCAGTCACTCATGACGTGGCGTTTCAGGATGTCTGTATTACCGCAAAATTTATGCTTCCAAAACAGGGAGACCTAGGTGTCAATATTGCGGACATGAGCGAAAAAACCGTGCATGCTGGCCATATATGTATGGCACGAATCAAACCGGCGTCGCTTGAAATTGTTGATCTCAAGACGGGGCGAATGCGCAAAGAGATACATGAAAAGAACAAAGCCAAGAAGTTAACGAAGGCAGAGAAAAAACAAATCGCCACCAAATCAAGTATTGTTCCAATGAAACTGAAAACAGATGTCTGGCATGACTTGAAAATTGTTGTGAATGGAAACCTGATGTCCGTAAAAATAGACGGACGTGAGATTGGACGTTTGGTATCACCTGGTATAGGGCACGAGACCAAGCGGCGGATCCGCCTGGCAGTTACTACTGAGGCATGGGTGGATGATGTGATGGTTGCAGTACCACAATAAACAGTATTGATGGGACTGAGGGGGTGTGTGGTCGTGACAGGCGCATCGGCTAATAGAAGGATTCGTGTGACGCTTCGTTAGCACGCCTATTTCGGTGTGGCGTCTTGGACAGTATTCAGCACCTTTGCAGTCGCCAGTCCATCTGCTTCAGCACACGTTTGTGCATACACAACGACTGGCGTGGCGTATGGAGAGACTACGGCACTCCTGCCTGTCAAGGGATTGATGACCCGCTTTCCTCGCAAAGAGGTTGATACCGCAAGTGCCTGTCCGTGATGAAGTGAAATAATTTCGGGTGGCTTGGTTTTTCTGGAGCGGAGTGCAACCTGCCAGTTTTCAGATGGGTTTGGCCGTCCCCAGGCCCGCACCTCACCTCCGAGTTCTACCAGATGAGCAGTGGAACCAAGCGACTCAAGGTGGTTTCCTATTTGGTCAACGGCATAGCCTGCTCCAATGCCGGAGAGATCAATGGCTACAGCCGCATATGCCTTCTGCAGATGCGGGTATTCGGAGTCACTGGACGTGGTTACCTGCAAATTGGAAAAGCCGACAAGTTTCATTATTTCTGAAGGTGCCGCCGAGAGGTGGGCTTCAGTCGAAGGCGAGCCATGGGTGGTGTCTATGTGCCTCCACCACTGGATCAGTGGAGCGACTGTGATGTCAAAACGGCCCTCAGTCCTTCGATGAAGGTTTTGTGCGATGTAGAAAACCGCTGTGAGATGGCGATCAAGTTGGACGGGTGTATGGGCAGGGGCGTGATTCAGCCGAGACACGGATGAGTCGTCACGCCATGTACTCAGTGATAGGTCAATCTGTTGAAGAAGCTGATCAATTTCGCGATGAATATTGCCAAGTGACTTGTTTTGTATGGGAGCCTTTAATGTGACGCGATAGGTTGTGCCCATCGCTGGGCCCGCGAAGGTAGGCAGGGGTTCCCTGGCATCACCATAGGTGCCGAAAACAATAAAGCTACAAAAACACAGACTAACAACGGAGGGCTTCATAAGAGTGTAAATGCTCCGGCCGCCCATGCGGTTCCAAGTGTTAGAAGGAAGCACCCGCAAAGGATTCCATCCTGCCAGGTGATCACTGAAGATTTACGATTGAGTCTGATGAAGCTGAGAAATGCTCCTGTTGGACAGGCGTGCTGGCAATATGCCATCGGTGAAATAATACTCACTCCAAGCCCAAGTACGAAAATGAAAATGGCTGCAGTTCCTGCGATTGTTGGTAGGTATGCATCAAATGGCTCAAAGTCAACCAGAGGAATGGTTTGACCTGAGACCGTTATGAGAAGGCAAAGAATAAAGAGGGCCCATGGAAGCCATCGCAGTCGTCTCAAAAAAGGTGTGAGTCGTTTGCGGACTCGCCGGAGCAAACCATCACGACGCTGTGGAATGGAGATTTTCAGGAGTTGCTGCGCGGCGCCGTGTGCACAAAGTTGGGTGCAGTAGACATTTCGTCCTGTTGTGGCAGGCGTCAGGATGGCAACGATGGAAAGAAAGAGTAGTACTGGGGCGGCTTGAGGTATGCCATGGGCGGCCCAGCCCCAGAGTTGTGCTTGAGAAAGTAACGCTCCGGCACCAAAGCCAAGGTAGGCAAAGACAACAAGCGGAAATGCAATTCGGCCTATCCACTGACCACGCATGCGGGTAAAGCCAATGAAGAGACCAGCAAGTACCACAAGCAGGGCTCCCCATTGTGGTGCGTTTATGCTTTTGATGCGACGGGCAACGGGCTGAATGAGAGATCTTGTGCCTTGGTTTTCCTGTGCCGAATGAGCGGCCACAACAATCGCTTCTGCAATAGCCTGACTAGTCATTGTGGCACCACTCACGCCTTCGGTTGATGGCATGTTCTGGTCGAGTGCAGCAAGGTCTTCAAATGTTTGGCCAAGAAAGTGATTTTCAAAACCTGGGTCTTCGCGAACATAGCCAACATATGGTTCATTATCAAAACTCTGCAGGACGCAGAGTCCAACAACAGTGCCGGTTGTGTCGAAACCAATAAGCGTGTCCGTGGGCCCTTGATACCCGATGAGGGAGTCGGCAGCAGGAGTCGTGCGAAGCGCCCAACCGATCGGGATTTCTGTACTGTCGTAGATATGTATGACGGAGGAATCACCAGCATCGAAACGGAGGCTTATGGCTCGTGGGAATATTTTCTGGATGTCTGACAGGGTGGGCTGTACTGTAAAACGAGTAGAACGCTGATTCTTTCCTAATCGCTTGGCAACCGATTCGATCATTGCCAGACTTGTAAGCGTTGCACCAGCCGTCGTGTGGTAGTGCGGGTGTGGCATATTCTTGAGTTCAGCTAATGACCTACCAATAAACTGGTCCCAGAATTCAGCATCTTTTTTGACGAACGACACGTGGTCACGGGTATCTGCACTTGAGAGGACAGAAATACCGCAGATCGTGTTGATGGGGTCACAAATAATCAGGAGATTTGAAGGACCGGAAAAGCCGACGACGGTGTCGCTGATTGGAGAAGTTTGAAAACAGAAGCCAACAGGTTCACCCAGAGCACTTTGCAATTCAACAGCATCTCGTATCGTCTGAGAGCGTCTTCCAAACGCCACCGCCGTAGGCAATGCATTCTGGATGATATTGAGTGGAATTGTCGTGAGGGAAATGGCCGGTTGGTTGGGTGTGGAGGAAAACGTAGAGAAGAGGCACGCGATAATGCCTGCAATCATGCTCAATCGTGCGGTGTGTATAAGGAGTCGCATGAGAGGCATTTCTGAGTAGCATGACAAAGACGGAGAGAATTCGGTACGATTGAAACAATCGGTATCCTACCGAGAAGGTTCCAGAAGAAAAAAGGGTGGGAAATGCTTTTGACACCATTGCGGTTTTGCGCGGTTTGTTGTGTGGGTGCCATATCGGCATTGATGTGGAATGCAGCTTCTGCAGCACTAGCAGTCGATCAACAGCCTAATGTGATTCTGTTTCTTGTTGACGACATGGGCCCAATGGATACTTCGGTTCCCTTTATGACTGATGATGACGGGAAACCAAAACGATATCCACTCAATGATTACTATCGTACGCCCGCAATGGAGCGGCTCGCCTCGCGGGGTATTCGTTTCAGTACGTTCTATGCAATGAGTGTCTGTTCACCAACAAGAACATCAATCCTTACTGGGCAAAATGCCGCACGACATCGGGTTACGCAATGGATACGATCGGAGGAGAATAATCGTGGGGAATACGGCCCGCCAGAATGGCGGTGGGTTGGATTTCAGAATGCACGGGCGACCCTTCCGGGTGTGCTCCAAGCGAGTGGGTATCGCACAATTTTTGTAGGCAAGGCTCACTTCGGCCCCCTCGGTGAACCATCTGAGTGGCCCACCAATCTTGGTTTTGATGTCAATGTTGCTGGCTGCTCGTGGGGACAGCCCGGAAGTTACTACGGGGAAGACGGATACGGTAATTTGAAAGGGAATAAACGTCGGGCTGTGCCACACCTTGAGAAATATTATGGCTCAGACACGTTTCTTTCAGAAGCACTCACACTGGAAGCCAAAAAACAGATCACTCGTGCAGTACAAGACAAGAAGCCATTCTTCCTTGATTTTGCACACTATGCAGTCCATAGTCCATTTCAGTCGGACCCCCGCTTTGCTTCGCATTATGAAGACTCAGGGAAGCCTAAAAATGCACAGGCGTATGCCACATTGATTGAAGGAATGGACAAGTCGTTAGGCGACATACTTGATCATCTGGAATCTATTGGAATTGCCGAAGATACTCTCGTTCTTTTCGTTGGAGATAATGGGAGTGATGCTCCGCTTGGTCCTGTTCACGACCATGCAAGTTCGTTTCCATTGCGCGCCAAGAAGGGAACACACTATGAAGGCGGCATGAGGGTTCCTTTTATTGCATCTTGGGCAAAACCATCAGCTCAGAATAAAATCCAGAAACGATTGCCTATTCCTGCAGGAGCGATCCAAAGGCAGTTTGGCACAGTGATGGATATCTACCCAACAGTTCTCTCGGTAACCGGTGTTCAACCGCCATCAGGCCATACCCTTGATGGCACCGATCTGAAGACACAAATTGAAGGCAAGCAGGATTCGGGTCGAGAAGAGCAATTCCTTATGCATTTCCCGCATAAGCACCGGAGTAGTTATTTCACCTCCTACCGTGACGGTGACTGGAAGATTATTTATCACTACCGACCAAATGATAATCCAGCGAAGACACGGTATGAACTTTTCAATCTGGTCACTGATCCATATGAAAACGAGAACGTGGCACAGAGTAAGCCGAAGGTATTGAAGAGAATGATGGCTTCGCTGACAGCGTCCTTACAAGCTGAATCTGCACTCTATCCGGTGGACGCGAATGGCAGTGAGATGCACCCAGAAGTTCCGTAAGAAAATGTCAGCTAATTTTTGGGGACCAGAAGGACAGCATCTGCATGAGCCAGGCCACCGGCGTCATCGGTGCCAATCGTCACGGTAATTTTGTCTCCCTTTTCAACGTCGACCTGGCCTGCCCGTCCAAAGGCATTGTGGACAGCTGGCTCCTTCTTCATGTTCAACGTGATGGTCGAATCCACTTTCCTTGATTGCACGGAGACGGGCACAGTATTGCCCCGGTTTGGGTGTGATTGCCATGAAACCAGTACGTCATAGCTACCCTTCGCCGGGGCCTTGAGTGTAAAAGTTGCCGTGGCATGACTTCCGGCGCGTGCGTAGCGGTAGCCATGCCCAACGTAGCCTTTCAACCCATGGCCTGTCTGCCATGCTCCCTGATAGGTGGCATCACGATCATCCTGAATAGTGCCAGAGAGTCGGTTTGCTAGACCCACTGGATCGATCCCTGTAGGTGGTCCATCTGACCCTGCGAGCGGCATGACGTCATCGGGTATTTCGAGCGGTGCATGTGGCGTTTCACGGTGCGCCTTGCCAGGTAAACACAACAATTCAGCCAGTTCTTTCCAGTGGTTCTCGTAGACACCCCGTGGAGTCTCGTGGTTGCGGATTGCAACACTCGCGGCTTTTCCAACAACTTCACCCATCATGCCACAGGTCTGCATGACGCGGGTTGTACCAAGAGCTTTATGAGTGACTGAAATACAACGGCCTGCCATAAAAAGGTTTGTAATATTTCGGGAGTAAAAACAACGATAGGGAACTGGGTATCCGAATGACCGATCCACACGTCTGTCATGAACTGCAATTGAAATAAAAGGATTGTCAGGAAACTTTGCTGCGTATTGTTCCTTTGGGTAATGGAGATCAATTGACCATGTCGAGGGCACGCATCCATCGGAAAATTCACGCTTTGAGACGATATCCTCTTGTGAGAGCACAACATCACCGAGAACCCGTCGACTCTCGCGTGGCCCGCCTATGTAGGCCACCCAGGTAAGGTGTGCGTTTGTGTGGTCTTTTGAGCCACCACCATTCTTCATAGCCTGAAATGCCCCAAATACTGCTCGCAGATTCCAATCGCGGATTCCTTCAGCATCGTGCAGCGGGTCCTTGTCAAAGCCACTTTCCCAGAACCACTGCCCGTGGTGATCCCGTGGGTAGGGAAAGTCATCCATTGTGAGTGGCAGCGCCCAAGGAGTCTCTGGGAATTCTTGCAGTTCTGAGGTATCAGCCCAGGCCCACATGTTACTCATACCCATTCGGCCGTTCGGCTCCATGACAGTCTCGGCGCCCGCCTTATAAGCAATAGTTGCGTGTCCAGTTGCGTCACAGAACAGCCTGCCCGTGAATAGATGAACCTGATTGGTACGTGTGTCTAAAGCAGTGACGCCTTTGATGTGTGTCTGTCCTTGTTCTGTATCAACATCAAATGCATGCATGTTCAAAAAAAGGTCAATATGATCTTCGGCCCGAACGATGGCTTCTTTCTTTGAGTCACCAAATTCTTCATACGTTCCAGGGCTTTTTTTTGCGTTGTCACGGAATTCTTCAACAACTTCACCAATGCGAGGATACTTACCCCGGCGAATGAGTCCTTTGGCCCAGACACGCACCTCACTTGAACCATTGCCGCCAAGGACCGGCCGGTTTTGAATCAGTGCAACAGTGAGCCCCATGCGTGCAGCTGATATGCTTGCGGCGGTCCCCGCATACCCACCACCAATGACAATCAGATCGTAGGGACCGTGAGAGATTGGCGTCTCCGGTAATTCAAGGAGGGTCCGCCGCCATGCGGGAAGAATGTGTGGGTCATCTGGTGGTGGTTGTTTTGTTGAAGTCAGTGCGATGCAGTCACATCGTCCATCAAAACCACTGAGGTCATGGAGTCTGATTGTGTTATTGCCTTTCGGTAGTTCGACCGAGCCACCATACTGCCAGTGCCAATGAGTTCCCTCGGTACCAAACGTTTGTGAAAGATAGCTGTCGTTGAAGGCAATCCGGAATACTCCGGGAGTGCCTGGTGCTTTCCAGCGGGCGACCCAGTCCTTGGTCCGCACCCATACATGGTAGAGCCCGGTCGATTCGACTTGGATTGTGGTAAAGGCATCAGAGACAGGTGTGCCAAGCCCATGAGCGAGAAGATAGGGAGACCCCATTTCGTTTATAAATTGAGTATCAAGCTTCCATCCACCAAGGTCTTCGAAGCTTTCAGCTTCAACAAGAATGCTCGCTGGACTTGCGGTTGCCCACGTGGCGATTCCTACGAAGCAGGAAGCCGCTAGTAACTTCCGGAGAGAAGGTCGCATGGTAGTCTTTTCGCTGTATGAGGTAGTAATCTCTTTTTATTGAAAAATGCTTATCAAATTGAAGTATTACACAAGATATTCTTCTTTGTAAAATTGAAGCAAGAATTGGTACTAACCAGTGTTGAAATAATGAACGAGCTGGCACTACGTAAGGTTTGTTTTGCATTCAACATGGTTTGAGCACTATGCTATTTGTTTCTAAAATCATAAAGGTGGAGGAGGAATACCATGAGCAGAGTAAGAAACCCAGTGGTGAGGAAAGGGTTTACGCTGATTGAGTTATTGGTTGTTATTGCGATTATTGGCGTTCTTGTTGGTCTCCTACTTCCGGCCGTGCAGCAGGCACGGGAAGCGGCGAGGCGCAGCGCCTGTGTTAATAATATGAAGCAGGTATCACTTGCGGCTCATAATCATTTGTCCACTCATCAGGCATTCCCACCTGGAATGGTTCAGCCAGATCCTTCGATAAGCAGCTGGAGAAATTGGGAGAACGCGAGTGCTTTCTATCTTTTGATGCCTTTGATGGAGCAGATGGGTTTGCACGATCAAATAAGTGCTCAGCTTAAAGTTGATGCGGCAAATGCAGAGGTCGAATTATATCGCCTCTCGAGACAGCCCGTTACGAATCTTATGTGTCCGAGTGATTTTACAGACTCGCCAGACGCTCCTGAAGGAGGGCGTTCGAATTATGGTCTTTCAACCGGAAGCACGATTTTTGTCGGCGGGGCTGACGATTGCACTTTTTGGTCATCAGGAAAGCAATATCCGCGAGCGAACGGATTCACTTCAAGAAGCCGTGCACTCCATACCTGTTCACAACCACAGGCAGGGCGAAATGAAGATGTTCCTCGTGGCACTCAGCAGCAGTGGGGTAAAGGGTATGGACCAGAAAAATTTACGGATGGTCTATCCAATACAGTAATGGCAGGGGAAATGCTGGCTGGTAATGGTGCCGCAGCGTGGCGAGGGACCATTACGAAAGCTGTATATCCAAGAAACTATGTGCGTGGTCAGACGGCAAGTGCAGCGGATAGAAACTGGATTACTGAGGCGGAATTAACTACATGGGGACAGTCAGCGGAGGCTGCCACAGACTGGTATGGCCGCAATGGCTCGTTTTGGGGTTGGCCGGGACATGGAAGTTCGCTGATTAACTGTGCAGCACCTCCAAACTGGCAATATCCGTCAGGTGGTCAGGGAACTCCGGGTATGCCCTTCGATGGTTATACAGGGTTTTTCCCCCCTCGCAGTCGACATCCAGGCGGCGTGACAATTGCCTTTGCTGATGCATCCGTTCAGTTTCTTAACGATTCGATTCAACTTCGCACGTGGCAACGTCTTGGGAACAGGCGGGACGGAGAAGTAATCACAGATTGAGTAAAACAGTATCTAGTGGCTGAACAGAAGTGTTATCAAAGTTAAGATTTTACCTATGGCATTAATTCGACTGAGGCATCTAAAACGGAGTGTACTTCTCTGCGGCCTAGGGCTTGGCTTTGTGACTGTGCAAGGCTGTGGCGCTGCGTCGGTTCAAGATAAAGTGCTCCATGAAAATTCAACGGATCCAGTTGACATAGCAGCAAATTTGCTTGAGTCCTATGCTGTCGGGCAGCCCATAGGAAGCGAGGCAGAAGGGTATGAAGAGATACTCAGTGGTGTTACTGCTGTTGACGCCGGAAAAGGGGAGGAACTGAAAAAGTTCTTGGATACAGTAGACCGAACGCGGCGGGTCGATCGCAAAGAAGCCCAAAGGCTTCTTAAGTTGTTTAGGCCGGAACCTTGAAGGCCCCGTGGTTCAGACGTGAAGTGACCGAATGGAAAACGGTGAGTCGGTTTAAGCAGTGAAGCTGTACGTATTTTCTTTCTTGATTTAAAATGGGTGGGATATCTTGATTCGTGGTGCCGTGTGATGGTGATGACACTTGCCGTCGGTCTTGTAGCGATGGTTTATGCGACAGTGGGGCATGCCGGAGCGACTGGCTACATCGCGGTCATGACTCTCTTCGGACTTTCAGCCGAGTCGATTCGACCGGTTGCACTTATTTTGAATGTCGTTGTCGGTGTTATCACGGCGGCGCAATTTGCCTGGGCGGGTTATTTTCGTTCACGCCTCATATTGCCACTTGTCTGTGGCAGCATACCTGCTGCGTTAGTCGGTGGGTGGCTCACGGCACCAGTGCCAGTATTTGAGATAATTGTAGGCTGTGTCCTCCTTCTCTCAGCAGTTCGTATTGGATATGCCGATGAGTTGAATGAGAATGTAGTGAATACTCAGTCAGAGCCAGAACGAACAAGGCTGGTAATCGTAGGTGGACTCCTTGGTCTTCTGTCGGGTCTGACTGGGGTGGGTGGCGGTGTGTTTCTTACGCCAGCTCTCCTGGCGATGAGGGTGGCACCGGTGAAACAAGTTGCTGCAACATCGGCCATGTTTATTGTGGTCAACTCAGTAGCCGGGCTTGTCGGGTGGGTGTCTGCAGGGAATGCGCTACCAAGTATTGCTCCAGGGCTTCTCGTTGCAGTTGGTGTCGGTGGGCTGGCTGGTTCTCGTCTCGGAGCATTTCACTTTACGCCGCAAATACTGCGGGTGTGCATCGCGTGCGTCCTTGTTCTCGCGGGCGCGAAATTATTGTTTCACGCTATGTGGGTGTCTGGCGTGTGGCCAGTAGATGTTTAAAAATGCCAAAAATGACAATCGCACCAAGACCTAAAAGCGTTGTCAAAGCGACATAAAGAACGACGGCTAGTTCTGGGGGGGCGTCGAAGCGAGCACGTCCTAGTAGTGTGACAGCCGATGCATAGACGAGCAAAAGCCCTGAGGCACGGCTTGCGAACAGAATGATCCGGCGTTGGGTTGTGGTTGAGAAGTGAGCCCATGCCGCACCCCATGCAATAATTGGAAGCCACTGAAGAGCATGAATTACCACACCGTGCGGAAACTTTGGGACGCCCGCGTCGCCATATTGAGCAGGCGGCATTCCATGCTGCATACGGAGGTCTCCGTTAATATTAATGAGAATACCGAGCCCGCACGAGATGGTCAGGTAGAGAAGACCATATTGAATTGCAATCACCATTGGTGTCGGCTGTGAGAGAGGCGTCGTAAATGAACGCACCGTTAAAGCGATGATGACACCGGTTACCCATAAAATAAGAAGACCCATCACGTTATAGATCGCAGAATCGAGTGCTGTGGAGCGGTTGAAGTGGCTCGCAACTCCTCGCCATTGCTGGAGATCAATCAGCCCAACTTCTAGAAGCAGGGCCAGAGCCGCTGTCCAACTGAGGAACCGGTCATACTTCCATGTTGAAAGGCTGCCCCAGACCCAACCCATTGAAATGCTTGTAAGTCCGGCAGAAATTCCAAAGAGAATGGGTTTACGCCAACTGATATCACCTTCCCACGCCCCTCCGTCGATGCAATAGACACCAAGGTGAGCAACACCGCTGGCAAAAAGGACAGCACCCAGGAATACGAGCGGTTTTGCACGATTCTCTCTACACCACGCGGTATTCAATAGCTTCATAGAGTGTTCATCCGTTGCCGGTTGCGTTCACAGTCAGAAAGTCACTGCTTCAGACATGAAGCCTGCTGCGTTGTCTGGTTGAATGTGATCCATGACTTGCAACCACCGTATGAGTCATCCCATGGAATTTGGATGACTGGGGTGACGGGGCTCACGGTAACAACAATTACATGCAAGTTTTTCTCCCAGCGATTGAACCGTTCGTTCACAATTGCGTCAGACCAGACATGACGAGGTCGCAGCGCAGCCAGTTCATCCGGTTGGCTTATTGTGAATGACTCAGTAACGTGGATCTTGTGCCGAAATTCGACAGTGCCTTCAGGAGGTCGATCCTCATCAATAGTGATGATCAAATCCTGCGCAGACGGGATTAGGTGGTCTTTTGATTGATGAACAAACGTCGGAAGAAGGTAGAAGTCGTCTGCCAGAAGCTGAAAACTGCCACCAGGCTCAACGATGCCACCTTTTCGGAGGATGATATCCTGTCGTCCAGTGGTGATCGCCCGACAGATGACCGCCCACTCCTTGAACGCAGTGGAGGGAATGGTCTCTTGTTGTGCAGACTCAGTGTTTGTCACTTGCGAATATAAATGCCATCAGCCTGAAGCTGAATGATAGGAAGAGCAAGTTTGGCATTGAAACTGGCAACACCGCGGATCACTACTTCTTCACCATCCTTGACCCCGAATAAGTCACGTGCGTCAATTGGTAGCTCCTTGTTGTCGGCCCCAACAAACTGAACGGCAACCATCGGTGCATTGGCAAGTCGCTTCTTGCAAAACGGACAGTCATCGGCATTATGGCCTGGTTGACTGCCATGGTCATCGGGAAGTTGAAGCATCGCAAAAGAAGCCTTGCCTTTTACAAAGGGATCCATTCCTTGCGATCCGGCAATACGTCCTGCGATGACTAGCTGTTTGGGTGCCTTTGCGACGGCGGCCTTTGCAGCGGTTGGTGTCATAGCACCTGCAGGCTCATTTTTGAGCATGAGGCTTGTTCGGACATTGTCTATATCAATGCTCGCGGCATTCCCGTTGGAATAGAAGCTCAGTTGCATTCCAAAGAAAACAGCAAAGGCAAGAGCTGCCTTCGGTCTAAATAGTGTGTGAAATAAATTCATTGAAATCCTCCTTGTTCTCAGAAAATCTATAACTAGTTATCGGTCGCAGTGCGAAGTAGTTACTATTTATTCCGCTGACTTCTCGCTAGGTTTTTCGGAGTCAGCTGGATTTTGTTCAGCCGCTTCCTTTTCCTTTGGTTTCTTGTCCTCTGCCGTTTCTCCTGTTACCGCTTCTTTTGCTTCAAGAAGTAGGCTTTCAAGAGTTTTGGTGGCTTTGGTAATTGCTGGCCCAAAATCACTAAATTGAAGGTTTTCAATTTCTTCTTTGGCACCGTGAAGTACGCTATCAAGCTCACCATATGCATCAAATATCTTTTCGGAAGCTGCGGTGGCTGCATCTTTAACTTTTTGTTCAACGTCGGCCGAGGCAATTTTTTCGTTCAGGTCCTCAATGAGATGTCCAATGGAGTGGACCAGACTGTCAGCCTTGCCAGTTTCACCGTCTTTCAGGGCTGCTCGAACCTGATTTGTTACTTTTTTGAGTTGCTTAATAGCTGCTTCAACCGTTGCAGGCAGTTCGTGTCCGTGCCCGTGGTCGTCGTGCCCGTGGTCGTCGTGCCCGTGGTCGTCGTGCCCGTGGTCGTCATGTTCGTGGTCGTCATGTTCGTGGTCGTCATGTTCGTGTTCGTCGTGTCCGTGGTCGTCGTGTCCGTGGTCGTCATGAGCGGGCGATTGAACTTGTGTGGTCGCGTCTGCCTCTGGATTTTGTACTTGGTCGCAGCCGGTAACTAGAATCAGCGAGGCAACCAAGAGGATGGGAGCGCCTGCAAACATGATGGTTGCAATGTGACAAAGACCAGATTGACAACGGGACATAATGAACTTCTCCAAAGGTGTCAGAATTCAAGTGTAGTAGTGCTGAGACAGTAGCTGTATAACAGTTGCAACAACACCCAAGAATATAGTGAGAGTTCAGAAGAAGCCAGTCATTTGCCAAAAGTGCCGGTTGTAGGGGCCGTTAGGCAGAGAAGGCTGCGTTCAGGCAGCGTGATTGGACGAGTCGAGTCGAATTTCAACGGTATAGGCGGCGGAATTTGATCGTGTGATTGGCGTGTGTCGACAGCAATACTCCAATTCATCTGCAAGATGACGGGCGATGATGGAAACAGAAACCGTCGGGTTTCCGGACCAGCATTGCAAAAAAGAAGGACGTGCTGCGGGGTCCCGGCAAGGTCATCTGCTACCCGGTCATTTTTCGCGATGGGCTGGTCCATTGTTGGCGCACCGAAGAAACATATGAGACTCGGTTCACCTGAAAACCAGTCGACATGGCTACCGTCTGGTGAAAACCACTCCACGTCAGGTATGACTCCCTGTTCACTACATCCTCCCTGTAGAAACGTTCGACGCCTTAGCGTGGGATTATTCAGCCGCTGGTGGATGAGGGCTTTCGTGAACTCAACAAGTTCGGCGTTAATACGTGGTAGGTTCCAGTCGAACCAGGAGATGGCGTTATCTTGGCAATAGGCATTATTATTTCCCTGTTGTGTTCTGCGGCATTCGTCACCCGCTAACAGCATCGGAACGCCCTGACTCAGAAACAATGTTGAAAGCATGTTGCGTATTTGCTTGACTCGGATTGAGTCGACGTGCGCGTCCTCGGTGGGTCCTTCAATACCATAGTTATATGAGTAATTGTTGTTGTCGCCGTCTTGGTTGTGCTCTGCGTTCGCATCATTGTGTTTCTGGTCGTAACACACGAGATCATTCAGTGTAAATCCATCGTGTGATGTGATGAAATTCACACTGTGATACGGCTGTCGGTCCTCACCAGCATAGAGATCACTCGACCCAGCTAGCCGAGTGGCGAGGTTGCCGGTCTGGTTTTCATCCCCTCTCCAGTAGCGTCTGACATCATCGCGATACCGGCCATTCCACTCGGCCCAGCGTGAAGTAGCAAATGTGCCTACCTGATACGCACCAGCAGCGTCCCAGGCCTCGGCAATCAATTTTGTGTCCGCGAGCGTCTGGTCTTCGGTGATGCTCTCAATAAGTGGCGGGTTCTCAATAATGATCCCATTCCGGTCTCGTGACAGAATGCTGGCAAGATCAAAACGAAACCCATCGATGTGATAGCTATGTACCCAGTGACGCAGGCAATGGCATATAAGTTCCCTGACGACGGGGTGGTTGGCATTCACGGTGTTTCCGCAGCCAGAAAAGTTATGGTAGTCACCAGATTCATTGTCCAGCATGTAGTACACGCTGTTTTCAAGCCCCTTCATTGAGAAGGTGGGTCCATCCCCGCTGCCTTCTGCGGTGTGGTTAAAAACAACATCAAGAATAACTTCAATATCGGCCGCATGAAGAGCACGCACCATTTCCTTGAGTTCAGTTACCTGGCCACCGGGTTGGTTTGAAGTTGCGTAGCCCTGATGTGGTGCAAAGAATGCTATTGGGTCATACCCCCAATAGTTTTCATGGTCGCGTCGATTGCCATCGAAAGATTCACGTGGGAATTCATGAATAGGCATGAGTTCGACTGCTGTGACGCCAAGGCTCTTTAGGTATGGAATTTTTTCAATCACTCCGAGGTAGGTTCCCGGATGTGCCACACCACTTGATGGGCTTGCCGTGAATCCTCGAATATGGAGTTCATAGATAATGGTGTCGGCCAACTCATGGCGAAGGTGTCTGTCGCCCTGCCAATCGAAACGATCATCTACTACGACGCTTTTGGGCGGACGGATGATCCTATCGTCATGGTGGAGAAAATGACCCGCCAGAGCTTTTGCGTAGGGGTCAACGAGTCGCGCGGTTGGGTCGAATCGATGTCCTGCTGACGGGTCGAACGGGCCATCTGCCTGGAAATGATACAGTTGGCCGTGCTTTAGCCCTGGAACGAAAATGCTCCAGACATCACCCCATCGGTCGTGCGTTGGGTCGAATGAGATAACTTCAACGGGCTCACCATCTTCAGGGGTGTCGTAAAGGAGGAGCCGCATGGCGGTTGCATGACGACTGAATACGACGAATTGAACGCCGTCTGCCCGATTGGATCCACCTTCTTGAAGGATGGCACCATACGGTAACGGGGCGTCAAATTGCAGCGATGAAAGGCTGCGTTGGCCATGTGAGTGGTTCTGAGTTGTGTGACAAACTTTTGCCATGGCAGAATGATACACTGGGGAACCCCAAACCAATCAAGTAGTTCTCGTATAAAGTATTCTGCGAAGGGCGGTTCGTTCTATGCAACAAGTAATTCAAAGACTGGTCGGAGCCCTTCAGCGGAGCATCGACCTCCTCCTCAATACTCCGTCTGGTCGCCTCGTAGGTGTCGCATTACTCGTGCTGGTCGTGCTTGTCTTCCTGACGCGACGGGTGGTGAAACTCTTTAGGAAACCAGAAGACGTTTCGTTGGTTGATCCGCTTCGAGTTGTTGACCTCGCTGCAGAGCCCCTTGGTAAGAACGAAAGAGCCGATCTGAAGGTCCATAATATGCCCGTGCGGCTTGGTGCTGTGGTGTTAGCACCACTTGGCCGGATTGACCTACCTGACGATGAAGAAATCCCCAATATTCTCGATGGGTTGGTTCCTGGGTTAGGAAAATTTTTAGCTGAGGACACGCCGATTGTTCGCACATGGCCAAACCAGGTGAGTGTTGGAGGTTTTGCGAATAATCTAGCGCTGCACATGCAGGTGGGTGGTCAGGATCTCACAGAGACACCGTGGTGTCTTGTCGCTGGAAAAACCAAACTGCCTGATGGACTGCTCCTGGTGACGTTAGCCTTGGCTGCGGAAGCCCCGAATCGACTTGGTGTCGTTCGGTTAGAAGATGAGTCCCAGTGGATGCAGGCGATTCAGGTGAATCGCTCAAACGGTTAAGTGAAAGAGATGCCACATATGCTGCCGGTTCGGTACATGGGAACGGTTCTATTCGCTGTGTTTTGGGTAGGGGTTGCAGCAAGAGAGTGTCACGGGAAGATATCAGTGTGAGTGGTGCAACGTATTCCAGTGCTGGCGTCGATCTAGCTCTTTATGAAAAGGCAATGGAGAAATTGCCTGCGCACATGAGGAGGACGCAATGCCCTCGCGTTATGAGCAAAGAGGGTGGATTCGCTGCGCTCTTTCAATTGCAGTTGCAGGGTCTTTTTGCACGGCAGTACGAAGATCCACTTCTGGTGTCATGCACAGATGGCGTCGGCACCAAGTTGAAGGTGGCATGCACTACAGGCGTGCATCACACGGTTGGAATTGACCTTGTTGCGATGAGTATCAACGACCTGCTCTGTACAGGTGCCGAGCCGTTGTTTTTCCTTGACTACGTCGCACTCTCGCATGATGACCCCGAACGACTTGAAGCAATCGTGAGGGGTATTTCTGACGCCTGCGTCGCATCGGACTGCGCGCTAGTGGGTGGGGAGACAGCGATCCTTCCCGACCTGTATGCCCGAGGTGACTATGACCTCGCCGGCTTTTGTGTAGGCGTCGTAGAACGGAAACGGCTGATTGATGGAAGTCAGATTCAACCAGGTGACGTGGCCATTGGTATCGCATCGTCGGGTTTTCATTCCAATGGGTACAGCTTGGTTCGGAAGGTTGTTTTCGAGATAGCTGGACTCGAGATAGATAATAGAGTTTCTGAATGTGATGACAAAACGGTGGGAGAGCTTCTCCTTGAACCAACGCAGCTCTATGCACGGCCAATTCGTTCTGTATTACGGCATTATCGTGTCAAACAGGTAGTACATGGTATCGCCCATATCACAGGCGGTGGACTAGAAGAAAATCTTGCTCGCATCGTGCCACCAGCAATACAGATTCAAATCGAGCGTGGAAGTTGGGAGATCCCGCCAGTATTTGATTGGCTTCAAAAACTTGGAAGTATCGAACAGGTAGAGATGGACCGAGTGTTCAATATGGGTGTCGGGATGGTGTTAATTGTGTCACCACATTTCGTTGAGAGCATTATGCACCAGCTTGAAGAACATGGAATGCAATCGTGGAAAATTGGGTCTGCCTGTGCTGCCGATGCAACGACTCAACGGGTTGTTTTGAGCAAAGAGTAGGTTTTGGGATCTTTTGTTCACTTGAAAAATAGTGACAACCCATGCTCACGTCTTCCTTGCGGATTGGTAAAGTAGGTGGTTGGGAAAGGGGGTAACAATGAAGTGTTCGAATTGTGGTGCTGATGTTTCAGCGGTAAACGTCCAGTACAGTTGGAAGCAGTTGCTATTTATTGTGCCGTTACTTCTTGTAGGGTTCTGGCCATTAGCGCAATTAACCATATTGCGAGGCGATGTAACAAAGGATCTTGTAATACGGCAAGTAGAAAAAAAACTTAGTTTTCAGGATTCTCCAAGAGGCAAGCTCGTAGTCACTGGCCTTATAAAAAATCTTGGCAAACGTGATTGGTCGGGTGTTACGATCGAGGCAGAATTTTTCGATGAACAGGGCATGTTTCTCGACGAGGCATCAGAATATCTACGAAGTGATATCTTGGGCGAAGCTGAAGAACATTTCAAAATGGAAATTCGTAGTCCAGGAAATGCGTTAACAGCCGAGACAACGACTCTCAAGGTGAAGATATCTGGGGGGCGTTCAAAACTTTTTTAATGAGTTTGATTCAGTACAGGGATTCCTGAATGATGAAAAATCAAGTGATTCATTCACAGCCAAGTTTTGTTTTGGCAAACGAACAGGTCTCTGTTGCCATCACAAAACGTGGTGGACAGATGGCGCCAGTGACCTTCAAAAGCAGAGACGGGCAGCAGATTTCGCCATATTACATCAGCCCTTGGCAGGATGAAGAGCCTGCCAATATGCCGGCAGAAGTTCTTGTGCCACTACGAGGGGACTTTTTCTGTATGCCGTTTGGTGGGAATGCCAGTGAATACAAAGGCGAGAAGCATCCTCCGCATGGCGAGACGGCTACAGGGGTATGGTCGTTTGTAGATGATAAGACTTCTCGGCCTGATTGTTCACGATTAACGCTAGCTTTAGATACACACATTCGGAAGGGCCGGGTGACAAAAGAAATCTCTCTCTGTGAGCAGCACCCGGTTGTGTATCAGCGGCACACCGTTGAGGGTTTCGTTGGCCCGACGCCTGTTGGGCATCACGCGACGCTGGCAATGCCTGATGATGTAGGAACGTTTAGAATTTCAACAAGTCCTTTCCGACTCGGAATGACAAATCCCGGGGTGTTTAGTGACCCAGCGTGTGGGGAATACCAACTGTTGGCGATTGGGAAAACATTCGGTGACCTCAAGGAAATCCCCACGCTTTTAAAAGAGCCTGCTTGTATCGACTGTTCCCGCCTTCCGCTACGACGTGGATTTTCTGATCTATTTGCAGTTGTTGCAGATATTGAAGCTTTGAACGGCACGCCGGCTTGGTCTGCGGCAGTGAATACCAAGGAGCACTGGGTCTGGTTTTCACTCCGCGACCCACGGAAGTTGCCAACCACAGCGTTCTGGCTTGAGAATCATGGGCGGCACTCGTTCCCATGGAACGGCCGAAATCAATGCCTTGGGCTGGAAGATATATGTGGATTCTTCGCCGATGGATTGGCGGCGTCAGTAAATGAAAATACATTGAGTGATCAGGGGATTGCAACGGCCATAACCTGTTCTGACGCGACGCCAGCTGATATCCGTAGCATTCAGGGCGCTGTATCGGTGCCAGCTACATTTGATCGTGTTGCAGAAATATGTTTCGGTGACAACGAGATCACGCTGCGGTCAGAAAGTGGGCAACTTGTGACTGTTCCATTAAATTACAAGTTTGTCCTTGGAGAGGGGTTACAGCCGTAGCCAATCCATCGCCCCCTTTGCCTCGATGTTTCTATAGAACTTCACCGTCGGCCATCCCGGCCAGGCTATTCAAAGTTTTTTGTTCAATCGTGAAAGAGAGTCCGCGGACTGCTCCATCGGCGGTTGCGAACATGACAACGCGAGGGTGAAGACTGGTGAACAGTGGTTTGGTTTGGCTTGGCGTATCACCCAGTCCATTGAGTACCGGCCAGCCAGCAGCGCCAATCCAGGTAATGACTGCGCTATTCTCACCAAATAAAAGCGTGTTACTTGTGCCGTCGCGGGTATGTCTGAGAGATTGAGGAAGCCTGTTCACAAATAACCCAGCGTATTGTTTTTCAGAGGGTGTATTTCCGGCCTTACCAGACACACCGACATAATTAGAACGGCCGTATTCCTTCTCTTTGCGCCCTCTTATTTCAACTTGTATTCCATCGGCAGTTTCATATGTGAACGAAGTATCAATGAGGTTGGTATGAATTGGAAGGAGTGCTGAAGGGCAGAGAAAAATACTCGGCTGAGTAAATGCTGCGTCCTTTGTTGATTTTCCTGATGCCCAATGTCCTTTATAGGTTTGGCCTGGTCTTTTGCGGGAATGCTGACGGAGGAGAAGAGGGTTGAGCCTGTCCTGTGTGCCAGTTTCTTCGAGGAAACTCAGCAAGACAGGAAACATGCCAATGTTTGCAAAGTCCCATTGCCACGTAGCGGGTGCCTCGGCGGTATCGTTCATGCCATTTCCGTTGGCATCCCACGGTCCAAGGAACCCAATAGGGAGGCGTCCGTGGAGGGACTCATAGTTGATCGCTGATAATGAGATTTGCTTGAGATTACTGGAGCAGGCCATCCGCCGTGCTGCTTCGCGTGCAGTTTGAACAGCGGGCAGGAGAAGTGCTACCAGAACACCAATGATGGCGATGACAACAAGAAGCTCAATAAGTGTAAAGGCTGTTTTGTCTTTGAGTTTTAACACAAGTGATCCTTCGATTGCTGGCATAGTAGTATCGAACGTCATGATCTTAATGTCTTAAGTCAGAAGCCCTTATCATGTGTCTCCAAACCCGACATTAAGGAAGGGCAATCAAAATGGAATGGCGTCGGAAACAAAGTTGTATTTACCGTTAACGATTGCGGGTAATACACAAAGAAAGTTTCATTATATTATGTAAATCTTGGTGCATTGGTCCTTCGGTAGCAGGTGTGATATTTCAAATCACCTGTTCCATCATCGGGATACAGATATGGCAGGATGATTGGTTCACTTGCTGGAAATATTTGTCAGATGTAGAGGTCCACAGATTTCATGTTTTTATGAGTAGGAGGCGATTGGGAAGTGAAGCTGGCAAGCAGACGGCAAAAGGATTAAGGTCCATCTCAAGGGGACATGGTTTGTGCATATGTCTCAAATTACTTAGACAGCTGTATGCTTTGAGTGCTTGCACGAGAATTTGTTGAACTTGAGGAACCAGACATGGGTAACCGATTCCGTTTCTTTCTTTTTGGACTGTGGGCCTGCACTGTTTGTTTGGCAGGTTCGAATAGCGCGGCTGATGACAAGCCAAATGTAATTTTGGTTATGGCTGATGACCTTGGGATAGGAGATATTTCTCCGACGAACTCGAACTGCAAGATTGCCACGCCTTACTTGCAGCAGCTTGCTGATGAAGGACTCACGTTTTTTGATGCGCATACGACAAGTTCAGTCTGCACGCCGACTCGATATGGATTACTAACGGGGAGGTACAACTGGCGTTCACGGTTGTCGCGCGGTGTTTTGAGTGGACGTAGCGAGCACCTTATTCCGGCGGAACGGGCAACTCTTGGGCATTTGCTACGAGACTCGGGCTATCACACAGCCATGATTGGAAAATGGCACCTCGGTTGGGATTGGCACAAAGATGGAAAGACCATCGACTTTACGAAGCCAGTACTCAACGGTCCGGATATCAATGGCTT
Source organism: Pirellulales bacterium (assembly GCA_016776925.1). Classification (GTDB taxonomy): domain Bacteria; phylum Planctomycetota; class Planctomycetia; order Pirellulales; family UBA1268; genus UBA1268. Next base: position 1,642 of record JADHSL010000007.1, on the reverse strand, counting down.
CGATTACTACTATGGTCATTGTGGTTCTTTGGACATGCCGCCGTATGTCTGGGTTGATACCGGGCAGGTGACTGCAGTACCCAATCGTGAAGAAGGTGTGACGTCAAAAGAAGATTCCTATGGTTGGTATAGAAAAGGCCCGATAGGTTCAGATTTCCATATTCCGGAAGTTTTGCCTCATCTTTTTGATAAGTCCATCTCGTACATTACGGCACACCGTGACGATGCAAAGAGAGGCAAGCCATTCTTTCTTTATTTGCCTCTGCCAGCGCCGCATACACCGATCGTCCCAATTGCCCCTTTCCGCGATGCAAGTGGAATAAATCCGTATGCGGATTTTGTCATGCAGGTTGATCATCTCATGGGGCGACTCTTGGATTGCCTTAGGGAGCAAGGGCTCGAACAGAATACACTCGTCATTTTCACAAGTGATAACGGCTGCTCCCCGCAGGCAAATTTTGAACTATTGGAAGAGCATGGGCATGACCCAAGTGGCATCTACCGAGGGCATAAGGCAGATATTTTTGAAGGGGGGCATAGGGTCCCGCTCATTGTAAAATGGCCTGGTCACATTCAGCCTGGAAAAGTCACCCGTGGCTTAGCGTGTCACACCGATGTGTATGCGACTCTAGAGGCGATAGCGGGTAATTCTGAGGAGTTTGCCGGTGGGGAGGATGGGTTTAGTCTCGTTCCATTTTTTCAGGGCAAAGAGCACTCAGTGAGAACAGGCTTGGTAAGTCACTCGATAGACGGATCGTTTGCAATTCGAGAAGGAGATTGGAAACTCTGTCTTTGTTATGGAAGTGGTGGCTGGAGTGCGCCGAAAGAAAAGCAGGCAAAGACTGATGGATTCCCACCACTTCAACTGTTTAATCTCAGCAAGGATCCATCAGAAAAACAAAATTTAGCTGAGCACTTCCCAGAAAAGGTGACGGAATTACTTCGGCTCCTCGATGACTGGGTAAAAAACGGTCGTTCAACTCATGGAAGGCAATTGGCAAATGACCGGGAGGTGACGTTTCTGCCGAAGGGTGTTACGCTACCTACGGCTAACTGACGACCGCATCGTAAACGTTGTTGCCGTTGACCGTATCACTATGGGTTTTTTAAAAAACCAGCAAACGTAAAACTTTGCTTGCGATGGGGGCAGGCTCCAGAGTGTGAAAGGCGGGATGTGCCAGTAAACGAAACTCAGAGTATTGAATGGCCGGTTCAACCAATAAAGTGGCAGTGGAGACTGCGGATGAATCCCAGGCCACCGTGCAAGTGATCCCAAAAATAATCCATCAGTCATGGAAGACCAACACGTTGCCCCTGCGGTGGAAGCATACCATTGCCTCGGTGAGGCGATGGCACCCTGATTGGGAATATCGGCTTTGGGATGATGAGGCCATCAATGCCTATGTGAAGAAACGTCACCCAGAATTTTATCCGATCTTTTCAGGCTTTAGCCGCAACATTATGCGTGCTGACGTCATACGATATATCCTCATGCATGATATTGGGGGAATGTACTGTGATCTCGACTACGAGTTCATACGCCCGTATAGCTACGGCGACTCAGAACTTGTGTTGGGCTATGAGTTTGACCAATCCTATGGAGATCCATGCAACCAGATAGCAAATTTTGTGTTTGCTTCGG
>JADHSL010000057.1 GCA_016776925.1 Pirellulales bacterium | reverse complement strand
ACAGTAGGGCAGCGCGACGCGTACGAAACAGAAGTATTCAATAGCCGCAACAAAGGCGGCCTAATGGATAACCCACGGTCTAAATTTCTTGTACGCGTGCTATGCGATAAAGACGGCGCGCCGTTATGCAAACCAGAAGAATTTAAAGAACTTGCGGGCCTATCTTCTAAACCTTGTGAAGAACTTTTCGAACTAGCACAAAAGGTAAATAAACTTACTAACGACGATGTAGAGGAACTAGCAAAAAACTAAAGAACCGGCCGGGCCGTAGGTTTTTATTTCGCCTAGCCGGTTTTTTAAAAATGACGGTAGCAGAACTTAGCGTAAGAATGGATAGCGCCGAGTTAGCCGAATGGCAAGCGTACGACGCGTACCACCAACCAATACCTAACCCGTGGGAACAAACCGGCGTTCTAGCTTCCGCAATACTGGCGCCGCACTGTGATAAACACAAAACACCAAAACCCGAAGACTTTATACCGCGAAACAAACTACCGCAAACGTTAGAAGAAATGCGGGCCGAACTAGCCAAATTAAAAGGAATACAGAAAGGTTGAAACGCTATGGCTAATTCTATCGGTTTGAACATGAAAATGACGGCTTCTATTAGCCAATTTCAAAAACAAATGTCGGCGGTAGGTGACAAGCTACAAAGCATAGAAAAGCATAGCAAAAGTACCGCTAAGGGTATGCAACTTTTAGCAGCTATAGAAGTAGGCAAACTAGCCGTAAAAGGGTTAAGCAGTTTAGCCGGTATGTTTCGTAGTGCGGCTAGTTCGGCTAAGGTATTTTTTGACAGTAACCGCCAAGCTATAGACGCACTCGGCAAGATGTCGGATAGCACCGGCATAGGCGCCGAGTCTCTACAAGTCTTAGGCCGCATAGCCGAAGAACAAGGCGTACCGCTTACGGCGCTTTCGGGTGGTTTTGGCCGTATGAATAAACGACTAGCCGAAGCTAACCAAGGTTTTGGCGAAGCGCTAAAGCCGTTGCAGTCTATGGGTTTTAATATAAGCGCGTTAGCCGCCTTAAAACCTGAGCAACAATTTTTAGCAATTACTAAAGCTATTGCGAAACTACCAACGCACGGCCAAAAAGCCGCTATGGCTTTTAAGATATTTAGCGACCAAGGGTTACAGTTATTTCCAATGTTTGACGGCCTAGAAGAAAAGGTAGCCGCAACGTCTAAAGAGATGAACGACCTAGGGCAGATACTAAGCACAAAACAAGTAGACGCCGTGGAATCTATGAACGACGCCATGCACCGCGTACAAGAAACGGCAACCAAGTTAGGCCAACAGGTTTTAAGTAGCTTCGCGCCAATGATAGAAAAGGCAAATACGGCGCTATTACAGTTTGTTAAAAACTTTAAATTCGATGGCGAAATAGGCGGCGTAGCTATAGCTAAGTTTTTAGTACAAGGTTTTAAACAAGGCGTCGTACTGTTAGCTAAATGGGCAGACAGTTTTTACGTAGGTTTAAAAACGTTTGCTAAAGCGGCGTCGGCTATTTTGTTGCCTATAGCTAGCTCGCTAAACGACTTTGTAAACCGTAACGATTTTCAGGCACACGAAAGCACAAGGCGCGCTATAGACTCGGCCGAACGTTTCGCCAAAAGTTTAGATAAAAGCGACCTAGGGTTAGGCAAGTGGGCAAAAGCGCAAACGGAAGCTATACCGCCTATTACTAGCCAGAAAAGAGCGCTAGAAGGTTTAACGCAAGCTAAAGACGCCTACAGGAAAAAACTAGAAGCAATAAAGACTAAGCCGGCCGTAGACGGGTTTGTAAAAGCGTTAGACAAGTTAAAGCATAATACCGACAATAGCACCACGCTAATACCAGACTACCTTAAAGCCCATAACGCAGTTAGTACAGCAAACCACGCAACCGCCGAAAGCGCCAAAGCGGCCGCAAGCGGTTTAAAAAATGTTGCTACTTCTACTATGACGGCCGGCGAAAAGTTAGCAAACTTTACGCTAGCTATGGAAAAGCGCCAAGCGGCCGGGCAAAACCCCGCTAACGATCCGATATTAAGAGGCATAGGGCAAAACCTACAAGCCGAAGCGGCGTTAGAAACGTGGAATAACGTAGCTAATAAAATTATGTCTCAGTACGAAAGTATGGGCCTAAGCGACTACGCCCGCGCGCAGTTGCAGCAACGTATGGAAGCCGAGCGCGGCAACTACGTAAAATTCGTACAGCATAAACAAGGGTTAGAGGCTAAGTACTACGAACGCCGCCAAGCACGCGAACAACGCGCCGCCGAGTACCAAAAGAAATTACAAGCCGCAACGCACGAACGTTTAGGCTTAGGCATTGCCGAAGGTTTTCTAACGCACTTTGGTAATCCTAACCGCAATATGGCAAACAACCCCGGCAACGTTGGCGCCGGCGGCAACCCGCAGGCGACGCCGCAAGGGCCAACCGCCAGCGAAAAAGAGTTACAGAAACAAACGCCAATTTTACAACAAATTCGGGACGCCATAAAAGGCGGTAACGAAATGGTTTTAACTTCGATAGCGTAGGCCAATGGCAATAGTAGAAGTACACCCGCGAACGTTTAGTACAAGGTTTGGCGAATCGCCAAGCGCCGAGCGTAATTTTATAGATACGCCCGACGTAGCAAGCGACCAAGTATTATTACCGGTAATTGGCGAAGCGCACCCCGAACAATTCAACCTAAAAGCGCAAAGCATAGAAAAAACAACTGGCGCCAATAACGACCCCAACACCACAACGTATAGCGTACGGTATGAACCCGCGCCCACTTGTGAGTTAGACCCAAACCCGCTAAACCGTTGCGACCGCTGGAGCCTAACGGTAGGTAGCATGGAAAAGCCGTTTACTAGTTTTACTAACGACAGTAACGAAGTAGAACCGGTAGTAAACGCGGCCTTAGAACCGATAAACGGTTTAAAGGTGCGCAGCATAGACCCAAAACTAAGCGTAAGCGCGTACCGTTCCGATTTTCCTTTAAGCACCGTACAAAGCGTAGTAAACAAAACAAATACCCAAACGTGGGCCGGCGGCGCGGCGGGTACTTGGCTTTGTAGCGGTAGTAACGCCTCGCAACATACAGAACTAGTAAGCGGTATACCCGTAGACTTTTGGGCCGTGTCGTTTGATTTTTCATACCGTGCGGAAGGTTGGGTAATTAAGACGCCAAACGTTGGGTTTAGATTTAAGAAAACCGGTTCTAGCGGCCAAGATTATTACCGCACCGTAATTAGAAGCCCCGGCGGCCTGAACGTTGCTAGTCCTACTACACTACCACTAAACGCAGACGGTACGCTAAACAACGCGGCTAAATTCGATAAAAGCCAAATGGTTTATTTAGAATTTAAACCGTACTACGGCATAGATTTTAATTCTCATTTCGGGGAACCTGAATAAATGACTACGCCAAGTTTTGACATATTACCGGCCGCGCTAGATTGCAACGTAGTTAAAGGGGACGAATTTGGCATGGCGTTAGATTTTGATATAGCGCTAACTAACTATAGTAATTGGTCTGCTATTGTTTTTAAAACAACCAAAGCCGTTAGCAGCAACTACCCCGGCGGCATAAATACCCAAGGCGAAACGGCCGCAACCTTTACAGTTAGCGTAACGTCGGCGGCTAACGGCCAAGTAAATATAAGTTTAACAGAAACACAAACGGCCTCACTAAGCGAAGCCGAGTTATATAGGTGGTATATACGCGCAGACGCACCCGGCGTAGTTACGCGAACGTTTGTTAGTGGAAATTTTAAAATACATAGCCCGTAGTTTTTTTATATGTCTATAAACATAACAGTAACGGCCACGGGTAGCGGTAGCCTAAGCGTAGGTAGCGTTACCGATACGCAAGCCGACGTAACCATAGGTAGCGCAACTACTGTAGACCTAGTGGTAAATAACGGCGTAGGGCCGGCCGGTAGTGGTAACGTAACCCTAGCCGCCGGTACGGGCATAGCTATAGCAACCGCCGACGGTACAAGCACGATTAGCGCAACGTCTGTAGTAGATATAACTACAAGCAACCTAAGCGACTTAGCAAACGTAAATAGCACGGCGCCAAGTACCGGCCAAGTTTTAACGTACACGGCCTCTAATGAATGGGCGCCGGCTAACGTAGCTAGCGCAGACCATACGCACAACGTACCAACGTTTCAGGAAATAACAAACGGTACGGCAACTACTACAAGCGATTTAAACCTAGACCCGGCAACCGGTGTAGTAGTTGTGCAAGGCGGCACGGTTGGTAGTGGTTCGCTTACTCTTAATTGCGAAAACAATAGCCACGGCGTAACGATCAAAGGCCCGCCGCATAGTTCTAGCGCTACTTATTCTTTAACACTACCCGACGGCATAGGCACAAGCGGCCAAGTTTTATCTAGCGACGGTACAGGGTTTTTACAATGGATAACGCCAAGTAGCGGTAGCGGTAGCGGTAGTGGTGGCGTTAGTTGGTCTAGCGTTCCAACTAGTACAAGTAGCACCGGCACGCCCGGCGATATTGCCTACGACGCTACCTACTTTTATGTAATGACGGCCAGCGGTTGGCGTCGCACGGCGTTAGCAGGTTGGGGCCAAAGCATAATAATAAATACGCAACCGTCTAACGTTACCACAGGTGACGCAACTACGGCCACGTTTAGCGTAAACGCTACCGCGCCGCTTGGTTCGCTCAACTACCAATGGCAAGTAAGCACTAATAGCGGTAGTTCTTGGGCAGACATAACCGGCGCCAACGGTAGTAACTATAGTTTTACCGCAGGACTGAGCGACGACGGCAACCAATACCGCGTAGTCTTAAGCGCTACTAGCGCTACTAGCGACGAAATTAGCGACGTAGTAACGCTAACGGTAGCCGTAACTAATTACATAACTACCGAAAGCGGCGACCCGCTAGACGCAGAAAACGGCGAGAATATTCTACACGATGGCATAGGGGCCGGAACGGGTAGCGGTGGCGGTAGCGGTGGCGGTAGCGGTACTACTAGCCTTGTAGATTTAGTGCCGGCCGATAGAGTACCAAACGGTGCGTATACTATGACGGGGCCGGACTCGCCTAACGATATTTCGTTAGGTTGGAATTTTGGTTCGCAAACCGCCGGCCTAGAATTTAACTATAGCGGAAACATGGTCTTAGCGCACTTAGGAAATTACAGCGCCTATTTAGATACAACGAACGACGAATATTTAAATAGGTATTTACAAATCTATCGAGAATCTTCTACCAATAATTGGCAGCCGCATACCAATTTAATAAACGCGCTAGGCGAAAATAAATTTGTTTCTAGGGCGGCAACCATCGACGATAGCGGAAACAACGCCGCCGCGTTGCACGTAGTAGGAACAAACCAGAATATTTTATTACGGTGGGTAACTAACACCGGTACTAACTTTAGCAGTATAAACACTACGTCTACGTATTTAGAAGACGTACACGGCGGCACAAACGCGAACAAGTTTTTTGTTTCGTTTGTTTCTGGTTCCGGGCCGGTTACTGCCTACCGTCTTAGTTTCAATTCAACTGGTAACTACCTTGGCGTTTCTATTCCCTATAAAGGTACTAACTACTCTAGCCAACAATCCGGCAACTATCGGGAAGGCTTAGTACGCGTTTATTATAAAAACCATACCGCTAGCGCTCTGGTAACGCAGATAGGAAACGACATTGTACCGCCCGTCACCGGTGACGGCACGGGGCATAATACCGATAGGTGGGAACTTGGCAAACACCACCTAAAAATAAACGCAGACGGTACGAAAATTGTGTTTAGTGCAGCGGCCGGCTCTTCTACTACTTCTAGTAAACTTTTAAGGTATCACTATAATTCTGCCAATCAAACTTGGGAACAAAAGGCAACGCTACAAGTTTCCGGCACTGTCTCAAATTCTGGTAACGATGGCGTTAGCCAAGATTTAAATACGTATGTTACGCACGCGGGTAAAGTATTTAAATATACTGAATCTAGCGATACTTGGGCGCAAACGGATACGCTAACAAACCCGACGTTTAGTCAGGGTTTTAATTGGAATTTAGGAAACGCTAGCGTTTCCCGTGACGGCACGCGGGTAGTAAGGGCTTTTTATAACGTATATAACCCCGCCGGCACCGAGAACACGGGCGCGGTAATTGTATATAGGTTAGAAGGTAGTACGTGGTCGCAATACACTAACCCGGCATACGGCGCGGTAGCGTCTGACAATCTAGCGTTTTCTACTTTTAGCGGCGACGGGCAGAAGATAGCGGCCGCCGGAAGAATGGCCGACAATACTTCGGGCAGTTATGTAGACCGGGGCCGCGTCTACGTTTGGGATGTGCCGAGCGTGGCAAGCGATAACCCGGTAATAAGTACGCAACCTGTTAGCGACATAGCAGGAAAACCAACCCTAAGCCAATATGAAGATGTTACGTTTTTCGTATCCGCTTCTAACGAATCGGGTAACGCAATTTCTTACCAATGGCAATACAGTACCAACGGGTATAGCGGTTGGACTAACGCGCCGGCGTCTTGGCCGGTTAGCTATGCAAGCGGCACGTATAGCGCAACGCCTACAAGCCATACATATACGGCCCGGCTAGCAAACTTAGGTAATATCGGTACGACTGTTTTACCTTGGGACGGCGTGGCGTGGCGGTGTATCCTTACTAGCGGCGGTTTAACTACGACTAGTACCACGGCCTATAGCTACGTCCAATACTTAGAAGTTACCGGTACTAGTGGTGGCCCAGCTACTTTCACCTGTAACGTAAACGTAACGTCTAATAGTACAGCCACTATTACTTATCAATGGTATGAACATATAGGCAATAACTGGAGTCAAATGAACAACGAAACCGGCCAAAATGTACAAGTTACTTCCGCCGGCCAATATAAATGTTTAGTAACTAACACTACTAATGGCGTGCAGATTCTACAATATGGCCCGACTAATTCGGTTTATTAGGTTTAAAAATGATAAATAACACCACAGTAACTACAAGCGCTACCGAAGTTTTAGAAGCACCTACAAAGCCTTTTAGTTTTGTTGCTATAAGCAATAACGGAAGCGCTACGGCATATTTAAAAGTAGTTGCGGGCGGCGACGCCGTAACAACTTCTAACGGTATACCGCTAGCGCCCGGCGCGGCGTTTGTTGTAGACCAAGACCAGCAAGCGCGGTTATTTAGCGCCGGGGTAACGGCCATAGTAGAAACCGGCACTACGGTAATAGGAGTACAGGCGCACTAATGGCGGCAACATTCGTAGGAAAAGGTTTAGGCATGGTAGCCGCAGTAACACCGCAAGCAATTACGCCGGCGGTTTTTCTTGCGTTTACCTATAGAATATTACTAGAAGACGGCGGGCGGTTACTAACCGAATCCGGTAATTTTTTGAGGGCTGAATAATGGCAGATAAAAAAATAAGCGAACTAACCGGCAATACTGCGCCGGAGTCTACAGACATAGCGCCAGTAACACGCGCCAACGGTTCGGCAACTAACAAAGTTACGCTAGGGCTAATAGCGCAACTATTTAGCGACAATACAGACATTACAAACGCCGTGCGTATTACTAACATAGTTTCGATAAGCCAAATAAATTACGACGCTTTGAGCAGCTACGACGCCGCAACAATTTATATTATTTCCTAGGGTTTGCTATGGCTATAGTTTTAGGTGAAGAAGGGTACGGCGAAACTACGGTACAAGCTATTAAGTTAGGTAGTAGCACCGTTTCTAAAATCTATCTAGGTAGTAATACGGTTTACACCGCTAGCGGCGGCGGCGGCGGCGGTGGTTCTTCAGATAGTCTATGGTCTTCGGTTCGTTTGTTAGTGCCGTTTGAAAGTACCGCTAACAGCGTGACGCATTCAAACGGGCAAAGCATTACCCCAACAGCTTCGGGTACGTCGGGTTCGCCTTCTAGTGCGTTAAGTAGTGACTATAAATATGGTACGGGTGGGTGGACTCACTACCAAGGCACCCTAACTTATGCAACCGGCGCCTATAATTCTTCTAGTTGGACTGTAGAGTTTTGGTTTAAACGGAACACAAACTATAGTTTTACCTCTAATAAACGCGCTCTAGTGTTTGGCGATTTTGAATTTAAACACGCTTCTAGTAACAATTTTGTTTTGTATCATTCCGACGACGAAGAACAAATAGGCAGTTTTGGTACGGCCGCGTTAGATACATACGAACACTACGCAATAGTTTACGAAAGTTCTACTACAAGACTGTACAAAGGCGGCACGCAAATTACGTCTAGTTCGGGTGTTCAATCCGCGCCGAGTAGCTTTGTAGTTGGCGCTGGTGGTTCGCTTTATAATTTTAGTGTAGACGAAATACGAGTAACAGACGCCGCACGTTACCCAAGCGGCACAACGTTTACGCCGCCTAGTTCTGCGCACCCAACAAGCTAACATAATGCAAAACGCGGCCGTTTGCTTATCGTTTTTTCAGTGCGCAACTTTTCAACTACCACGCCTACACCTACACGCGACGGTACAAAGCCTTTTAGCACAAGGCGTAAACGTTGTAGTAACCCAAGCGGTACTACCCGGCCAAACGCCGCAACCAATGCCGGCCGCAGTAACGCAAGCGGTATACCCGACGCGTTCGAAATTGTTTCATAAGGAGAGGCTATGGAACCTAGCGGCCGGTTTAACAGACGCAGACCGGCTAATATTTTTAGACGCCGACGTATTGTTTACTACTGGCGATTGGTACGGGCAAACGTTAGCCGAGTTAGAACGGTGCGACGTAGTGCAACCGTTTACTAGTTGCGTATGGCTAGACCAAGACGGCCGCCACGAAATGCGTAAAGAAGCCGCCGCCGTGGCTCTAAAACGCGAAGCCGCGCCAAAGTTTACGCACTACCACCCCGGATTTGGTTGGGCCTTTACGCGGCAATCTTATAACGCTTTGGGCGGGTTTTTAGATTCAAGCGTAGCGGGTAATAGCGACGCCTTATTTACCTTGGCTTTGCGTGATAATTGCAAACATAGAACGTTAGAGGCGTGGTACGCAACCAAACAAGACCCAAGCGTATTAACCGATAGCTACAAAGCGTACCGGCGTAACGCGTCTAGCCTTGGCTTGCGTTTTGGTTATTGCCAAGGGGTACAAGTAGTTCACCTATGGCACGGCGAACGCAAGAATAGGCAATACGTTAGCCGGGGCCGGTTATTCCCAAGGCTACCTAATGGCGAATACGCGGTACACGATACGCCCGCAGGCTTGCAAGAATGGAACGACGAAAGCGTAAACGAAGCTACGCGAGTTTACTTTGAAGGGAAAAAAGACGATGGTTAAAACGCCTTATATTTTTGGTATAGGTCTAGCTAAAAGCGGTAGCAATTCTTTAACAGACGCACTAATAGAATTAGGTTTTAGTTGCTACCATACCGGCCGAGAAAACAGACATAACAATAACCCCGAACCATACGAACGCATACTAGAAAATGTAAAACTAAAACGCGACGTATGCGAAGGTATAGAAAACGTAGACGCGTTGTTAGATTACCCGATAGGCCGCAACTTCCGCCAGCTAGACAAGCAAATAAAAAACGCGCGGTTTATTCTTACTTACCGACCGCCCGACGATATAGCGTTATCGTGGTGTCGTATGGTCGTAAATTATGAAGAACTAAACCTAAAACCCAACTACGAAGTATTCGCAAGCGACGTACGCAAGCACTATACGAGAGTTTTTAAACACTTTGCTAAACGGCCCGACGATCTTTTAGTATTAGATATGCGCCAAGATAGCCGCCTAAATTTTTCGCTATTAGCAGAATTTTTAAAAGTAAAAAACCCACCGGCCGGCGTTATGCCGCATAGTTTTAATCACGCGCAATGGTATAAAAAAAAGCTAAAACAAAACGCCGGTAACGCTTAGTAAAATAAAGTATGGCTAAACTACACACGTTCGACGCGGGAAGCGTTAAACGCATTGGTAACGCGGTGCGTTGGGTAGAAGAATACGTAGCAGAAGACGGCATAGACCTAAACGCCGGCGCAGAATCTACCGAAGTAACCGACATAGAAAACCAAGGCGAAGGCGTCGGCGGTAACAACTTTGCGCGGTTAGTTTCTATTAGCGATTGGTCGCAAGGTAGTAGCAAAACTTTTACCTTAACTGATACCGAAGGCAATAGCGAAACCATAACGGCTAGTAACCCTTTCGCAGACGCGGGCGCAGGTAGTGGCGTTATAGTAAATTGCGGCGACGCCGGTTGGGTATTAGTTGCGGCAACGTGTAAAGAAGACGACGACGACACAAGCACCTAACGCAAAGGGGGTGCGTTTTGTTCTTTCCGCTTTGTTGCTGTAATCAAGTACCGTTGGGCTGTTACTTGCATAGCCTTAGCGTAATAGACGAAAGCAGTAATAGCGTTCAAACGCACTACGATACGTGGCAAGCGTACCGGCAAAAATTCGGCACGCGCGCACGGTTCTACCTTTTGCAACCTTATTTTTCTACAGCAAGCGTAGAACAGTTACGCAGTTACTTAAAAATACCTAGCAACTATGACGGTTACTTGCCGGTAACAACTTTGCGCGACGGCGCAACGGGTTTCGCTGTAAATTGGTACGAAGGTTTAAACTTTGCGAACACTGTAAACCGTGGCGACAAAGTTAGCGTATTTTTAGATAACAGCGGAAGCGTAAACGTAGAACGCGACATTAGCGCGAGCCGCGATTTACTTTTAGAAATGCTAGCAAACCACGTAGCGGCCGACGACGGCGAAGACTACCCGATAACAGAAGCCGCCGGTAATCTTCTTTACGTTAGCAACGGTTCCGAACGTTGGATATTACCCCACTTAGGCATAAATTGCGACGACGCCGGCGAAATAACCCAAGAGGAAACCGCCTAAATGCCGACGTTATGCAACCTAAACGCGCAAAACGTTTGCACGGTATGCGGCAAACAAGTAAACGGCCCAACCGTTAAGCGCGTTTGTAAACCCGGCCTAGGCGACCGCGTAGCGCAAGGCTTAGGCGCGTTTGGTATTACCGAAGAACGAATAACAAACATTATCGGCAGGCCGTGTAATTGCAAACAAAGGCGCGCAGCGCTTAACAAGTTTGGCGAACGTTTCACAAAATAAAAAGGCGGCGCTATGTCTTGGGAAATAGAACGCAAAAGCCCCGGCGTTCATAGGGTTACGTTTAGTGGTTCTAATTATCCAGAACTAAACGTAATGCTTTCGGCTGATTGGCATTGGGATAACCCCAAAGCGCGTTGGGATTTAATAGAACGCGATCTAAGAACGGCAAAAAAAATCGGCGCTATGGTTTGTTGCTTCGGCGACGGCCTTTGCTTAATGCAAGGCAAGTACGATAAGCGTAGCAATAAAGATAGCCTACGGCCTGAACACGCTAGCGGAAGTTATTTAGATAAGGTAGTAGATACGTTTGTAGAATTTTTAGCACCGTACCGCGACGTAATGGGGCTAATAAGTTTAGGCAACCACGAAACGGCTATACAAAACAGGCACGAAACTTGCGTAATAACAAGAGTAGTAGAACGCCTACGGCTACTTGGTTCGCCTTGCAAAGCCGGCGGGTATAACGGTTGGCTACAACTAACCGGCAAAAGCAAAAGCGGCGGTAGTACTCATAACTACAACCTTTACTACCACCACGGAAGCGGCGGCGACTCGGTTAAAACTATGGGCCTTTTAGGTATGGATCGTATAAATAGTTTTGTAGCCGCCGACGCAATAGTAAGCGGCCATATACACGCGCGGAACTTGTCAAACGTTGCCCGCGAGACGCTAACTTCCCAAGGCCGCCGAGTTGTAAAAGAAATTGCGCTTGTGCGGTGTAGTACATATAAAGACGAGTACCAACCGCTAGCCGGGTTTCATGTTGAAAAAGGGCGCGGGCCAAGGCCGGTAGAAAACCCGGCATACTGGTTACGCCTAAAAATGAAACCCGATAAAAGCGGCCTTAATGTTTCGTACGCCGACGCACCCCCACAAGGTCTAGAAGAAATTGAAAACGGAACCAGTAGAAACGACGACAACCGACGAAGTAGCACCAACGCTAAACGAAGCAAACCAAAAGCTAAGGTACGCAGTACAAAAGCGGGAAGCAGAAAAAGCAATTCTAAACGTACCGCCAGCAGCGCACGCCGCTAGCGACATTACGCCGGCCGATTATTACCCGCCAATAAGGCCGGGTAGCCAAGACTTTATAAACGTTTTACGACGCGTGGAAGAACTACACCTACGAAAAACGTTAGACTATGGAAGCGACGACGACGCGTTAGAAAACATACGGCGCGGCGCAGAAGCTATAAACGCGGAACCTCTAGCCGGCGCAGTTATTCGCATGGCCGATAAAATGCAACGGTTAAAAAGCCATTTTGTAAACGGCCGGCTAGAGTTTGAAAACGTTAGCGATACCCTGTTAGACCTTTGCAGCTACAGCGCGTTAGCCTTGGTTTTGTGGGAGGAAAGCCGGAACGTTTAGCCTTGGTAATATATCTACTGCCCGGCTACCGTTGTTTACTATGCGGCTATCCGCGTAATGCTTTTTAAATAGCGCGCCCGTGTCGCTATGGTCTAGTAGTTCGCTAGCCGCCGCAGGCCCGGCCGCCGCCGCTACGTAGCTTGCGGCGCATTTCCTGAACGAATGAAACCCGCGCGGCATAACGCCGGCCGCACGGCAAATACTTTGCAAGTTACGGTATTTGCTATTCGCGGGCCTATCCCACGGCCAAACCAAGGCCGACGGGCCGTTTATGTTTAGTTGTAATTGGCTAGCTAGTTCGTGGCTTACATAGCGTTCTATGTCTCGTGTATTTAGTTTTCTGGTTTCAGCTATAAGCGTTACGCGTTGGTCTGCTAGTTCTACATAGTCCCAACGTAGCGCCATAGTTTCGCCTATTCGTGCGCCTGTTTCATACAGAAACCTAAACAAAGTAGACCACCACCACGAAGCGGCGACGCCAGCAACGCGACCCGGTAGCGTTTGCGCGTAGCGTATAAGTTTTTCTACGTCGTCTTGCGTATAGCCACGCGGCACGCGTGGCGCCGCGCGGAACGGTGGCAGTACTAGCGCTTCTTCTAGTTGTCGCTTATGAAACGCTAACGCAGATAATGCTAGAAGGTGGGCGCGATCTTTTAAAACCGTGGTACTGCGTACAGGTTTGCCCCGGTACGTTTGGCCGCGGCGCCAAGATAGAAAACCGCCTACGTTTACGTCCGTTAAGTCTTGGACTAATGCCGGCCGTTCTAGGTATCTATCGAACTGCGTAAACGTATGGCCGTAGATTTGTTTTGTTCTAGGCGAAACCCCTTTAACCTTGGAGTAAATATCATTAAAAAAAACGCTTAGTAACATGCTAGCAACTTTCGTTATTGGTTTAGTAGGTGCTAGCCGTAGCGTGCAACTTTGGAAAATATTGCACACAAGACAAGACAAGACAAAACAAAATAAAAAAGTTTACTTTGTCTGCTAGTCCCTTGCCCTCCGCTAGCACTACCTTAAAAAAGTAGTAAGATTTATTAACGTACACAGTTTTTACGCCGGCGCCAAGTTTGGCTATTTGATTACTTGCGCGGGTGTGTATAGTTTACGGTATGCAAGTTATGAACCTACCAACTAACCGCCGCCTAATCAGCACCGCAGACGCCGCCAAGGCGTTAGGGGTTAGTATGGCTAGGGTACGCCAGTTAGCCGCCTTGGGGGCCGACCACGGCGGCCTAGATGCTTGGCACGCCACGCCAAACTGTTTGGTATTAGATGCCGCCCAAGTAAAGAAAATGGCGCGAAAAGGCGCTAAAACAGGCCGCCCGCGTGGCGGTTATCAGGCCGGCTAGAAATTCCGCTTGACGCGATCCTAAGAAACGCTAAAGTATTAGTAGTTCTTACGCCGACGTAATAACTAGGGACGATAAAAAACACTAACGAAAGCTAACTAACTATGTTTTACCTTAAAAATTATTCTTGTTTCCAACCTGAAAACGAAACGCTACGCCGCCGTATTTGCGACCAAACGCGGCTAACAGGTAACAAGGTTTTTTACGACGACACAAAACCACAGGCCCAACGCCACGCGGTATTTAATTTAGCCGCCGATCTTATTAAGGATTTGCGCAAGCCGGAACGGTTTAGCCACGCCTACGCGTGGGTACAACTAGGCAAGGTGCTAGCGTTGTTAGATAACCAAACAGCTACGGAGCGTGCCAAACAACGCATAGCATTAGATTTACTAGAAAACGCTAGGCCGCTACAAAGTTTTTAACCCGACTTGTTTTTATTTCCTATATTTCTTACGATGGCGTAAGAACGTTTAACCCTTAACACTAACGAAAGCAAACTAACTATGTTTATTTACGACCAATACATAAACGCCGAAGTATACGAAGTAGAAAACCATTTCTACGATAAGAACGCCACGAAGTCTTGCGTAGCAAATACGGTTATTACTGCTACCGTGGCTTCGTGGGCAACGTCACGCAAGCAAAGCGAACTAACGCTAAGTAAGTTAGGCGAAAAGCTACCCGTAAGACCATCTAACCGAAAGTGTTTCAACCACCTAGAGGGTTACGTATGCCAAACAAAAGCTAAAAGTGATATAGGGCATATTGTGATTTATAACATGAAAGACGCCGGCATATATTTACCCGGTTGTATCCACCGCGACTACCCCGGCCAATGGTTAGTAGTTTGGGAAAACGCGGTACAAACTAAAAACGGTTTGGCCGGTTGGATTTTCGAACCACAAACAAGTAGCGCCAAGGCCCGCAAATTGCAAAAACAAATAGTAAAGCAAAGCAACCAACCTAAAAACGAATGGCTAGTAGACCCACTACTAGAACAAGAAAACCTAGACGACTACGAAAACGTTTATAAGTACCAAAACTAACCCGACTTGTTTTTATTTCCAACATTTCTTACGATAGCGTAAGAACAGTTACTAACCCTTAACCGAAAGTAAAGAAAATGCCACGCCAAAAGAAACTAGAAAATACCACGTTTGGTAATCAGGTAACGCGACTACTAGCCCCGGCTAAGTCTTACGAACGTATCGAAAGGCTACCCGGTACTAACCTACCCGATTGCTTCTACAACGTAGAGCGCGCACAAAACGAACGTAGCGGCGCAATTAGTGAAAAAATAATATCTACAAAAATGCTCATAGAAACATTACAAACCAAGCTAGCAGAATTAAAAAAAGAAAAAGCCCAAGTAACTAATTTAATGCAAGAACTAGACGCGGCCGAATACCGCAAGGCGTTTAAAGACGAACTACGCCACCAAGGCGATAATAAAATGTCTTTCGACGGCAAAGACCTAAACGCCGCCGACGGTTACGTATTCAGTAACTTAGACGCGCACGCCGCGTGCGGCTACAACGATTGCGACTTTATAAAAGAACGCAACGAACGTAACGATATAGCTTTTAACAAGCGATACACCGAAGAATATTTAGATTTAATACATACGGCGCGTAGCGTTACCGTTTGTTGTAAAGACGATTGCGACGTATGCCAATGGTGAACCCTTAACCCCTAACGAAAGATAAAACTATGAAAACTTACAACGCAAAGCCATTACCAAAAGACGCTACCCACCTATGGGATAACTACCGCCAAGGGTATTACGTAGAAACTAAATATTCTTGGTACGTCGTTTGGCAAACCGACGACGTAGACGCAGCAACAATAGTTAGCCAGTGTTTTGGCAGGGAATACGACTACGACCTAGACCGCGACCTAACGTTAGTAGAAACGCTAGAACACTGTAAGAACATGCGGCACGAATTTAGCAACGAAACTAAAATACCAACTAGCCTAGTTATAAACGAAGCGTTTTTAATTCTTAACCTAGAACACTACGCCGACCGTTGCATAAGAGTAATTAAAGAAGCGGCGGCCGGGCGGCTGGAAAGGGGGAACGTATGAACGGCGAACAAATAAATATGTTATGTCAAGTATTTGTACTAATCGTAAAAATACTTACGGCCGGGCAATGGGGATAGCCCCGCCAATGGTGGTAGGTTTTTATTTAAAAAGGTATTTACGCCAACGCAATAACAAACCGCGCCGTTAGTCCCCAACGTTAGTAAATTTTTTATATTGAAAAAAACAATCAGGCCGATACATTCGGCGAAAACTTTTGAACGGAGTTAAAAGAAAAATGAATAGCTACCACATGCCCGGCGACGCAGAAGCCCAAGGCGCTATAGCAGGAATGCAAGAAACGTACGGCGCACCGCCGCCAATTACTTTTAGAAAAGGCGACCGTGTAACGTTCTATAGGGACGAAAAACCAATACGCGCAACGGTTGTAAGTGACGAACTAACAAACGGTTCGTTTTGGGTTAGCTATGACTACCCCGGCGGCCCGGCTACTTTGAACTTACCAACCGAAGAACTTTACCATTTCTAATTTTTTGCCCGGTGGAAGGGATGCCGCCGGGCCTTCTATTTTCTCTAACTACAAAGGGTTTTATATGTCTACAGAACTAACAACAAACACCACGCCGGGCGGTTTAAACCTTAGTAACCTTGGCGACGCGTTCGAATTTGCCAAGATGTTACAGCGCACCGCGTTTGCGCCGAAGGGGTGGAAAGCCGAAGACATTTTAGCGGCGTTACAGTACGGCGCAGAAGTGGGCCTAAGCCCTTTAACTTCGTTGCAGTCTATAGCGGTAGTAAGTGGAAAACCAAGTCTATACGGCGACGCGGCTATAGGCTTAGTACGCGCTAGCGGCCTTTGCGAATACATAAAAGAAACCGTAGAAGGCGAAGGCGAAAAGATGGTAGCGCTTTGCGAAACCAAGCGCAAAGGCGAACCGGAACCGCACGTAACTACGTTTAGCGTACCCGAAGCTAAAACGGCGAAGCTATGGGGTAAGGTTGGCCCTTGGACTGATTACCCCGCGCGTATGTTAGGTATGCGGGCGCGTGGGTTTGCGTTGCGGAACTGTTACGCCGACGTACTACGCGGCCTAATTACAGTAGAAGAGGCACGCGACTACCCGGCGCAAACTGAACTACAGCAACCACGCCAACCGGTAGAAATACGTTACAAGGCCGACGAAACGCCAGAACCGGAAGTAGAACCCGAAGACAAAGTAGCCAAGAGCATTAAAGCCGTTAAGGCGTGCGACGATCTAAAGAAACTGGCAACGTTTACCAAGATTACTAACGACCGCGTAGCGTCTAAAGAATGGGCCGAGTTTGACGCGGACGAAGTACGCGACGCAATCGCAGAACGTGAAAACCAACTACTAGCGTTAGAGGCAATAGAAGCCGGCGCAATGTAAACCTACAAGGCGTAGGCGCGTCTATACCCGGTTTATCATTGGCCGGGCGCCTAGCCGGGGGCCGAAGGCTTTGTATTCGCCAGCAGTTACGCCCGTTGCTTTCGTGGGTAGGACTGTAACCGCGTACATAGCGGCTAGCCGGTGCAAGCCCGGCGGCGCGGGATAGAAGGAAAGGTAGGGCAGGGATGCCAAGCGACTACAACAAACTAACCGAACTAGGCGGCGTGGCTGAACGCTTAATATGCGGCGCACCGTTTGCGCACGGGTGCGGCCTAATGGCTAACCCGGCGAATTTTGAAAACCCAACGGCCGTAGACGCG
>JADHSL010000056.1 GCA_016776925.1 Pirellulales bacterium | reverse complement strand
TCACTGTCTGGATCAGGGCTCGGCTGATCCGGCATCGGGTCGGTTCGTCTAGGTGCATCCGCAAATGGATCATCACCAAAAGGGTCATCAAAAAGAGTTTTCGGTTTTTTTGTGTCGGCATCAGATGCCACGGGTTGTGTTGCATCTGGCATTTCAGGGTCTTTTTTGCCAAAAAATGCATCGGAGTCACGTTGGGCTTTTTCGGCACCCAACGTTTGCATCGGTTGTGGTTCGTCAGTTCTATCGGCTGCAATCGCAGGAACTTCTGGCTCTGGTGTTGGGGCCCCGGTCTCGCCTATTTGTTGAGTCGATTTATCCCTGTTTTCTACGCCACCTATTCCAGAATATCGTTGCCCGCCGGACAAGAAACTCGGCCGAGTCCCGCTGAGCCGAGGCTCCTGTCGTTCGGCGAGTGCTAGCCGGGCCGTTGCTCGACATTGTTCTAGTAGGAGACGGTCTGGGCCCTGAATTCTTTCAATCGCTCGTGACACGGTACGCATGTTCCCACGTTCTGCTTCAAAGCCAGCTCCCTTTTTGAAATCGGCATCTGCAGCCTTTCGCTTGCCAAGTTGAAGGGCGCTGAGGCCGCGAAAGTAGTAGACACGTGGATCATCAGTGCCAAGGTCAACGACTTGGCTTAAGTAGTTATGACTCTGCTGGAAGTCACCGGAATAGAAGGAGTGAACTCCGTCACCGTACACAGCGCGGATGGCTGGGTCAGACGCATGTGCACAATTCAAGGTTATGAAAATGTATGCGAGAGTTAGGAGTACTTTGTGTTGCATATTAAACCCCATTTCTTTCCGGACAGATGCTCAACTGATCGATGAAGACCTACTCCTATCGTACCACGAATTATTTTTGTGTGTTGGTGTCTGTTGCGGTCAGTTCAGCTTGTAGAGAGTGAAAGACACGAAAATTGCTGCAGCATAGGCAAGCGGGAAGGCCCACCGGCAGATCTTGTCATACTGGTGAGCTGTTGGGGTCTTGTCGTGTTCTGTGAGGCTTTTCACATAGAGGCTGTGGGGTATGGTAAGTGACGTTATGAGAAACGACACAAGAAGTAAGGTGTCGGTGAAGGTGAGATATGAATTACGAGGCATGTTGTCAATCACTACAAATTGGTAAGCGACAATTGTCAAAATGCCAACAAAAGAAATATTCAGGCGGTCAGAAATGGACTCCGGATCAAGCCAGAAAGTTGACCATGCCATCGATACCAGCACGACAAGCGGAAAGAGCAGTACCCAAACGATCTGCCAAGACTGACGTTCGAGCACAATTGTTGTTACCATCCGAGAAAACGTGGGAGCTGTTTCATGGAGTTGTAATTGTGTT
Source organism: Pirellulales bacterium (assembly GCA_016776925.1). GTDB lineage: Bacteria > Planctomycetota > Planctomycetia > Pirellulales > UBA1268 > UBA1268. The sequence goes on along the minus strand of JADHSL010000056.1, from coordinate 16,579 downwards.
GAATCCACGTCCATGTTGAGGTTTAGAAAATCCCATCCAGCAACATTCACAGTTGATTCTCGTTTGGCATAACTCTCAGTTGTTTCTCTGTAGCGGTCATCAACTTCAAGGACAACCTCTTCAGACATGTTGCCGAATGGAATCATAAACGCGCGAAGATTCTGAATATCGAAGGGGTAGTCATACAATGCCATTGGTGTTTCTAATCGGACATTGCGTTGTTCAAGATATGTGACCTCCCCGTTTGGAAGCACCGAGATTTTTATCGCATTGGTGTCGCCCCTGCCGATTTGATTGATGATCACAAGTTGTGGCCACCAACCGGTAAAGATTTCATTGAACTGAAATTCACCTTGAAAGATTTTTTTATCGGTCCCCTCATCTACTGGATCGAAGGCAAGTCGGGGATCGTCCCAGGTTGCAACAATGGCGATTTCCGCTTCGAATGTTTCATTCACATCATCAATATCAACAATATCCAGAACGAATAGGCCGCACTTCACTGTTGTCGGCTTTGATGGTGGGTTTGGCATCCCTGCATCAATTGCATACGCGGACGGAACAGCAAGGCTGGAAATGATTGCCGCGACGAACAGTGGCACGTATTTTATGCGGTGCCAAATGGTTACGGCGATAGGCTTGACTGATGAGTGATGCATGGAAGAGTGTGTTTCTTTTCTCGGTGTGTCTGCACCGTACATTATGGTTATTTTTCAATTTGGACGGTTGTACCTATGCGAGCACCCAGGTGCTGTGCAGCACGGCCCTCGACAACAGCTATTTCTATAAATCCTTGTGAGCCGGCTAAGCCAACGAGCGTCCCGGTTTCTGCTTCCCCGTATGTGGAGACAATGTGATTGATTGGTGTGCCATCACATCGTAACTCACCTTGGTTTTGAAGACCGGGAATGAGTGTATCCGGCAGATTCGTAATGAGGTTACCGAAGTGGTCAATATGGATCACCTCGCCTTCGACACAGTGAGTGTGGTCTTCTGGCTCTGGCCAGGAAAGTGAAAGCATCTGCTCGGTTGGGGCACCGAGGCATGAAGTTCGCCCTAGCACGACGCGTGCAGCTGTTGGGGCAAAAATGTCCCGCCCGTGGAATGTCTTTGATGCTGGTTGTGTTCTCTGAACTGGCCGGATGATCGTGGGCGCGTGTTGCTTGGCGGCGAGGGAGAGAAGCCCGTTGTCGGGTGCAAGGAAGCGTTGGTCGGCGATCTCTGCGTAGATAATATCTCGCGTTGTTCCCACACCCGGGTCAACAACAATGACGTGTAATGTCTGCGGTGGAAAGTAGAAGCAGCTTGCAGCCGTAAACCATGCAGCTGATCGAATGTCATGTGGGGCGATGTCGTGAGCAAGATCAACCAGTTGACATTCAAGGTACGGTGACGACTTGTCTGGCGTCCCTTGGAGGAGTGTTTTGAAAAACGAGCCCTTCATTTGCGCCACGTACCCACTCGACGTTCCAAAATCAGTCGTCAGGGTTACAAGCGATGCCATGTTTTCATCGTCCCACTATGGAAGAGCCCGAATCAGTTCAAGAGCCAACGCGCGCACCTTGCCAGGATTGACATTGGGGTTTTTGCGTTTAGCTTGCCCAATCAGCCCACCGGCTGCCTGTTCTTTTCCACCTTTGACATCAGCAACGATTTTTGGGTTTTCAGCAATGAGTTCTTCACAGAGTTTTTGAAGATCATCCTCGTCAACTGCAGCGATGCCCATACCTGCCACGACCTCGTCAACCGGCTTGCCGGTTTCGAGGACTGCGGCAAATATTTCTTTACCCCGGCCTGTGTCAAAGTCACCCTTCTTCACCCGCCCAATAATATCGGCAACAGCAGTAGGTTGAACGGGGAAATCAGCAATGTGACCTCCGCGCTCATTGAGCATCCGTAAGACGTCCTGTTGCATCCAGTTACTTGCGACTTTTCCTTCACCGACTTTTTTGGCAAGGTCTTCAAAGTATTCGACGAGTTCAGGGCCTTGATTGACTAAGACGTCTGCATCGTAGGCAGGGATATCCCACCGTTCAGCGAGGGTTTTTCGAAGCAGTGCCGGAGGCTCGCCCATTGTCGACCGAACGGCAGCGACCTGCTCCTCGCTCACCGTCACCGGGACTAGATCGGGATCTGGGAAATACCGATAGTCACTCGATTCTTCTTTGTGTCGCTGTCCACGCGTCACGCCCGCAGAGTCATCCCATCCACGTGTCTGTTTTGGCATGCTGCCTATCTCGGCGCCGGTGTCTTGCCATTCGCCCCATTGCCGCTCGGTTTCATAGACCAAGGCGCGTTCAACGGAACGGAACGAATTCATGTTCTTGATTTCAACAATTGGTGTTTTTGCAAGTCGGCCATCAGGCTGAGGGATATGAAGGTTGACGTTCGCATCAACACGAAGACTCCCCTCTTGCATATTGCAATCACTTACACCGAGATAGACCAGAAGCAGTTTGAGTTCGTTGAGCCATGCTCGGGCTTCTTCAGGGCTCCGCAGGTCTGGTTCGGTCACAATTTCACACAGTGGCGTGCCAGTTCGATTCAGGTCGATCCGGCTGTCTGCTGTTCCGGCGGTTTCGTCGTGCATGCTTTTGCCGGCATCCTCTTCGAGGTGGACTCGAATAATCCGCACAGTTCTTGGTTCAAATGCGCCCTTCGGGTCAACCACCTCAAGATAACCTTCATAAGAGAATGGCAGGTCGAATTGGCTGATCTGATAGCCCTTTGGCAGGTCGGGATAGAAGTAGTTCTTTCGATCCCATTTTGTGAATGAGGCAATTTTGCAATTCAGTGCCAGGGCAGCTCGAAGTGACAGGTCGAAAGCCCGCCTGTTCATCACAGGCAATGAACCTGGAAGTCCGAGGCATGTTGGGCACACCTGGGTGTTCGGTGGACTTCCGAATGTGGTGACACACCCACAGAAAAGTTTCGTCTGCGTCTGAAGTTGCACATGAACTTCGAGTCCGATAACAGTGGTGAAGGGATGTTTAGATTCAGCAGTCATAGTGGAAGCAAGGGACGCAGAGTTAGGAGGAAATCGCAGTCGTTCGTTGAAGGTGCCAGTCTGTGGTCTGTTGGTACTGGTGGGCAGCCTGAAGCAGGAGCGGTTCTGAAAGGGCCGGGCCCTGTAGTTGAAACCCAATAGGCAGTTTGCTCTGGGTGAAACCGCAAGGGAATGAAATGCCACCAATGCCAGCTAAATTTGCCCCGACGGTATACAGGTCGACCAGGTACATGGCGATGGGATCATCGGTTTTTTCACCGAGTTTGAAAGCAGGTGTTGCAGAAACCGGCCCACCAATGAGGTCGACCTTTTCAAACGCCTGTGTGAAATCGTTACGAATCAGGCGTCGTACCCTGAGTGCCTTGGCGTAGTAGGCGTCGTAGTAGCCAGCCGAGAGAGCGTAGGTGCCAAGCATGATTCGGCGTTTAACTTCGGGGCCAAATCCTTCTGCCCGGCTGCGACAGTACATTTCAACCAGAGGAGAGTCGAATGTGTTGATTCCCTGATCATCTGACGGTGTGCCATCCCACCGGTGGCCGTAGTGAGCGCCGTCGTATCGGGCAAGATTGCTTGAGGCTTCACTCGGTGCAATCAGGTAATAGGTTGGGACACCATATGCCGCATGAGGCAACTCAACCTCGTGAATGGTTGCCCCAGCTGCTTCGTATGTTGCAAAGGTCTGTTCGACATGTTCGGCCACCTCTGGGTCGAGGCCCTCGCTAAAGTGTGCCGCTACCCGTCCGATCCGCAGACCCTGCAGTGGTTTTTCGAGATCCGTCAGATAATCTGGAACTGGAGTGTTGATTGATGTGGAGTCACCTGAATCATGTCCCGCGATGGTTTGAAGCAACATAGCGCACTCTTTGGCTGAGCGGGCCATGGGGCCAATCTGATCGAGACTCGAAGAAAACGCGATGAGGCCACGTCGGCTTACCCGGCCATATGTTGGCTTGAGTCCGGTGATGCCGCAAAGGCCTGCAGGCTGTCGTATTGAGCCTCCGGTGTCGGAGCCAATTGCCAGTGGCGTCATGTCTGCCGCCACTGCAGCTGCGGAACCCCCACTGGATCCGCCTGGTGCACGGTCGGTATCCCATGGATTCCGGACCAGTCCATACGCTGAATTCTCGTTTGAGCCACCCATGGCAAACTCGTCCATATTTGTTTTGCCAAGAATAACCGCGTCTGCTTCGCGGAGGCGTCGGACCACATCGGCATCATATGGAGGCTCAAATGTCTTGAGCATTTTTGAAGCACAGGTTGTTTTCTGATCGGTTGTGCACAGGACATCCTTGACGGCAACGGGTAGCCCGGCGAGAGGGCCGAGCGATTTGCCTTGTGCACGGGCTGCGTCAACAGATGCAGCCTTGGCTAGTGCGCCGTCCCGGTCGATTGAAAGGAAGGCATTGATCGTTGGGTTGGTGGCCTCAATTCTGTCAAGAAACGCTGTAGTGCACTCGACAGAAGTAGTCTCACCTTGTTGGAGGGCTGTGGCCAGTTCAGCGGCGGATCGTGTTGTTAGTGTCATTGGGTGCTGGTCTCTTCCTACGATGCAGCGTCACGTAGCTCTATGCAGACCCGGACTCACCAAGAACTGCTGGGACAAGAAAACATTCTCCATCATGGCGCGGTGCACAACGGAGGGCATCAGCAGTTTTGAGTGAGGGTGCGGGATTATCCTCTCGAAATACATTTTGTGAATCCAGAGGGTGGGCGAGTGGTTCCACGTCATCGGTATTGAGTTCCGATAGTTGAGAGACAAGCCCGACAATTTGGGAGAGTTCGTCGGTCAGGCTTGAGAGTTCGGCGTCGCTGAGTGCCAATCGTGCAAGCATCGCAACCTTGAGGACATCCTCACGGGTAAGTGTTGGTTCTGCGTTATCTTGAGCAGGCATTGTCAAATCTTTCGTAAATTGAAACGAATGAATTGGAGGTAACGACGATGCGCTGATTGTTGAGAAAAATTCCGGATATCAGTGCACCGAGGCAGCCGTTTTGCGAATGCTCAGAATAGCACAATGAGCCGAAAGTGCATTACGGTCTTGCACGTGGACCGGCTGGAACGGTTTCTTCGGATGAAGATTTTGACTTCTCAACCTTTGGCAGATGAAAAGGCTTTTGGCGAACCAATTTTGTAACCCGGCCGCTGCGAATACATTGAGTGCAGACCAACATGGTTTTATTTTCACCACTTGGAAGTGTCACCCGTATGCGCTGGAGGTTTGGTTTGAATTTCCGTCGAGTAATTCCGGTGATCTTCGTACCAACGCCGCCGAGGTATTTCTGCTTACCACGGATGGTAACGGAGTTCCCCATTGAGAACCCTTTTCCGCAGATTTCACAGACACGCGCCATCGCATCACCTTTTTCTTAATAAAAAACTTGTCCGGACTAAGTTCCCATGATACCGGAGACGCGGGAAGCCGCAAGATGAGTCACGCGGGCTGGTTCCAGTATCTGTTTGACGAGGAATTTTGGCTTATTTGCCTCGAATGGCGGCGGGAGTAAGTAGTTTCAGCAGGTCCTCGTGAGTGCTTCCGTTGCTTGCAATTCCATCTCCAGCATTGATGTCACAGGCACCCGTCCAGTCAGTGAACCTCCCCCCTGCCTCGGTCACAACAACCGCTACGGCAGCGGCATCCCAGGCATTCAGCATTGGGTCGGCCATAGCCTCGGCACGCCCCGTTGCCACCAGCAGGTATCCATACCCATCACCCCATGTCCGGACAATGCGGCAGGCGTCTTCAATATCGTCACGAACCTTTTTGCCTGCCATTTCTGAGTCGAGCGTCGAGGGCCGCCGGCGGAAGTCTCGGAAATCACTTGAGCACAGCAGGCTGTCACTCAAAGACGTTTGGGTTGAGACGTGTGCCGGCACGCGTCCACGACCGCTCTGCTCATACCACGCTCCTTGCCCCACGGCTGCATATGCAAGCTCATCGAGCGCGGGAATAAAGATGACACCAAGGACACCCTCCCCGTTTTTACGGCAACCGACCAGCGTTGCAAAGAGTGGAACACCCTGAATAAATGATTTTGTGCCATCGATTGGATCAACAACCCATTCGTATGCAGAACCTCCTGTTGTGCATCCTGTTTCTTCACCGAGAAAGCTGTCCTCTGGAAAGGCTGCGAGTAACTCCTTTCGCAGGATTTCTTCGGCCGCGAGATCTGCTGCAGTGACCGGAGACTGATCGGTCTTTCTGGTAACCGTAAGATTATCGGTTCGGAACCACTGTAGAGTTTTCTGGCCGGCCTTCCGGGTGGCTGCAATGGCGACTTCCAGACGTTTGTCCATATCGGAGTCAGGCATTTGTTGGCTCCTGAGAATGTGTTTTCGTTGATATGCTGTCTGACGTATGGGCTGGAGGGAAAAATGAAAGAAACAGGAGCAGTCCTGCCCCGAGAACGAGGAAGCTATCCGCCAGGTTGAATATAGGCCAGTCGATAATGCCTTCGAGGCGAAAGTGGATCCAGTCGCGGACTGCGTAAACGGATTCGCCTTGTCGCCCTAAGGGTGCATGCCAGTGAAGTCCGGGTATGCCGAGACGGTCGTAAAGGTTCCCCAGAATACCTCCGGTTATGCTGGCAAGAGCAACAATGAGAACCGTATCGTTTTGGATACGAAGCCATGACACAGTAAAAACTATACCGATGAGCGCGGCGACTGAGACGGTAATAAAGAACCACCCCATGCCCTGTCCAAGTCCAAACAGGGCGCCTTCATTCAGACTTGTGCGGTACCAGAGCATGTTAGGAATGACAGGCCACCCCGGGCTGGTGCCGGGCATGCCAAGATTTTTGAAGGCGATAGCTTTTGTAATGAGGTCCGCTGCTGTTGTTACTGTTACAAGTGTCGTGAAGACCGTCCATGTCATGAGACTCGCCCGATTTGAATTGGACGAAAGGTCGGTCGGCATGGATCCCATTGCGGGCTGTTCGGTCACGGCATGTGTCGATCTACAAATAATGGAAATGAGGTGCTGTGTTGTACGAGTTCTCTATCTTGGAAGTCGAGGCTGAAAACTGGCCTTTTTTTCCAGGATCTCAGCACAGCGAATGCATGTGGACGCATATGGTAAGGCCTCAAGACGTTTCTTTGTAATGATGCCGTCGCATTCGACGCACGAGCCGAATGTTTTTCGCCGAATCCGAGTGAGAGCCTCTTCTACTAACTGAAGGGTCTCCTCCTCGTTTTCCATGAGGGAGAGCGTAAATTCCTGTTCGAATACATCCGAGCCAATGTCAGCCATATGGACGGGCATGGTTGATGAATGCCCGATGGGTTCATTGGTTTTCGTGCCGAGTGCCGCATCGGCCATTGTGTTGACATCACCACGAAGCCGACTTCGCAGTTGTTCGAGGACCCTTTGGTACGCCCGCATATCAGCAACCTTCATCGTTGTCTGCTTCCTCTCTTTTTGCCCAACACTCGAGCCGCCCGCACCCTTGGTTCTGGGAGTGATTCCCAAGACACGCACACCCTAATGATCAATACAAAAGAGTCAACGCCAGTATCGAACCCCTCTTTCGGCGGGTTTTCTGCTGGTGTTTTCTCTCCTGTCAGGCTATGTTCTTTGAAGACTCACATCTTACGGTCTAGAGTTCTTTCATGGTGGGAGCTTGGCCACCAGCTGAGAGGTCCATAAAATTGTTGAAATTTCGTTTGGAGCAGTCGGCTGAATTTGAGTCGGATGCCCCAAAAAGCCGAGAATAGAGAAGGTAGGGCGTTCGTATCAGCCCTTGTATCTGGAGACGATAACTTTGGCTGTTGCCGCCCGAACCGATCTCGCATTCCAGCAATGTATCGCTCCAGCGTGTGGTGCGACGTTTTCTATAGACGAAGTGCTTACCAGTTGCCCCGTATGTGGAAACCTTCTCGATGTGACCTACGACTGGGACCGGCTCCCTGGGCCTGGGTCCTTTGAGCTGTTTGAACGGAAATGGATGCGGCGGAGTGACCCACTTGCATTGAGCGGTGTCTGGAGGTTCCACGAGTTGCTTCCTTTTGCTCCAAGGGAGTCTGTTGTAACAATTGGAGAAGGTCAAACCTTACTTTCGGTTTCTGATGGTGTTGGACGATACATAGGCATGAACGCTGGGCAGCTTCATTTGCAATATGAGGGCCTTAATCCATCAGGATCATTCAAAGATAACGGCATGTCGGCAGCGTTTTCACACGCTCGTATGATTGGCGCAACCCGTGCAGCGTGTGCATCGACAGGAAACACAAGTGCCTCATTGGCTGTCTACTGTGCTGTCACGCGACTCATGCGAGGCATTATCTTCATCGGTTCGGGCAAGATCTCGTACGGGAAGCTCTCGCAGGCACTCGACTATGGTGCCCTTACAATTCAGATCGCTGGAGACTTTGATGATGCCATGGCACGTGTCAAAGAAGTGGCGAGCAAGATGGGTATTTATCTGGTGAACTCAGTGAATCCATTTCGGCTTGAGGGTCAGAAGACCATTATGTTTCGAGTGCTTGAGTCACTCAATTGGGAGGTGCCTGACTGGATTGTTGTCCCGGGTGGTAACTTGGGAAACTCAAGTTCCTTCGGGAAAGCATTTGCCGAATTACGGCATCTTGGTCTTATTGACCGAATTCCTCGTCTGGCGGTAATTAATGCAGCCGGTGCCAATACGCTGTACGAGCTCTTTCATAATCGTGGCCTTCGGTGGAATGGTGGACAAGCGGATCTGGCCCCGGTCTGCCACTACTATGATGAACTGGACCGGGATGAAAAACGGGCAGACACGCTGGCAAGTGCGATTGAAATCAACCGTCCAGTAAATTTCAATAAGTGTCTGCGGGCGCTTGAAGTCTGCGATGGTGTGGTTCGAGAGGTGTCGGAGCAAGAGATCCTCGATGCCAAGGCGCAGGTTGGTGCAGGTGGGCTCGGCTGTGAGCCCGCGAGTGCAGCGAGTGTTGCCGGTGCAAGGAAACTTGTGAATGAGGGCGTCATTGGTCGAGATGATCGTGTGGTCTGTATCCTCACAGGTCATCAGTTGAAGGATCCGAATGCTACGGTTGCTTACCACACAACTGATCAGAAGTTATTTAATGAAGTACTCGGAAGCCGGGGTGTCAGCAGAGCGAGTTACGCCAACCGTGCTGTAAGTGTAGGCAATCGCTTTGATGAGATTGTTCAGGCAATCGATCTTTACAGCTAACCTGCTTTTTTTTGCAGTGACTAGCAGTCTTTGTGCGTCGATGTAGGATGTGACCTATGACGAACACACAATCTTGCAAACTTGTTGTGCATGGGGCAGCCGGCCGAATGGGTCAACGAATTGTCGCCTGTGCGCTTGCTGAACCGGAACAATGGGACCTTGTCGCTGCGATTGACAGAACTGGGCATCCACGACTTGGTGAAGATGCAGGTCAGGTAGCTGGCGTCGGTCAGGTTGGGGTTCCTCTGAGTACATTCTGGGAAGTTTCAGCTGACGTCGTCGTCGATTTTTCCCTGCCAGGGGCCCTTCGCGGAATCGCTGAGGCGTGTATTCAAAGAGGTGTACCACTCGTTGTCGCGACGACCGGCCTTGAGCCAGATGATGAAGCTGCAATTACTGAAGCTGCAAGAACAGTCCCAGTGCTGATCTCTCCGAGCATGAGTCTCGCAGTCAATATTGCGATGGATCTTGTGGGCCGTGCAGGCAGGCTGCTGCGTGGCGTTGGAAGTCGTGCTGATGTGGAAATCATTGAGTGCCATCATCATCACAAGGAAGACGCACCGAGTGGGACGGCGCTGAAGTTTGGGCACATTATTAAAGACGCAATGGGTCAGTCTCGCGAGACACATGGACGTGAGGGTCGCCCGGGCGCTCGGCCTGTAGATGAGGTCGGGTACCATGCAGTGCGATCAGGTGATAACCCAGGAGAGCACACGATTCTCTTTGGCCTTGAGGGAGAGAGTCTGTCTGTCAATGTTCGGGCAACCAATAGAGACTCCTATGCACGTGGTGCACTTGCTGCCGCGGCGTTTTTAGTTGGAAAGCCAGCCGGCAGATATGACATGAACGACGTGTTGGGTATTTCGTAGATGGTTCGGTGCTGGGATTAACTCGTGATTGCTTTCGTGCGAGCACGAGTAAGCAGCCACCATCCGAGAATCAGTTGAACTAGAAGAATAACGAGCCCGGCTCTGGGTATCCCCGAGGCCATGTATGCCCATCCAAAGATAAGACTCGCAATGAATCCCATCAGTTTCGTACCAACTTGCATAACACCAAAAGTAGCAGCGTGATGCCCGGGTGGTGCTGAGACAGCAAGCATGGCACGGAGTACACTTTGTATCCCGCCAAGGACCAAAGCCAACAGGACTGCCAGTGCGTAGAGTTGAGGAACAGACCCAATGCCCCAGGCCAGACCGAGAACAAGTGCCCATCCTGTGAGACAGATATTGGCTGCTCCGTGGCGGCTCCAGACTCCTGATAGCCAGCCAATAAGAATTGCGCCGGGCAATGCTATAAATTGCACAATGAGAACAAGTTGGACGAGTTGAGGGGGCTCGAGGTGAAAGGTCTCAAGGGCGACGTTTGAGAATTGCGGGATTGCAGTCTGAACGACGCCGAGGATGGTCACCGCACCAAGTAGGAGCCAGCCAAACTGTGGAATACACCGGTCTTTCTGATTGATCGGAAGTGTCTCTTGAAGAAATAAAAGAAGCTCTTTTGTGCTTGTTCCGGAATGGCTCTTTGTTGACGCTGTGCCCATACGCACACATGCTGCGGGTAATGAAAAGATAAGCCACCAGAGTCCCATGATTGCAAAAGAGCCACGAAGAGCCCCAGCTGCGGAGAGCCCAAAAGATTCTCGTGCTGCAATTAGGCTGGTAGCCAGAATGAGCGCGATTGCCCCACCTGCATACCCTGCAGCGAACCCGACAGACGACAGCGTATCGGCCGCGCGTCCTTGAGCAAGTTTTGGGAGCAGGCTCGCCGTGAAAATAGAGGCCATATCAAATGCCACCGTTGCAACAATAATCGCGGTAATGATCCCGAGTTGTGATGTCGATGGCTGGAGAGCAAGAGCAATACATGCCATTGCGCCGATCACGGAACTTATGATGACAGCTCGTTGGTGCATATGGCGACGGTCAACCCAGGCCGATAAGAACGGTGAGAGAAGTGCAGAACAGAGCATTGTTGCTGCCAGGGTCCACGCCCAGAGAACACCGCCAGGGAGGCCCCAGCGTCCATCCGCAAATGCTATCTGGTTGAAGTAAGCGACTAAAAGCGTAATCGAGATGGTTGAGAATCCGCTTGCTGCCCAATCGAGAAAAATCCATGCGAGGACAGGGGCTCGAGAAGCACGCTGCGGTAATTGAATAGAGTTTGTAGCGATAGGTCACCTAGAGATCGAGCCAGTGTCATTCAAGTTAGGTGGGGATAACAAAGACTGTTAGATTAGAGAGTACCTGTCTTGGTAGGTTCAACAGGAGAATCTTTTCTGCAAGCAAGAGTCCACATGGAACATTGTTTCAATTTGGGGCGCAAGGCATCGTGAGGGATCAGTACCTTGTTCTCAATAGGGGATCTACTATGCAGGCAAAAACTGAAGCTCTGGGAGGCGATCGTCGGTGTTTCTCTCTTATTGTGGTCTTTTGCTAAGAGCATGTAGGGTGGTGAGCCAGCGGCTTTGAATCAACCAACGAAGACAACAAACATCTGGGGGACACTATGGGCAGTTGGTCGGATTTGAAAATAATAAATAGATCGTCGAGCGAGATATGGTGTGTGATTGCTGGGCTGGTGTGCATGGGTACCGCCTTGCCGATCTGCTCTGCAGAATCCCATTGGTTGCGACATGTCATTCATGAAGGTGAGCAGTCAATGACGGCTGTTGCGGCTGACTTCACCGGCGACGCCCTGCCAGATGTGATCTCTGACTCAGGGGGAATGACCCGATTGTTTGTGGCTCCAGATTGGCAGGAAATTATTCTCAGCGAGCATCCTGAGTTTAAGTGGTACATCCACAGTGAGTTTTTTGATGTCGATGATGATGGCGATCTTGACTACATAGCTGCTCGTTACAATCCGGGGCAGGTAATTTGGTTAGAGCAGCCAGCCAATGGTCAGACGCAGCGATGGAACAAGCATCTAATCGATGACACGATTCATGGCATTCATGGTCTAATGAAAGGTGATATTGGAAATGATGGCCAATGGGAGCTCTTTGCGACCAGTGCTCAGCCCAAGGAGCCGTACCCCGAATCACTTGTATGGTTTGCTGTACCAGAAAACCCTCGTCAGGCTGGTCGGTGGAAGCCACATGTTTTCGCAGACCGCGATGCGCCGGGGCTGACCCATTATCTTGGTGTCGGTGATATCAACGGTGATGGTCTGCTTGATGCGGCAACAGGTGCCAAAGGTGGTCCGCAGGCAGCATCGCAAGGTGAGTGGTTTGCCTGGTGGGAGTCATCCCTTGATCCGACGTGCCCGTGGGTAAAACATTCGGTGAGTGATAAAGAGCCGGGAGCAACCAATATTCATCCGGCTGATATCAACGGAGATGGCGTGATGGACCTTGTTGCCTCGCGTGGACATGGCACGGGTGTTATCTGGTTTGAGGGGCCGGACTGGCAGGTGCATGACATTGATGCAGCGATCCAGGAACCACACTGTCTCGTTGCTATCGACATGGATAGTGATGGAGATGTTGATGCAGCGACATGTGCCTTTGGAAGTAAGGAAGCCGCCTGGTATGAAAATAATGGCGAGGGACAGTTCTCAAAGCATGTCGTCGGTCGTGAACAAGAAGCGTATGACATCCGTGCGGTGGATATGGATCGCGATGGCGACCTTGATTTTTTGGTTGCTGGTCGTGGCAGTTGTAATGTCGTCTGGTATGAGCACGTGCAATAGCCGGCAACGTCTTTGCTACTCGGATCAGTTTTGTGTAACAACGACGTTGTCTAGATAGGCTTTTTCGTCAGGTGAACCGAGGGAAATAATCTTGAAGTCTGTCCCCCGTGTAAAAAAATAGTCTTGGGACGGAATCTTCTGTCGCCATGTATCACCGTTCTCTGTGTTCACGCAAACACTAAGCATGCGGTCAGACAAATCGCCAACGGTGTATTCAAGATCAATGTGCGCCCACAGTCCAGGTTGCATTGGCGAGACCAAAAAAGTGTTGATTCGTATGCCGTCTTTGGCAAGTAAGATCGTGGCAAGATCCTGGCTGGTTTCGCTGGAATCGGTGCCGTGGATGGTGATCGAGAGAGTTCCTGGCAGGGTTGTGTCGAGCATTGCGTCGAACGAGACATGAAAGCCGGTAGCACTCCCCGTTTTTGCGGACTGAAGTGGAATGCTGACGAGTGGCATCCATGGTTTCTTATTCTCTGCACGTTCCTCGATTTCGAGGCTTTGCTTGCCAGCAGCAGCGGCCAGGTGCGAGAGAGAACTTCCTTTCCCAACGTGGCTTAACTGATTGGTGGTGCTTCCTTCAAAGTCACAGTTGGTAAGACGGTCTGCTGGGGGACTATCTGACAATCTTTTTCGGTACGCCTCTGTGGACAAGAGAGCCTTCTCGTGACTGGGGTGAGGGTAGCCCGCTTTCAGAGCCACGTCGCTTACAGAAAGGTTTTTCTTTTTGAGAGTGGCGTCATCAAGAGGTGGGTAGATCGTAAGGAAGTTATTTTCATCAACCAGATTAATGAAATAGTGGGTTGTCATCGGTGGCAGCGTAAAGAGAGCCTTGTCGTCATCGATTATGCCAGATGCCAGAAGCCACTCCCGTCCTTCGTTCCGGCTGTAGATAAGATCTGCGTGTTCTACTTGCGAACCATGGTGCTCTAAGGACACAGTCACTGTGTCCTCGTTTTGCGTGTGTCCCGTCACCGTCGGGGCCTGATCACCTTTTGGCAGATCTGCTGCGGCAGGGTTGAAATACGGTTCTCTTCCGCCCATTTCCGAAATCATTTTTGACAGTTCCGCAGAGAGGATCGCTTTCTTTTTAGGCAAGTCGTTTGAGAGGTCTTTTGCTTCCTCGATATCACCTCTGGGGTTGGACTGGTGCTGTATGTAGAGTTTGTAAAGGGATTCAACAGATTCTGGAGACCGCGCCTGATAGTGACGAAAGAGTTTATAGTCACCCTTTCTTATTGAGGATGAATTTTCAGCGTGTGGAAAGTGCCAGAACATTGTGTCACGAACTGAACCAGACTGAGTCCGCACAAGTTGAAAATCAGAGGGGTTCTGTTTGAGGAGTTGACTGAGATCACACCCATCAAAGATTTGGCCTTCTGGGGCCGTTGAGTTGGTCAGCGTGAGAATGGTTGGGTACAGGTCGAGCCCGTTGACCATGACATTGGTCTGCACATCGTGTGGGATGCTAGGTCCGGTAATCACAAGTGGAACTCGAGTGCCTCCTTCTTTCAGTGAAATTTTGCCGCGGTCGAGCGGAAAATTATCTGTATAGATTTCATTGCCACCACCTTCCATTCCACCGTTGTCCGACGTGAAAACAATATAGGTATTTTCTATGAGTTTGTGTCCAGGCCAGCGAGGGTCGTCGTTTGATTCAAGGTACTCAATAACCTGCCCAACGTAGTAATCAAGTTGCTCAACCATCGCGCAATAGAACGGATTGGTCTGTCCAGGAATCTTCCATGTTGTTGCGTGTTCTGGCTTGAGAGTCACACCAAGTTTGGCTTCGTATTTTCGAAGAAGGGCCTCGCTCCGCATGACGATTGGCGCATGAACAAGCCAGGTTGCGTAGTAGAGGAAGAACGGTTCCTCCTTGTTAGTTTGGAGGAAATCAAGTGCTGCCTGTTGTGGAGTATCAAACGGAAATCCGTTTTCATCGAGTCGGTATGGATCCTCTGGGTTGGAGGTAGCAAATCCTGTGAGACGGTCAGGCTTCATGGGGACCTGAACACCACGGTTGTGTACAGAGCTATCAAAACCGTGGTGATATGGTTTTGGATAGTCGTAGTGGTTTTTGGAAATATGCCATTTGCCGCAATGGCCTGTTCGATACCCAGACTGCTTGAGCGCTTCAGCGAGCGTGAAGCGTTCCATCGGCATGCGGGCAAGATAAAAGGGTGAAATTTGTGGAGCATGCTGAGTGCGTGGACGCGGTGGAAATCCACCCGCTACAGAAGTCATACCGCCACGGGCTGGATGCAGACCGCTGAGGATAGCAGCTCTGCTTGGAGCGCACACGGGAGCTGGAGAATACGCCTGCCAGAACATGACTCCTTGTGAGGCAAGACGGTCAATGTTCGGTGTCTCCATCGGAGATGGTTCGTCAATGTCATAACAGTGGACATCCTGCCAGCCGAGGTCATCCGTGAGAATCAAAACAATATTCGGTTTGCTGGGGCGTCCGGCTGCGCTGTCTTCAGTGGCACATGCCATACCGGCATGGAGACCCGCGAGCAAAAGAAGTGCGTAAGGAAACCTCTGCATGACACATCAATTCTGAGTGGATTGAACGGGTTTTTGACTTGGTAGGAGCCTGGCCTATCGTTGCGGGAACATGTGGCAGGTTCTCGTTCTCTATTGTGGATGGTGTTGAAGAAAAAAGATAGAAACGGTTACGGAATTTGGATCCCAAAGACTTGGTAGAGTACTGTCATTGAGTGGGTTGATTCCATGCATCAATACACGTAGGAGGGGAACGATGAGTCGGTTCGTGATAGGTATGATTCTGTGTCTGCTGGTACCTTATGGTGTTGGCAGGTCTGAAGGAGTAGCTCGTCCAAATATTGTTTTCCTGTTTGCAGACGACCAGCGTGCCGACACGATTGCAGCACATGGCAACAACCGTATTCAGACACCGAACCTTGATCGCCTAACAAGACAGGGTGTGAGTTGTCGGCAAAACTATTGTGCGGGGTCGTATTCAGGAGCAGTGTGCGTTGCCAGTCGTTCCATGCTCATGACCGGCCGGCACTGGATGCGAATTGATGACAGACGCAACTGGAATGGATTGCAGTTGCTTCCCGAGGTACTCGGTGACAATGGATATACCACCCACGCTGTAGGTAAATGGCACAATGGTGGCATAACGCTAGCCCGTGGGTTTCAGTCAGGTAAGGCGATCATGATGGGTGGTATGTGTGATCACACCAAGGTGCCGCTGCAAGATCTCACCAAAAATGGCGGCCTGACGAACAGCCGTGTTGGGGATGGATTCTCGAGCACCCTCTTTGCCGATGCAGCGATTGAATTTCTAACAACACAGGCAACAGCTACAAAGCCCTTTTTTCTCTACGTAGCATTTACTGCCCCGCATGATCCAAGGAATCCCCCAGAGTCATTTCGACAGGTCTACTATCAAAACCCACCCCCGCTCCCAGAAAACTTTCTGCCGCAGCATCCTTTTGATAACGGTCAGATAAGTGGCAAGGGCCGTGATGAGAGCCTTGCGGCCTGGCCCCGCCAGCGCAAGGTGATTAGCGATCAGCTCTGCGAGTACTATGGGCTAATCACCCACTTGGACGAACAGGTGGGCCGCATCCTTGATGCGGTAGATGCTACTGGCTTAAGTGGTGATACGATCATTGTCTACACAGCTGACCATGGACTCGCATTAGGCAGTCATGGTCTGCTTGGAAAACAGAATGT
>JADHSL010000055.1 GCA_016776925.1 Pirellulales bacterium | reverse complement strand
AGTGTAATCCCGACATTCATCGCTGGCGATTTCAATGACTGGAGAAACACCCTCGCTGAGCAGTCACTCGCAAACCATGGCTTTCAGCAGGTCACGTCACCTCCGTCGGACTATAGAAGCTTTCCGTCCTGGCTTCCTGTGGGGGGTCTTGATAAAGTCTTCGTCCGCGGAGGGGTGACTACTGAGCGTGTAAAAGTTGTGCGGACGAGCCTCGCACGCGTTGCAAGTGATCATCTGCCCATTGTGGTCGACTTTTCACTCAAGTAATGCAGGAGTAGGATAAGAAACGTCAGTTTTCGGATGCCAAACCAAGAAGAACCTGCTCCGCCGCTGCCACAGTTTGATGGATATCTTGGTCAGTATGCATCATTGAGAAAAAGAGTGCCTCAAACTGGCTACAGGGCAAATAGATGCCCTGCTCGATCATTCCCCAAAAGAATTTTGCGTAGTGCTCGGTGTTGCTTTTTGAGGCTGTCTTCCACCCGGTGACCCGGCGAGGGCCATCAGGAAAGCTGTTCGCCTGAAAAAACAGGGTCATCATGCTACCTACACGGGCTATCTGGCACGGTATAGCGGCCTTCGTTGCGGCGCTTGAAAAACCCTCTTCAAGAAGTTTTCCATGAGCTTCAAGAGAGTCGTACGGCGGATGGTCTTTCAGTTCTGCGAGGGTTGCCGCTCCAGCTGCAACGGCCAGAGGGTTTCCTGAAAGAGTGCCTGCCTGGAAAACTTTGCCGGCGGGTAAAACCTGATTCATAATGTCGGCTCGTCCACCGTAGGCACCAAGCGGAAGCCCACCACCAACGATCTTTCCGAGTGTGGTGATATCAGGAGTGACTCCATAAAGTTCCTGTGCACCACCCAAAGCAAGCCGAAAGCCAGTCATCACTTCATCGAACACAAGAACTGTCCCGTGTTTCTCAGTGAGTGTCCGAGCGGTCTGAAGAAATTCACGCGAGGGCTCAACAAGTCCCATGTTACCCACTACGGGTTCCATCAGCAGGGCTGCGATTGAATCACCCCGTTCGCCGAAGGTTTTGATAAGAGACTCGGTGTCGTTGTACTCGAGAACAAGCGTGTCTTTTGCCGTGCCGGCAGTTACGCCAGGTGAGTCCGGAACCCCAAGCGTAGCCGCTGCCGAACCAGCAGCTACCAGGAGACTATCGGCATGCCCGTGGTAGTTACCAGCGAACTTTATAATACCCTCGCGTCCAGTTGCGCCCCGGGCGAGCCGAACAGCACTCATAGCGGCCTCGGTTCCGGAGCTCACCATTCGTACCTTCTCAATGCTGGGTACTGCGTCGATTATCTGTTCGGCAAGTCCGCTCTCAGCTTCCGTTGGTGCACCGTAACTTGTGCCACAGGAGAGTGTTTTTTCAATTGCTGCGATGACCCGTGGATGGCGGTGGCCGAGTATCATTGGCCCCCAGGATCCAATGTAATCTAGGTAGGTAGTGCCATCGATGTCTGTGAGGTGCGCTCCCTGGCCTGCCTTAAAAAATATTGGTTCGCCACCCACTGCTCCGAATGCTCGTGCCGGTGAATTTACTCCGCCGGGAATAAGTTGCTGAGCTCGCTTGAAAGCCTGATGGCTAAGCTCACGGAAATCGTTCATTCTTCCGTTCCTTGTGTGAAAACTTTTTCTTTTTCGAAGGTACCTATTGTCTTCAAAAGATTCTTAGCAGAGTCAACAGTGTCGTTGGTATGAGGACGAGCACCGTATGTTTCAATGAGACTCCGCAAAAGAAGCCTACTTTGACCGAGACGTTGTTGTGCAGCTTTGCCATTTGGCATCTCAAGTGCTTCGGTATACCCCTGTAATGCTTCAGCCAGCACGTTTTTAGCCCGCTCAATATCCTCAGTTCGTTCTCTTTGGGCACTTTGTTGGAGTCGTCTAATCTGCAAGTCAATAAGACCGAACCACGTTTCCTTGTCTTCAACAGACAAGGGGTTCGCTGAAACGGGCTTCTGGTCTGCATAGACCGTGCCTACTGCCTGCATTGCAGCCAAAGCGGCTGATGGGCTTTCTGCTTCGCGAGCCAAAGCCGCTCGATAATCCCGTTCTATCGCCGGGACATCTCGCGACCCGAGTACCCTCCGCCGCATTCGCGCCTCAAGAATAGTGACACGAAGCTGCTGTTGAAGCGACGCAACACTTTCAACTCGTTCATCGGCAGGAAAGCGTGTCAGAAACTGGTCGAGCTCCGATCGAATGCGTCGCAGATCAGGTTCCGACTTTTGTGCTTCTACCGTTATTGCCTGGAACAACTGATCAGCTGTCTCTGGGAGGGTAATCCAATATGCAACCGCAACAACAAGTAGGACTGAGACCGACGTTACCAGCGTATCAATTCGAACCCGTTTCCAACGATGCTTTGCATTTTTCTGGTTGGCCGCCCGGTCGAATTCCTCGACCGTAACAAACCGGCGGGAAGGCTTCGTATCGACAACCGTCGCATTAGGGTCGTCAGCAGCGTCAGGTGTAGTGCCACTCTTGGCACTGCCTGTAGCCTGTTTTGTTGGACGCTGTTCAAGGGGCAGCTGACTACCGTCTAAGGGTTTTCTGGGGGCAGGCTGGTGGGATGTTTCTGCAGGAAAGGGAGCGGCTTGCTGTCGCGGCCCGTGTTCACCTGTGGCGTGGGTCGACTCGCAAGGAACCTTTGGCAACTCCGTCGTCGCATCAAGACCATTGTTTTCCTCAGCAGCTGAGCCTCGGTGAGTGCCTTCTCTTGTCTCCGCAAGTAGATCAACTGAGGACGAACTTGCCTGAGGAGCATTTTTTTTTGGGAGTACTTCAGTAAGGGAGGATGACCGATCATGGTTGGTTACCGCGGCCGAATCTGCCTGACCCTGAATAATGAGGGATGGAGCCCCATCAACGCTGCTATTTTCTAGAGACGATTCTCTCGCAGCAAGCGTGTCTTGAATTACAGTAAGACGTCGTCCGACAGCAAGCGCACTCGCCGGCCGCTTGACAGGATCTTTGGCGAGGAGTTCATCAATCAGCGTGTCGAGCTCTTTCGGAATATTATGGTGAAAACTACTTACGCGTGGTGGCGTCTCGCGGAGTTGTTTGGTAATGATTTCAGTCAATTGGGATCCCCGGAAAGGTGGCTTCCCGGCGATCATAGTGAACATAACGAGTCCAAGCGTGTAGAGATCTGCACGGGCATCGAGTGGTTTACCAGCCGCCTGTTCGGGCGCCATGTATTCAGCAGTTCCAACAATACTGCCGTGGGCCGTTTGACTTGCTGCACCGAAAAGCTTTGCAATACCAAAATCGGCAAGTTTCACACCTGCATGGGCGCCGTCGGCGTCATCAGGGATGAGGAGGTTCGCTGGTTTGAGGTCACGGTGAATAATTCCATGATCATGTGCCACTTTTAAGGAACGTGCTATCTCGATTGAAAAGCCAATGACTTCTTCGGCAGAAAATGTGCGGCCTCCACGGATAAGTCGCTCAAGGCTTTGGCCCTCGACAAGTTCCATTGCGAAGTATGGTTGACCCTCGTCCTCGCCGTAGGCTATGAGTTGGACTATCCCAGGGCACCGAAGCGGCTTGAGTGTCTGTATTTCTGCTTCGAAGCGTTCTTTTAGCCCAAGATCGTCAGCAAGGTGCGACGCAAGAACCTTTACGGCAACATACTCACCCGTCTTCTGGTGTTTCGCCTCATAGACAGCCCCCATGCCGCCTCTTCCAAGGCGTTTACCGAGAACATAAGGGCCAAGTTGCTGTGCTTCCATGATTCTCTAGTCTATCTTCGTATGGTTTGGTGTAGAACCGGCTCCTGAATGTTTTGAAGAAATCGACCTCACACCCTTCCGGAGAAGCGGAGAAAGAAGGGAATTACCATTGAATGGATCAAAACGATTACTTTCTGCTACCTCAAACCAGGCAGCTGGCCTCGGCGAATATTGCCGAGACTTCCTGTTCAATCCGCAGAGTGTGTCGACAGCAACATTCGAGTTGGTCGAACGTTTTCATCTCGATAGTGTCGGTTGCGCAATTTCGGCGATTCATCACCGAGCGAACGCATGTACCGTACTTCGTCGCGAAGCCCTCCAAACTCTCCCGGCCGCACAACACAGTGGAGGAATCTGTTTCGGCGATCAGAAACTCGTTGAGACAGCACGGAGTGTGGCGGCGAATGTAGCGGCAGTGCGGGAATGGGACTCCAACGGGACAAATTTTGGCTTCGACAAGGATGCCGGCAGAACAGCCGGTGAGTTTGGGCACAATGACTTTTATCCAGTGGCGATAGCAGCTAGTCGCGAAGCGGGATTCGACGGCAATGAAGCACTGCGTATGATGTTGCTTATTGATGAAATCCGTGGCCGGCTCGCAGAAGTTTTTCCTCTTCGTATGTATGCCATTGATCACGTCCACCATGGAGCTGTTGCCAGTGCCGCCGCTTTCACTGCGGCGTTAGGTGGTACTGTCTCGCAGATTGAATCGGCCATTGGTTTGGTTGTCTCGCACTACGTGCCATTTAGAGCTATTCGCGCGGGTAGCCAACTCTCTGATAGCAAAGGCTCATCAGCTGCATTCGCAGCCGAAACCGCAGTACTGGCAGCCCACCGCGCTATCGATGGATTTCAGGGTCCCCAGGATATTTTCCGGAACCCACTTGCCATTTACCGTCTGAACAAACCGTGCCCAGATGGAATGGGCCCATTTGACCTCGAACTTGGTGAGTCCGGTGATGCATTTGCAATCCATTCGATGCACTTCAAACTTGGTTTGTATGAGCATCAGTCTGCTTCGGCTATTCAGTCATTTATTGATCTTCTTGGTACGACACCAGAGGCAGTCGCAAGCCTCGATTCAATCCGTTCGGTCACCATAACGATCTATGAGCCAGCGTTCTCAATTATTGCTGATCCTGCAAAGAGGAATCCACAAACAAGACAGTCGGCAGATCATTCATTGCCATACATTGTCGCAAAAACAATACAGAAAGCAGCCTCCAGTTATGCTGGCGGCAACACACGGTGTGGGTGGTCGGAGGTGATGCTTTTACCCGAGGATTATTCCAATGCCGCCATTGCAGATGAGAAAGTAAGGCGCATCATTGAAAAAATACATATTGTGCACGGTGGGCCAGACTATGACTCATTGTATCCAGAGGGAATTCCAACCAGCGTTTCTATTGATCATGACCAACTTGGTGCACTTAATGGCGGACGATGTGTCTTTCCACTGGGACATGCTAAATCGGACCAGTCGGCAACAGTCTCGCTGGTTGAAGAAAAATTTGAGAGACTGGTAACGGGTGCTGTTCGAAGCCCACAGGCAGTCTGTGAACACCTCCGGTTGCGTGATACGCCGGCCGCTCACGTGGCAAACCTGTACGCTTTCCCAATCATATTACGACCAGAGCATCAATGAGCCAATCCGACGTCCACGGCGTCCTCGTGGTAGACAAGCCACCAGGGATGACATCCAGAAGGGTTGTTGACGCAGTCTCTCGTACGCTGTCCACAAAAGCCGTCGGGCATGCCGGAACACTCGACCCATTGGCGCGTGGCGTGGTTGTTGTCTGTGTCGGATATGCCCGCAAACTGGTTGACTTCATACATCAACAGGAGAAGGCGTACGCCGTTGCTTTTCTCCTTGGCCGTTCGAGTCCCTCAGACGACTTTGAGACCGAAGTCAGTCTAGAAGCGGAGCCTTATCGACCATCTTTACAGGAAGTTGAGGAGTCACTGCAGACGCAGCGAGGAACAATCCTGCAGGTTCCCTGTTCGTACTCGGCAAAAAAGATTGCCGGCAAGAGAGCGTATAAGTTGGCTCGCCTTGGCAAACAGGTGGTCTTACCACCAAAAGAAATTCATATCAGTCAGTTAGAGATCACGGCATATGAGTGGCCAAGGCTCGAGTTGTCGCTGGTATGTTCAAGTGGCACGTTCGTACGAGCACTAGGACGGGATATAGCCAGACGAGTAGGAACTAGTGCCGTCATGGAAACGCTTGTTCGGACAGCCGTTGGGCCATATGTACTTGACGAAGCAATTCAACTTTCAGGAATCACCAGAGATGAGACGGGAAAGCGATTTACTGAAGCGGCAGTACATCCGCCCGTTTCTGCTCTTCCCCACCTTCAGACACGAACGCTCTCGCCAGCTGAAATTGAACACGCCGCCCGGGGTGGGCACCTTTCGGGCCAGCCGGGTGCAACTCATGAAACGGTGGCTGCCCTTGACGAGAATGGCGCGTTACTCGGTATTCTTCGGGTGTTGAGTCAAGGTGGGTGGCGGCTACGGCCGAACTTTATCGATACGAGCCCATAGACGGGAAGTTAGACCGACGTAGTTACGAGAAGCGATAGTGTGTTGGCAATGTTTTGTCCACACGACGAGAGAACTGCACCAAACGATGCCAGCACAAATAAGACCAACATTCGTAGCACGACGGTGTATTCAATGAAGCAGCGGAAAAGACGATTACTGGGAGTTACATTGCTCGTCGTGTTCGTGCTTTATAGTGTATCTCTTGTCGTGGCGACTCATCTTCCACGTGTGCCCACCTTCGTTCGCGTCTCAGGTGCAGATAAATGGCTGCACTTTGTGGCCTATGGCTGCCAAGCAATGCTTGCCATGGGTGCACTCTATTTCACGAACCGCCTCGGGCTCAAGAACGTCGTCTATCTCACGATTATATTGGTGACATTCGGGGCGATCGATGAACTCACTCAGCCAATTTTTTCTCGACAGGCAGAGCTTTTAGATTGGGTTGCAGACTGCGTGGGCGTCTTATTCGGTGTATGTTTGGCGCACTTGGTTGTTTATATCCGAGGAAAGATAAAATCTTCCCAGAAAGGAAGGCCGTGATGCAGGAGTTTTCTGTGTCAGCGGTTGCGGCAGTGCTCGATTTTGCTGTGCTAAAGCCAGACCAGACGTCTGCAGACATACATTCGGCGGCTGCACTGTGTGGACAGTTGTCAATAGGGTGTTTGTGCGTTCAACCAATCGACGTCTGTCGCGCAGCGAGACTCTTACACGAGCAGAAAACGGTTGTTGCCAGTGTCGTTGGGTTTCCTCATGGGGCGAATGCAACGGCCATCAAGGTTCATGAAGCACGCATCGCCATAGAAGACGGGGCAAGGGAACTAGATATGGTCCTAGCCTTACAGGCGCTGAGGGAGGGTGACCACACAACAGTTCATGATGATATTGCAGCGGTTGTCAATGAAGGCAGAGCCTCAGATGTTGCAGTAAAAGTCATTCTTGAAACGTGCTATTTGAATGAAGACGAAATTATCCACGCCTGCCGGATTGCGGAATCCGCAGGAGCAACGTTTGTAAAAACATCCACGGGGTTTGGCTCAAGGGGGGCGACACCCGAAGTGGTCAGGACCATGCTCAATACAGTTGATGGTCGGATTGGTGTAAAAGCGAGTGGTGGAATCCGGACATGGAATGACTGCGTAGGGTACTTGAAGATGGGCTGTACACGAATTGGCGTAGGTGATCCGAGACGTATTTTAACTGGCGGGTCACAGGCCAATTGAAGGTCCTGTATGACAGGCTTCGAGCCATGGCTGTAAACAGTGTTCCCAAATCGTTCGCAAGTGGAGACCCCCGCTCCTAGCCATCGAAGATCAACATGACGTAGGCAGCAAATAGAATGAGATGAACAACACCTTGAAGAAGTGTCGTTTTTCCTGTGCCAAGTGTGATCACACTGGTAAAGAGGGTCAGCGTAAGCATCGCAATATCGGTGGGCTCAAGACCGAGTTCGAGTGTTCTCCCCGAGAAGAACCCAATAGCCAATACAACGGGAACAGTCATTCCAATTGTACTGGTGGCTGACCCAAGCAGAATATTAATGGTTCGTTGAAGTCGGTTATTACGAGCAGCCCGCAGGGCGCTAAGACCTTCGGGCGACAGAACGAGTATTGCAACAAGAAAACCCCCAAGGGCCGGAGGAGCATTCAGCGTATGAATGCCGTGGTCCACCAGTTTGCCAAGGTTCTTTGCCAGAAATACGACCGGAATCATGGTCAAAACTAGAAGTATTGTGTGGGTGATGGTTGGATAAGGCGGGTCGTCGTGGTGCTGCGTGGTGTTTGTTGGAGAAAGGAAATATGCTGCCTGGCTTCCTGTCTGAACAAGCAGGAAAATAACGTAGAGTCCGGCGGATGTTACGAGCAGGAAGGCCGCCTGCAACGAAGAAACATTGCCGCCTGGTGCTGACTGCGTAAAGCGGGGTACGATGAGTGTGAGTACTGCAAGCGGAACAAGCACACCAAGGTAGGCATTTGCACCTGACAGATTGTATTCCTGTCGATGGTGGCGTAGGCCTCCGGCGAGCAGTGTACCGCCCAACATTCCAGTAAGCACAATCATCACCACCGAGAACATTGTGTCTCGGGCGAGTCCGGGATGCACCTTCCCTGTCAGGCTGACCGCTGCAATCATCGCTACCTCGATCCCGATGACTGCCAGCGTTAACACAATGGTTCCGTACGGCTCACCAAGTCGGATTGCCAGTGCATCAGCATGCCTCACGACACCGAATGAAAGCCACAATATGGAGAGAAATAACCAGGAGAAATAAAGGCCTGCCCATACTGGCTGAGACAGATCCGACAGCCACGCGGAACCACAGAAGAGCCAGAGGCCTGTCGTGAGTACCCCGAAAACGAGCCCTTTTTCATTCCGCAGAGAGAGAAGCAGGCCATTCATAGCTTGAATCCAAGAGTCAATATCACCACAAGGTGGGTATCTGAAGCACCTTCAGACTGTTTCATTGTGACGTTAACTCCCAATCCAGCGTTTGAGACCCAGATGTAACGTCCACCCGAAGAGTTGAGTCTTGGTTATATCGAAGGGGCAGCCTCTCCGGTACTTCAATTTTGTTTCCATCCTTGGTCGTTCGCCAATCATATGTAGTGATCCGCACGGTATGGTGACCGGTCACGGCGCCCGGCCGGTCCGGAAGATATTGAAGTGCGTAGCGACCCTTGCTGTCCGTAATGCCATACGATGTTGAACCCTCATCTGGTGTGAATTCAACGGTCGCGGCCAAAACTGGATTGCCATCGAGGAGAACCGTTCCGACGACCTTTCCCAGAGGCGTCTCTGTTTGACCAGAGAACATCCATGCTGCCGTCCTCCCACCAAGGATGAGACAGAAACCTATGATAAGAACCACAACGGCTAACTTCAATTGAGGGCGACTATCTAATTTCTTGGTTATCCGTTGGTACAGTTCGGCCCCAATCGCCTGGGCAATCGCAACAAGTTCTCCGAAGTCAGAAGCCACTGAAATTAACTATCCGTTTATAGAAGTAAATGTACAGGTAAAAATTTTATGGTGTTGTAGTAGCCACTCCGTCGTCCCGAATACCGAGACGTTGATATACTCCCAGCTGTGAAGCAACATAGGTGGGATTATTGTTATTGAAAGTAACTCCTCCGTTTGAAAATGAAATATCATCGTTCAAAGACTGAACACTCCCATCACAATACAAGAAGTTGCCACCGCCTGGGTGCGCACTACTGAATCCTTCGGTGCATGAATTTGTAGGGTTTATTGGACGCGGATCGTTGAGTTTCATGCTGACACGCGCCCGCACCCAATAGCTTCCCCACATGTCTGGACCTGGAGGATTACGGACACCTACCCACGTTGCCGAGCGACATCGGTCATGTCTTTCACCAACGGCGAAGGTTTTTGTGAGTCCATCAGTAATGTCAGCAAGTCGCACAGGGGTCTCCGACCAGAAAATTCCATTTCCGTTTGAGCCAATGACGGGCATTGGATCATTCAGCCCCCCATTGCCAACATAGTTCGACGTTGCAGGTTCAAAGTTACTTGGGCAATTGTCACAGTCGAAGAGCCGATTGTATTGTGGCCCATTATTATCTCCTCCCGGCAGCGTCGGTGGCGTGAGGTCACTAGGGCAACGAAACAATCCTATTGATGTCCTCAGTAATGGCCTAAGTGCGGGATCACCGATGGCGTCACGAAGCGTTGTGCTGGACACGTTGAGTGAGTCATACAAAACCGGCTGCTCAAGCATTGGGAGGATTTGTGTGGGCCAGCCCCACTCAGCCTTCCGGGAACCGCCTGGCTGCCATCCAACGGGAAACTCTCTTCGTGCGTTTTCATATACATGAAGGGCAACTCCGATCTGATGCAGGTTATTTACACAAGCGACTCTTCTGCCACTTTCACGAGCCGACTGCACCGCAGGGAGAAGCAACCCAACTAAGACACCAATAATGGCGATGACTACCAGCAGTTCAATGAGTGTAAAGGCTCGTCCAACCTGCCTCTTCATCAACTTGTTCTGCGAGGTGGTTGTTGTTTCAGTGGTGAAGGTGTTCATAAGCCTT
Source organism: Pirellulales bacterium (assembly GCA_016776925.1). Lineage (GTDB taxonomy): Bacteria > Planctomycetota > Planctomycetia > Pirellulales > UBA1268 > UBA1268. The sequence continues at coordinate 7,709 of JADHSL010000055.1, read as the reverse complement.
GTTCCCTTATCTCCCTTTACGTCTTCAGCGTCAAAGATGCCAATCAAATTATCGCTCATTGGTGATGAGAAGAAAACCCGTTTGTTCTCTATCTCCTACGAATCATGATTTGAAACGACATACAGTGCGACGGCGGTGGTCATACAGAGTGCGGCAATCAGGCGTCTAAAAAAAACATGCCGCTCGACTCGGCTTTCGAGTTGATGCCAACCCTGACCAGATAATATCGCACCAAGAATAACAGACATAATACCACGGGTTGATTGCAAGATTGTACTCAGTATGACACCTACGTAGCCAATACATGCATAGAGCCCAAACATTGCCAGAAGCCATGCCGCGGAGTATTCAGCCGCAGCTCGCCAGTCGCGAATGGTTGGGCACGGCTGCCGAGCATACTCAAAGAGTGTCAACGGCGAAACGATGAGTCCGATAAATACATACGTTAAAAGGAGTGCAAGACAGCCTGCTGAGAAGCGGCTCAGGGAAAGACTGGTCTGTATGGCATTAATCATTTCCACAATTCCGAGATCAGCAATCGCAAAGCAGATGCAGCCGCACGATAGGAGTATCAGTGATTGCACAGGCAGGCCCGATCCTCCCTGCTGAAGAAGAATTGCCGCGGCCGCGCACAGCATCACTGCAAACCACTGCTCAATGGACAGTGTCTGACCAAAAACCAGGGAGACTATCAGCCCCAGAGCGATTATTTTCAGACCGAGTAGCGGCGACAGACGAGACGCATCAGCCCTCGTGAGTACGCGGAAGACAGCAGATGTTCCGAACAAGTAGGTTCCAGTTGACACAACGCAAGGCAGCCAAATGCTCCAGTGCCAGATTCCAGAAAGAAGCGTATCCGCCGAGTAGGTCGACCAAGCGGCTGTCCCGCAGATGAATCCCATAAGTACATGAGCAAAGATAAGGAGTCGCCTGCTGGCATGTTTCTCACGAGTGCCATGGTGCCGAGAAACCAAATATGACACAGAACTGAAAAAAGCTGCTGTTAGGCCAGCAACAATGCCAAAGAAAAGAGTATTCACAACGTTTGAACCGGGCGGGGTGGACGGCAATATGTGGCCCGCGGGCACCAGACTTTACCCACTCGGTACAGCCGGTGCGACCGTTGCTTCTGTTTCGTCTTCAAAGCGGCCGATCGGACGACCTGCAATTTATACGGCGGGTAGAGTTGAGGGAAGAAGTCTTTCAGCACCTAGGAAAATACTCACATGGCCAGTGCCAACCAGCGGATTGCCGGTGGGGTAGCCCAGCGTCTTGCAAACGGTGACTATATTATCGACCCCGATGTTCCACATCGAGTGGGTGTCAGCCGTTTGCGACAAATCCTCGCGATCGTCCTCGTACCGGTTGTCGTTTTTATTTCAATGGCACTCGTCAGTTTCGATCCAGCTGACCCACCCGCAAGCCGGGGCTTTCCGCCTCGTATCGAGCCAGTAAATCTATGTGGGCATTTAGGATCCACAGTCGCAACCTTTATTTACCAATCAACTGGTGTTGCTGGATGGCTTGGGGTCGTGTTCATCGGCGGACTCGCCGTCGGACTCTTTCGTCATCAGCGTTTTCAGGACCTACCATGGCGTGCAGCTGGTGCAGTCCTATCGATTGCCGGCCTTGCCACCCTCTGCACCCTTTTCCTGCCGGCCTTCATACCCCGTCCCGTGTGGGGACCAGGTGGGCTTGCTGGACTGTTATTTGCAGACCTTGCAACCCGTTATCTGGCAAATGCTGGCGCGGCAATAGCAGCGGCTACCATCCTTGGTTTAGGTCTCTTTCTCGCGGCTGATCAGGTGATGTTTCAATGTGGTAGTTGCTTCACACGTCTGCTCACTCGACTTGGTGACTGCAGTATCACGCTCATTCAATCCCTTCTCTCTGGAGTCGGCATTCTTCCCAGGGAATCTACAGAAGAAGCCGAAGACCTTGCGTGGTGGCAAAGACGCCGCCAAGCCGCAAAGGTGGCCGTTAAATCTGAAGAGAACAACACAGGTGATCTTGCGATCCGTGTCCGGGGACGGAAACAAAAAGAAGAAATAGTCGATGAAGAATATGAGGAGTATGAAGAGGAAGAAGAGGACTACGAAGAGGAACCCGAGGAAGTAACCCAACCGGTTGCCTCAATTGTTCCTATCAAAAACCGACAAACCCGGCCGACCCGACAACTTGAGCTGGATATTTCCCCGGATCCGGAAGGGAATTACGAATTGCCTTCACTGGAGTTGCTACTACCTCCGGAGGAACTGGAGCTTGATGAACAAGAGGCTGAAGTCCGCAAGCGGGCAAAGATTCTGGAGAAAACATTTGCCAATTTCGGCTTTAAGGTACGAGTTGTTGAGGTGGAGACCGGCCCAGTTATTTCGCAATACGAGATCGAGCTTGAGGCTGGGCTGCGGCTCGCGAAAATCACGAATCTTGCCGATGACCTAGCAATTGCTTTGCGGGTTCCAAGTGTTCGGATTGTCGCACCCATTCCAGGAAAGAATTCGGTTGGTGTTGAAGTCCCGAATACCGATCGGCAGATGGTGCGACTGCGTGAGGTCATGGAAGAGACCCACGCAAAAAGTCGAAGTATGAAAATTCCCATTTACCTAGGGAAAGATGTTGGTGGAAATCCAATGGCAGTTGACCTTGCGACGATGCCTCATCTTCTGATTGCCGGCCGAACTGGGACAGGTAAAAGTGTCTGTCTCAATTCTATTATTGTTTCGATGTTGATGACCCGGCGGCCTGATGAGGTCCGTATGCTGATGATCGACCCGAAAATGGTCGAACTGACACCTTATAAGTCACTGCCTCATCTGATGCATCCGGTCGTGACTGACATGAAAAAGGCTGAAGCAATCCTCGCCTGGGCAGTCGACAAGATGGAACAACGGTACACCCTGCTAGCGCGCGCGGGCGTCCGTCATCTGACGCAATACAATTCCCTTGGTCGGGATGAAATTTTGAAGCGTATTCAGCCCGAGAGTGAGGAGGAGGCTGATGCAATTCCAACAACAATGCCATTTATTGTGATGATTGCCGATGAGATTGCTGACATGATGATGACAGCCGGCAAAGAGATTGAGCAGTATATCATTCGCCTTGCGCAGAAAAGCCGCGCTGTTGGCATCCATCTTATTCTTGCCACCCAAAAGCCAACAGTCGATGTAATCACTGGCCTTATCAAGAGTAACCTGCCTGCCCGAATTGCATTCCAGGTCGCCAGTCGTACCGATAGTCGGGTGGTACTTGATGAATGTGGTGCAGAAAGGCTTCTTGGCAACGGTGATATGTTGTTCCTCTCACCCGGAACGAGTCTTACCCAGCGTGGACAAGGAACATTTGTCAGTGACGATGAAATTGGGCGCGTCATGGCGACGGTAGGCACAGCCGAACCTCAATACGCAAAAGAACTAGTGAATCTGCAACCAGCGCCGTCCGGTGATTCAGCCACAAAAGGCCCTGTAGTTAAGGATCGTGACGAACTCTATGCGGCAGCCGTCGAAGTGGTGATCCGAGAGGGCCGTGGAAGTGTGTCCCTGTTACAGCGAGCGCTGGGTGTTGGATACGGCCGTGGTGCCCGAATGATTGATTTCATGGCTGAAGATGGGATCGTAGGTCAATATGCTGGCAGTCAGGCTCGTGAGGTGCTCATGACCATGGACGAATGGGCGGCAGCACAAGGAGAAGAGCCCATCCCACCAGATCCACCGCCCCGCAGGCTCAAAATCAACCCGCATGCAGAGGAAACTGCAGATGATGACTCTGTAGAAGAGGAATCAACGCCAGACGACGAGGAGCCTTCCCTGATCGCTGAAGCTGATGATGATTATGAGGATGAAGACGTTGACGAGGATGCCGAGTCCGAAGAAGAGGACGGCGATGATGAGGATGAATACGAGTACGTCTACGAAGATGAAGAGGAAACTGATGAAAAAGAAGGTGAATACGAGGAGGACGAAGAAGAAGACGAGTAACTTCTCGGTGCTTTCCTTGCTCTTTTGAATCAATGTGGCGGGGGCACGGAAGCAACAATCTGTCTGTGTTTCTCTAAAAAGTCTATCTCAAGGGGTTTTCATATGCAGTGGTGGTTCGTTGGGGCGGCGGCCCTCGCCGGTTCTTGTATAGCAATCCAGGCAGCAGCAAATAGTGCGCTTCGCGATACATTAGAAAGTCCTTGGTATGCAGCTTTTTTGTCTATTACCGGAACAATGGTCTGCGCCCTTCTCTTTCTGGGGTGCACACGCCCCACCCTTCCCACGGGCGACATGCTGCGAACCACCGCCTGGTGGAACTGGATTGGTGGACCGCTGGGCGCGGCATTTGTCCTCTCTGGGACTCTCCTTGTTCCACGACTCGGTACGGCAACATTCTTAGCAGCAGTTGTTGCCGGGCAACTAGCCTGTTCACTTGCGATTGATCACTTTGGCCTAATGAATATTACCCAGCACTCCATCTCACCTGGAAGACTTCTGGGTGCACTTCTGGTTTTTACCGGGGTTCTCGCAGTGAAATATCTCTAAGACGGAGAGCAGGACCTTTGCAACATACGGCATACCCTGACAAAAGATGGTAGTCCGCCGCTGGGTGGCTTTCGAGTCATTGCAAACGACGGTATTCTGGTATTTGACGATTTCCACAAGAGATTGGTATTCCATGCGTACGATTGAAATCTATGACACAACGCTCCGTGATGGTTCTCAGGGGGAAGGTGTAAACTTTTCGCTTGAAGACAAGCTATCGATCGCCAAACGACTCGATGAAGCAGGCGTGAACTTTATTGAAGGTGGATATCCCCTTTCCAATCCAAAGGATTCACAATTTTTCAGTCGAGCTGCCAACCTCGAACTAAAGAATGCACAACTGTGCGCTTTTGGTATGACTCGGCGACGGGGTATGGAAGCACACCTTGACCCTGGAATGAAAGCGCTGCTTCAGGCAGGCACTCCCGTCGTGACCATTGTCGGGAAGACCTCGTGTTTTCATGTTGAAACCGTGCTTGGTGTCAGTCTCGAAGAGAACCTTGACATGATTCGTGACACGGTTGCCTACCTCACATCAGAAGCACGTGAAGTATTTTACGATGCCGAGCATTTCTTTGACGGCTGGAAACTCGACTCACACTACTCACTGGAGACACTCCGTGCCGCAGTGCAAGGTGGTGCGACCCGCCTTATTCTCTGCGACACCAATGGGGGTACTCTTCCAACGGAAGTTGCAACAATCGTAGCAGAGGTCACCCACACTCTCGCGACACCCCTTGGAATTCACTGTCATAATGATTGTGATGTGGCTGTTGCCAACACGCTCAGTGCTATTAGTGCTGGCTGCATTCAGGCTCAGGGAACCATCAACGGGATTGGTGAGCGTTGTGGCAATGCTGACATTATTTCTATTGCAGCTAATCTCGCTTTGAAAGTCCCTGAAACCATGGTGCTTGCCAAAGCGCACGGTGAATCTGGTGGTGTCTCACACCTCACAGAACTATCACGATTTGTGTATGAAACCGCGAATATGTCATATCGTCCTGGTCAGCCATATGTTGGGGCGAGTGCTTTTGCTCATAAGGGCGGAATGCATGTTCACGCAATTGCCAAGTCGACCAAGTCGTATGAGCATATTACTCCAGAATTGGTGGGTAATTCTCGTCGGGTGCTCGTAAGCGAACTCTCTGGACGTTCAAATATCGCCGCGATGGTCAACCGTCCGGATGTCAAAGATGACCGCGCTCTTTTGGACAAGGTTTTGCAAGAGGTCTGTCGGTTGGAAAACGAGGGCTGGCAATTTGAGGCCGCTGATGCCTCATTTGATCTGTTAGTCGATCGATCTGCGGGCACCTTTTGTCCGCAGTTTCAGAAACTTGCATATAACGTTGAGGTTGAAAGCTCGGGGCACGAGGATGGCGATATACGAACCGAAGCAACCGTCAAATTGGCTGTTGGTCAAGATGTCCGTCATGAGGTTGCCGAAGGTGATGGTCCCGTGAACGCACTCGACGCTGCTCTGCGGAAAGCCCTTGCGACAATATTTCCCCACCTCAACCGAATGCACCTGCTCGATTACAAAGTTCGCGTGATCAACGCGCAAGAAGGAACTGCAGCGCGTGTGCGTGTATCAATTCAAAGTACTGATGGCGAACGAGTGTGGGGAACTGTTGGCGTGAGTGAAAATGTTATCGAAGCAAGCTGGCTCGCTCTTGCCGATTCGTTCCACTTTTATCTAGGGACGGGGGCCAAAAAGCCATCCAGCACACCTCAACAAAACCACCCGGTGCAGTCGTGACTACACAAAGTCACCGTAGAATCCGTCTCGCTGTAACGATGGGGGATCCTGCGGGAATTGGGCCTGAGCTATGCATTCGGCTCCTTCACGAGTCTGAAAAAAGCGGCAGCACAGAATATGTCCCCCTCATCTATGGTGATGTGGCGATTCTGGAAAAAGTGAGTGCCTGTATTGGCGTACCAATCGTTGCGCCTGTGGTGTCTCCTGGAACGGCAATTGAAAAACCGGCTATCGTCCATTGCGCAACTGCAAATCTCAATGAAATTGTCCCGGGCCGAGTGCAGGCCCCGTGTGGTGAGGCTTCACTCCACTATTGCCTCGAGGCTATCGCCCAGGCAAAGCAAGGCGAACTTGAAGCGATTGTCACCTGTCCAATTAGTAAAGAGGCTCTTGCTCTGGCAGGGCATACATACCCGGGCCATACAGAGTTATTCTCGGAACATTTTGCGAAGTCTGAAACCTGCATGATGCAGTATGCACCCGACATCGCATGCAGTTTTGTGACCACACATATCGGCTATGTCGAGGTGGCCCAGCACCTGACCACCGAGCGAATAGCCGCCGTCCTTCGACTCACGCATACCGCCTTGCGTACCATCCGTGGCACCGTTCCGCGGCTCCTCGTCTGCGGGCTAAATCCGCACGCCGGTGAGCATGGACTTTTTGGAAATGCTGAAGAAGAGAAAATTATTGCACCAGCGGTTGTGCAGGCGAGACAGCAAGGACTTGATGTCACTGGTCCAGTCCCAGCCGACACAGCATTCACACCACAGTCTCGAGCTCGCTTTGATGCTATGGTGTGTATGTATCATGACCAAGGGCATATCCCAATAAAAATGGTTGCCTTTGACCGTGCCGTCAATATTACCCTTGGGTTGTCAACGATACGAACAAGTGTCGACCATGGCACTGCCTTTGACATCGCATGGAGGGGCACAGCTGATCCCGGCAGTCTTTTCCAAGCTGTTCAGCTCGCATCAATGCTGGCAAACAAGAAGCTGTCAGAACCTCTAGCGGGCCCCACGGATGAAACCTGACTCCTTCAGAGTAACCCTGTAGGTAGGCTCTGACGCGCTGCACTTGAGGAATTCCAGCCGTCCACTCTATTCTTTGGGTCGGGGTGGCAGCCTTTTTATGTTTCTCTCGCTCATTGGACCTTGGTTTATTTATCCTCCGATAGATTCCGGCACTGCCGCCACACAACGCAGCCCCTTTGCACACTTGGAGATAATCGATGAATTTTGCTCGTGGGAAATTAATGCTCGCAAGTTTTCTGACGCTTGTTGCATCTGGCGTTGGTTTTGCTACGCGAACTGCCGCTGGCGGTGACTGGGAAAGAGAATTCAATATTGGTGGTGCCGAATTCGGTGCAATTCTCGGGGCTGGTTTTCTTGGCTTTGGTTTGATGATTTTTTTCGGTGGCATCCTGG
>JADHSL010000054.1 GCA_016776925.1 Pirellulales bacterium | reverse complement strand
AACTTCCACAGCGATCAGTATCAGCAATCAATTCCCTTCCTCGTTTGACGAGCTTCTTGCTTTCGGTGCCCTTGAGCAGACCAGCCTCTTCAACAAGCGCGAACACTACAGCTTCTTTATCTTCTTGCTTCCAGACATCTTTGTCCGTGAAGTCCTCTGAAACGAATGAAACCATGTCGCCTTCACTGTGCGCTGTATTCCCAAAATAAGCAGCGCTGGCGACCTGCTTGGGATCAAGCAGTCCTCGCACCCAAGATTCTCCTCCAAATTCAAAAAGATTCGCAGCAGAACCTTTTGCAAACACCTGCTCAGCATCTTCTACAGAAGGATCAACATGTGCATGACAACTTGCACAGTGCTGTGCGAATAATCTCGGCCCTTGCGTCAGCGGATCACTACGCACCAACGAGAGTGCTCCAGTAGGTGGAATCTTCTCAGGGCGTCCTGCGAGTTCTATTGCTCGATCAGCATCAGTCCCCGCCTGCTTCACAGCACTCAAAAACGCCTCGGAACGACGAATGGCCTCAAGCTTATGACGCCTGTTCTCAAAGTCAGCTATTTTCTTTTCATCATGCCCCAGTGCCGCCGCAATCTTGTCACTATCTCCTCCCGTTGATTCAAGCACCTTTTCAACGTCTGCAAAGGCAGACCGGTCCACCCAAAGCGCATAGTAATCTTCATGAACCGCCATTGCTGTCAAAAGGCCGGCTCCTGACAAGATTGCGATTGTAAAAACCACATTAAAACGATGGCCAAGTTTCCATTGCCCCAAAATTGGCATAAGAAACATCACGCCCAACGTAGCTCCCGGCACGACGATAGCTCCAAGAAACTCACCCGTCGCCCCCCAACCCTCGAAAACCTTGAGAAACTGGAACAGAAACAGGAAGTACCATTCCGGCCGGGCGGCAGCATACGGTTCGGATGGATCAGCCGGCGCACCAAGTTCTGCTCCAAGATGCCCAGAAATGATGGGTTCACCTGCGAGAATAGCTCGCAACGCGGGCAGAAGAATCACACCAAGAACAACTGCCATCACAGCAAGCATCGCAACCGCGTCCTTGAGCACTTGATCCGGCCAAAACATTGCATCGGGCTGGGTGATTGGTTGCTTGGCATGCAGGCCATGTTTACGAAATAGCGAAAGATGCAAGACAAGAAAGAGAACCAACGTTGCCGGCAAAAACCCTGCATGCAATGCAAAGAATCGGGTGAGTGTGTGGTGCCCATAGTCAGGCCCGCCTACAACAAGCTGCTGAATTGATGGTCCTATCAATGGCACAAGACCAGCCAAATTGGTCGCAACGCGAGTCGCCCAATAACCTTTCTGGTCCCACGGCAAAAGGTATCCCGTAAGGGCCATGCCGAGAACCAATGTCATCAATACCAGCCCTAACCAAAAGTTCACTTCACGCGGAGCACGATACGCGCCGTCAATCACAACCTGCATGACATGAAGAGCTAGCAATACAATCATTGCTTGGGCCATCACGTGATGAATACCTCGAAGGAGCCAGCCCCCTGTCATCTCGTACTGAATGAAATAAACACTTTCCCAGGCAGTCTGTGCGCTGGCTGAATAACTCGCCCAGAGCACCAAGCCGGTAATAACCTGTGTCATGAAAGCAAAAACAAGCGTGCTTCCCCAGACGTAACGCCAACGAGCCCCACCCGGAACTCGCTCGTAAAGTGCGCTTTTAAGAAGGGCTCGGTAGCCTGTTCTGCTATCAAGCCAATTACCAAGCCCGCGTGTACCAGCTGAAACGTGGGCATCCGAAGATCTGTCAGGACTGTGGGTGTCTGTCATTTCCGAGCCACCTTCTCTTCGGTACCTGAATAAAAATTCTGCCACTTTACAGATACCGCACCCGACTTGCTTACATCACATTCAAGACTGTCCATTGACCGAGGGCTTGGGCTTGGTGCAACAATACCACCATCAAGAGTAAAACTGCTGTTATGACATGGGCATCGAAAACAACCTGCTGCCTTGTCTAATTCAACAAAGCAGCCGGCATGGGGGCACGTCGCGGAAAGGGCCTCCACACGATCACTCCCCTCCTCTCTTTTTACATATACTGCGCCAATTGGTTCAGCTTTGAATCCTGTCCACGCGTCAACTCGATCAGCGATCACTGGAAACTGCCGAGGCTGACCATCTGCAGGAACATTTGTCAGGTCAGTCAGCGGAAGGAATGTAGCCGCACCCGATGAGCGACGTAAGGGATCAAGAAACGCCCAGAGTGCAGCGCCAAAAGGTGGAACTGTGGCAAGGCCTCCGCACAGGATTGCTAAAGCACCTGTCAGGAAGCTCCGCCGCTTTGTCTTCGTGTCAGCTGGTTCTTGATGTGATTCCACGGTCACGCCTGGACCTCCCTTTTGAATTCTCTTTATTTCCAAGAATGTTGGTGAGGATACACCATTACAACCAGTCTATCCTTTTGCCGCATCAGTATTGACCGAATCATCCAACGGAAACTTCCTGAACGGAACGAATTCACGCCGGATGAAGAGCATGCCACGCGGCATCGACAGCTTCTGTCACCTGTTTCTCAATCTCGTCGAATGCCCCTGTGGTAATCGCCCCGGCTGCTGCTTTATGGCCGCCGCCACCAAAGTGGCCGGCGAGAGCGCTGCAGTCAGCAGCACCACGACTCCGAAAACTGAGTTTCACCCTCTTATCAGGCTGCTCAATCATAATTGCCGCAACCTGTGTTCCCTTCACCGCAAGAGTCAGGTTAATAAGATCCTCAGTATCAGCGGGTGAAGCACCGACCTCTTTGATATCGGACTGACGGACTGTTGAAACAATACAGTTGCCGTCGTTAAAGGTCCGTGCTCCGGCAAGTGTTCGTCCGACGAGATGCAGTCGAGCAAGTGTATCCTGCTCAAAAAGTTCTCTGTAGATAAATGGAGGACTCGCGCCGGCATCAACAAGACGAGCAGCGACACGAAATGTCTCACCGCTTGCAGACGGAAAGCGGAATCCTCCGGTATCAGTAGAGAGCCCAGCGTACAGTGGCGTTGCAATCGATTCAGTAAGGGGAACTCGCAAGCGAAGACCGATTTCATACACAATTCGCGCTGTCGCTTCGGCTGTCGGATCTTTAAACCACCGATCAGACAGATCATCTTCACTCACATGATGATCAACAACAACAACACGTTCCCGCTGTCGCTTGAGCACCTCTCCCATTGCCCCAAGCTGCGCCCACGCACTGGTATCAAGAACTATCAGCAGATCACGATCATCAAGGTCTGCTGGTGTAATACCTTGCGCTAATGACTCCAATTTACGACGAGGATCAATCCACTGAAGACTGGCTGGCGTTTCCTGAGCATTCACTATTCGGACATCCTTACCCACAGCCTCGAGAATCCCGGCCATTCCTAACTCACTACCGAGAGCATCGCAGTCGGGCCGAACATGACTTGTGAGTACAACCCGCTTTGACTCATCAAGAACTTTGAGAAATGCAGACCAATCGAGACGCATGGAATTTTCCTTTGTTGAAACACGAAATTAAGCGAAATAAAAGATATCTATCAAAACCTGGCCTTATCAGTTTAACCGGAAAAAGAAGCTGACGAGAGTGAAACCCGTTGAGCTTGTGGTTTTTCTAAATTGAGCTGTGACAGGGATTCGATCTGCGCAACATCCGCATGTAGCTGCTTCGTAAGTGCATCGACTCCCTCAAATTTTTCGGTTGCACGAATGCGTTGAAAAAATTCTACCTGCAGCACCTGCCCGTAAAGATCACCTGAGAAACCAAGAAGATGAACTTCTATAGTTTTGTTCGCAGCGCCAAACGTAAGGTTCTTCCCGACATGGATCGCTGCACCATACCGGGCACCAGATGCTATCGTAGCAACGCCTGCATAGACACCGTCCTGAGGAACAAGCGTATACACACTTCCAAGATTTGCCGTCGGAAAACCAAGCTCCTCGCCACGTCGCTGTCCTTGCTCAACCTGCCCCTCTACCCTGTAGGGAAAAACGAGCAACTCATTTGCGTCTGTTACATTTCCTTTTTCTAACAAGCCACGTATTCTTGAACTCGAGACTGCAGTGCCAGAAATCCGCACAGGGGATACTGCCGTCAACTCAATTGAATCTCTGTCAGCCCAGCGCTTCAGATCTGACAATGTTCCCTGTCGATTGCGACCAAAATGAAAGTCCTCACCCTCAGCAATAGCAGCCGAGTGAAAACACCGACACAGAACCTCGCTGTAAAACTCTTCAGCCGAGAGATTCAACAACTCTGGTGTTGTAGTAAGAACAAAAACTGCATCCAGACCCAGAGAGAGGAGGAGCTCTGCACGCCGTTGTGTAGTCGTTAAGAAATGCCTGGCAAGGCTTGGATGAAGCAGTTCAGCAGGATGAGGGTCAAACGTTAATGCGACAGACGGCAGACCAAGCGGCCGAACCAAACTAATCAGCCTCGCGACAATTTCCCGATGCCCGAGATGCACACCGTCAAAGTTTCCAACTGTGATCCCGCAGCCATTTTCAGGCAACGCTACGCCTTCGTGGTTACTGAAAACGGTTCCTGAAAATGTTCGTGGCACGTGTGAAAATTACAGAAAGCGGTAAATTAGGTGAAGGTGTACTAGTTGAAATGATACCAACGAGAAGTGCAACCCAATCAGCAACAATGGCTCTCCGAGTATGATACGAAAACCTGAGAGTGATTTTTCTTTCGAGTCACACCCCCTATGACTACCCAACCTGATCAAAAACAAATCTATCTCAATGCGGAAATGGCAAGCCGCTTGGCCGGAATCGATATCGGCAGCAACAGCGTACGACTTCTGGTTGCTGAAGTATTCCGAGGAAGTAGTTACCGAATTCTCGATGAGGAACGTGAACCAACACGACTCGCCCGCAGCATCTCCTCTGACGGCCGACTCGATGAAGATGCGATGGAGAGGACTCTCGACGCCCTAGCGACATTCAAACAAATCGCTGCTGGTTACCAGGTTTCAGCACTGCGTACGATTGCTACATGCGCTGTTCGAGAAGCCACAAACGGTCCTGAGTTCTGTGAACGAATACAAAAGAACGTTGGGTTAAATGTTGAGGTTATATCTGGAGAGAGAGAGGCTCGACTTGCCTTCTCCAGCGTGCAGCATGCCTTTGACCTGCATGGAAAAAATATTGTTATTGCTGACATCGGAGGCGGCAGCACAGAAGTTGTCTTCGCCACCGGATCCCTCGTGGAATCTATTTTTTCTACACCGCTTGGAGCAGTGAGGCTTACGGAACGATGTGGAATCGGGAGTGGGGCTGACGGCGTCGAATTTCAGCAAGGCCTCATTAAGCTCGACAAAGAAATTACCGGGTGTCTTAAGCGCGAGACGAGCCGACCTCTGTTTGCGCCGCATTTCCTCGTAGGCTCCGGTGGCACCTTCACTACCCTTGCTGAACTGGTCATGGCATCCAAGAAGGAGGCCGACATCCCGGTCGCTGGCTACAAGGTTTCCCACGCAGAACTCCGGCATCTTCTTGATCAACTCAAAAAAATGTCGCTTCGATCGCGGAAATCAATGGCAGGCATGTCCTCCGATAGGGCTGATATCATTATCGCCGGACTCTCTATTATTGATGGCCTTCTCAAACGATTTCGAGTGAATACGATCCTTGTTCACACCCGAGGCGTTCGCGATGGGCTCATTCGCGAAATGGTAGATGAGTACTTTGGTGGCCAGACAAACGATCCTGCTGAAAGTGAACGAGCGGTCGAACGGCTTGCAGAGACATGCTCTGGTGAATTGGAGCATGGCCGGACCGTTGCGGCATTAGCCGGGAGAATTTACGACCAACTTGCCTCACCACTCAAGCTTCTACCAGCTGACCGAAAAATTCTTGAAACAGCTGCGCGGCTCCAAGACGTTGGGTACGTCATCAACTATGACCAGCATCACAAGCACAGTTATCACCTCATACGGAACAGTAGGCTCCCTGGAATCTTGGGCCCTGATCTTGAGATGATTGCGAACATCGCACGCTATCATCGTGGAGCATTCCCTAAGAAAAAACACCAGAACTTTTCACGACTTTCCTCTGATGATCAACAGCGGGTTCGGAGCATGGCAGCTATCTTACGACTCGCTGGGGGCCTCGACCGAAGTCGATCACAGCAAGTAAAAGATGTGCTTGCCAGCATTGATAACGATGGTGCAAATCTCGTCGTTGTATCAGACGCCAACCCTCAAGTAGACATCTGGGGGGCAGAGCGGAGAACTGATCTTTTTGAGAAAGCATTCGACATGCCCGTTCGGATCCGGTGGGCTGGACCACACAAAGAGAGCGTGTGACCTAGTGACTGACCATTCAGGGATATCAACTGGTTCAGCCATGCATGCTCACGCCATTGCCTTACAGAACGGATAAGTCATACGACCGGCCCCGCAGGAACGTATTTTTTGCCCCTTCAGCCCTTCGGCATCTTTCACCGAGTAGACTTAAGAAGACTCAATTGTGCCGAAACTCTGACTGACTCTATTTTCCGTCCATCTGGCGTCCAGACACCATGAATTTTAAAAAACACTCTTTTGTGATTCTTACACTCCTGACGGCTGCCTGCATTGCTTCATCCGCCGAAGCTGCTCGCTGGAGGAAAACAAAATCCTCGAGTTACCAGAATACTGGCACCCCCAGGAATCAGGCGCGTTACGAACCAGGGGCAAGCCCATATGTGACCGGAATTGAGGGCCGACCCCGCTATTATGTACCGCCGACGATACCGCGAACGCCGACATGGAAAATGTACGGAACAGAGCCGGGGGTCGCCCCAGGCGACTGGCCACGCTACGCTCCATTTGGATTCGGTGGCTATCGATTCCCGGCTGTGGGTAACGCAGCGTATCGCTGAACAGGACGGAAAACAGTGAGCCACCTTACAGGAGGCTCAACTCACCGTGGCAGATCTTCTTGAAATAACGCCAAACGGTCTCTACTGCGCAGCGGGTAATTTTTACATCGATCCCTGGCGACCGGTATCGCATGCCGTTATCACCCACGCTCATGCTGACCATGCCCGGCCGGGCAGTGATCGTTACCTTTGCGCCGCACCCGGCAAGCATGTCTTGCGTACCCGCATGGGCAGTCAGGCACTCATCGACACACTCAAATATAATGAACATGTCACTATAAATGGAGTTGATGTTTCGCTCCATCCTGCAGGCCATCTTTTAGGATCCTCGCAAGTGCGAGTGAGTCATCGGGGGATAACTTGGGTCGTAACTGGTGATTACAAACTTCAAAACGATACAACGTGCGACTGTTTTGAATCAGTTCCCTGTGATGTATTTGTTACAGAAAGCACCTTTGGCTTACCTGTGTATCGTTGGCCTGATCCAGAAACTGTTGCTCATGAAATAAATGCGTGGTGGAGAGCGAACGCCGAATCTGGTCGCACCAGCGTGCTATTGGCGTATGCACTCGGCAAGGCGCAGCGGCTCGCCTCATTACTTGATCCATCGATCGGACCAATTTATGGACATGGCGCAGTGATGAAACTCGTTGAAGCCTATCGTGCAAGTGGCGTACGACTTCCACCGATTAACCGTATACCTCCTCACAGCCGAAAAATAGGCGGTGGACGTGGGATTGTTATCGCTCCGCCAAGTGCTGCAGGTACAACCTGGATCAACCGCTTTGGTGAGACATCTCTTGCTATGGTCTCGGGCTGGATGCTTCTTCGTGGCGTCCGACGACGACGTGGGATTCCGAAGGGCTTTATCCTCTCTGATCACGTTGACTATCCAGACCTTATGCAGGCGGTTCACGCTTCCGGCGCACAGCGAGTTTTGGTTACTCACGGTTTTACCGACATAGTCGCACGACTACTTACAGAACGAGGCCTCAAGGCAGAGGTACTTGCAACACGATTTATTGGTGAGACAAATCCTGATGATGGTGATACAGATGAAGACGCCCAAGATCTTCAGGCACCCACCCATGAATCTATCGACACTGACAAAAAAGATACAGAGGATGCACAATGAAACGCTTCTCTGATCTGTATTGGAAACTGGATAGCACAACCAGTACGAACCAAAAGATTGAAGCCCTGAAAGAGTACTTTGTATCGGCGCCTCCTGAAGACGCTGCATGTGGGCTGCGAGTGCTGTGTGGAGCAAAACAACTACGGGCTGTATCGACACGATCACTAAGAGAGTGGGCTGCAGAATTCGCCGAAATTCCTCTCTGGCTTGTTGAAGAGAGCTATGCTCATGTTGGCGACCTTGCTGAGACACTTGCCCTCATCTTACCGGATCAACTCACACAAGAACCAAACAGCACAGACCACAGCACTGAACCGCTACCACTCTCTCGTTGCTTTGAGGCAACAATACGTGGACTGAAGGGAAAACCAGATAGCTACAAACGACAGGTCGTTGAGGAAACATGGAAACGGTTGACGCCCCGTGAACGAATTGTCTGGCACAAACTGCTAACCGGTGGCTGCCGCGTTGGCGTATCGAGAACTTTAGTTGCACGAGCGCTCGCAGAAATGTCTGGTTTGGAGCCAGCAGTGCTTGCCGAACGAATGATGGCCGCAACAATTGAGACCGCAGAAGACTTTCAGTCGCTTATTTCACCACACCCCACGTCTGCTGACAGCCTCCGCCCCTACCCGTTCTTTCTTGCTTCGCCAATTAGCAATGAACCTCAGGAACTTGGCTCCGTTATGGACTGGCAAGCCGAATGGAAGTGGGACGGCATGCGGGCTCAGGTTGTGCGGAGGTCTGCTGGGATCTCTATCTGGAGCCGAGGCGAAGAACGAATGAATGATGCCTTCCCTGAAATCGTAGAAGCTGCAGAACATCTTCCTGATGGCACTGTTCTCGACGGGGAACTGCTTGCAGCCCACCCGAACAATCTCCTTCCCTTCTCAATGCTGTCGAGAAGGGCAAGCCGTAAACGTGCCGGCAAAAAGATTCGCACTGAAATCCCAGCGGTCTTTGTTGCGTACGACCTGCTTGAAGCACGGGGGAAGGACATCCGTTCAGAGCCACTTTCTTTTCGCCGAAGGGAACTCCTCACTGTAGTGCCATCGGCTTTTCAGCGACAACCGGCACTGTCTGGCGGGCCAGCCACACTTCACCGCAATCCTGCCGCGAGCAGTGACATCAGAATGTTTCACTCTCCTCTTATTGATGGTCATTCGTGGGACGACCTCACCCTCACTCGTCAACAAGCCCGCCGACGTGGTGTTGAAGGGCTCATGCTCAAACGAATCGCAAGCAGCTACGCACATGGACGACCCCGAGGCGATTGGTGGAAGTGGAAGGTGGAGCCGCTTGAAATTGATGCCGTGCTCCATTATGCCCAGGCTGGGCATGGCCGCCGTGCCGGTCTTCACACCGACTATACGCTTGGTGTCTGGGACGGAGATCAACTTGTGACTGTCGCAAAAGCCTATAGTGGGCTATCAGACAAGGAACTTATTGAAATCGACAAGATTATTCGTAGTACTACGATTGAACGACATGGTCCAGTTCGCGTCGTACGGCCAACGCTTGTGTTTCAACTGGCCTTTGAAAATGTATCGAGATCAACCCGTCATAAGTCGGGCATAGCGGTTCGCTTTCCACGAATAGCGAGATGGAGACGTGACAAACTTCCTCATGAGGCAGCGACACTCAGCGACTTGAAGGTGCTTCTCGCACAAGCAACTGGCCAACAGCAGCTATCTGGTGAACAAACCGAGTAGAACTATGCCCTCAGCACCTAAAGCCACACTTCCTCAACGGCGGCTACCATCAGGCAAACAACGTTCGTCTCGAAACAAAGATGCTTCAACTCCGAAACGAGTTGTTGAGCTGACCACTCTGGGGGCGACATGCGAACAGTGGTTCACGAACCGGGATCAAACGCCGTTTGAGTTTCAGCGTGCAACCTGGCAAGCGATGATAGCCGGAAGAAACGGCCTTCTTCACGCCCCAACGGGTACAGGAAAAACACTCGCAGCATGGTTTGGCGCAGTGTGTCGAAGCTCGGCTCTCTCCACGCATCACAAAAAAACCGGCATCCGAATTATCTGGATCACTCCACTACGTGCTCTGGCGACAGATACCGCCCGTGCTCTTGAAGAGCCACTGGCCGACCTGACTGAAATGCTTGGCTCCCACTGGCAGGTCGGCACCCGCACTGGCGACACATCAGCTGCTGACCGTCGCCGTCTTCGACAGAATTGGCCCGAAGCTCTTATCACCACTCCTGAATCACTTTCAATTTTATTGTCACTCGAAGACAGCCAGGAAATATTTTCGGATCTCGACACCGTCATCGTCGACGAATGGCACGAACTTCTCGGGACGAAGCGAGGTGTTCAGACTGAACTTGCATTATCAAGGCTACGGGCCATTCGTCCCGGAGTAATCACATGGGGATTATCTGCAACCCTTGCGAATCTTGATGAAGCCGTTGCCACACTTGTTGGACCAACGCGGCGTGACCATGCTCAATTGATACAAGCGAATGCACCACGAAGGCTTGAGTTCTCGACAATTATCCCTGACCCGATTGAGCGATTCCCATGGGCAGGACACATGGGGCTACGGCTCCTCCCACAAGTTGTTGAAGCAATTGATTCAGCCAAAACAACTCTCGCGTTTACAAACACTCGCTCTCAGGCTGAACGTTGGTATGACGCAATCCGAGAAGCCAGACCAGACTGGAAAGACACGCTCGCGCTTCATCACGGTTCCGTTGACCGTGAACTACGCAATACTGCTGAAGCAGGTCTTCGCGATGGATCGCTCAAATGTGTTGTTGCCACGTCAAGCCTTGACCTTGGTGTTGATTTCGGCCCTGTCGAACAGGTGCTTCAGATCGGAAGCCCAAAAGGAATTGCGCGAATTCTTCAGCGGGCTGGCAGAAGCGGTCATACGCCTGGTGCAGTTGGCCGACTTATTTGCATCCCAACTCACGCCTTGGAACTTATTGAATGTGCTGCCGCACGACTGGCTGCCACAGCTGGCTCCGTTGAACCCCGACGCCCTCTCACGAATGCTCTTGACTGTTTATCACAGCACATCGTGACAGTGGCATGTAGTGGAGGCTTTCGTGAGCACGACCTGTATAAAGAAGTGAAGGGAACGGTCGCATTTGCAAATCTCGACGACCAGTCCTGGCAGTGGGCGCTCGACTTCGCCGCTCGCGGAGGGCATGCTCTTTCTGCCTACCCAGACTACTGCCGAATCAAGGAACGATTTGGGCGATGGTACATTGCCAGCCCCGCACTGGCTCGTCGGCACCGAATGAACATCGGCACAATTACGTCGAATGCAACTGTCGAGGTCAAGTGGTGTCGTGGTGGCCGACTTGGCACCGTCGAAGAATCCTTCATCAGCCGCCTGAACACCGGAGATCGGTTTCTTTTTGCTGGCCGACCGCTCACGCTGTTTCGTTTTGATGGACTCACGGCCTGGGTCAAACGATCCCGAGGAAGCCATGGGCTTCAAGTTCCCAGATGGAATGGTGGACGGATGCCTCTTTCCACACTGCTTTCTGCAGCAGTACTTGAACAGGTCCGTCTGGCTGGAGAGAGCCAACAGGATTCATCTGCACCTCCGCTGCCTCCTGAAACGGCAGCCATTGCACCACTTATCACAACTCAATCCACATGGAGCCGCTTGCCGACACATGACACGCTTCTGATCGAACGGGCCCGCAGCCGAGATGGACATCATCTGTTTATCTTCCCTTTTGAGGGCCGACTTGTTCATGAAGGTCTGGCAGCTTTACTTGCATGGAGAATAGCAAACAAGACACCGAGCACCTTGACACTTGCAGCCAATGATTGGGGATTTGAGCTTTCTGGAGCCAAACAACTCAAACTCGATGCTCGTGACTTTCGACAACTTTTCAAACCTGGCCAGCTGCTTAAAGACCTCTTTGCATGCCTCAATGGAACTGAAATGGCAAAACGACAATTTCGGGAAATTGCTCGTGTCGCTGGCCTGATTCAGGGAGGAACGCGATCAGCAAAACAAACGCAGGCATCTGCTGGTCTGATTTTTGATGTTCTGAGCGAATACGACACTGAAAACCTTCTCCTTGAACAAGCTCGTCGAGAAGTATTGGAGAACCAGTTTGAATTCCAGCGACTTTCTGAAGCACTTGATGCAATTGCGAAGAAAGAGATCGTGGTGATTGATACCCCAAGACTTTCACCACTCGCATTTCCAATCTGGGCGGAACAGATTCAGTCACGTCTCACAACCCAGAATTGGCGTCAACGGATTACGCAAATGGCTGAAGAACTCGAGCACGCGGCACGCATATGACACAAAAAGACTTATTGTCGTCATCACCCTTTCACGAGGCCCAAAGCGTGCGGATTGCTATCGCTGAAGGTGGAACTCTTCCCACTGACGCAGACATTGTTTTGCTTCCTGGGCGAGCTGCTTTTCTCCCACAGACATCAACTGTAGTCTGCTCAGATATTCATCTCGGAAAAGCAGCAACGTTTCGTCACGCCGGCATGCCGATTCCTGAGGGATCAGCACAACGCGACCTTCAGCGACTCACCGCCATCATACAGACATACAATGCCCGCCGACTTCTTATCGCAGGCGATTTGTTTCATGCTCGTTCGGGATGCACAGAGCACGTGCTCGATGAGTTTTCTGTGTTTTGCGAGCAGGTTCGGCAATCGCATAATACAGAAGTCGTCCTCGTCCTCGGCAATCACGAGCGATCCCTCGGAAAAAAGTTCCGGCCTCATGAGATTGGCATCAAACGGTGCGAAAAAGAAATTATTGAACCACCTTTTCGATTTATCCATGACCACCAAAGTCATTTCGACGCACAGCCTGACTCCTTCACGATTGCCGGCCATGTTCATCCAACCGTTACCATTAAGGGAACCAGTGGAGATCGGCTAACATGCCGCTGTTTTGTAACAACCGGCACAACGCTTCTTCTTCCAGCTTTTGGCTCATTTACTGGTGGCTACACAATACGACCATCAAATCTGACTCGTATCTGGCTCGCCCAGATCGATGGAGTCTTGCCGATAGCGAACGCACTGGTTCGCTCGTAACAGACGTTCCTGGACAGATCTCAACAAGATGATGCGGCTCACTTCGAGAGGCATCGTGTTGTCTGTGTATACAGACAACGAAGAAGGTCGCGGGCAGTCAATGAACATTCCCCGTATCGATCCACCGCTTCATCACCTGCCGCCCCGTGAATCCATGTACCAAGCCGGGCAGCATCGAAGGCACTGAGTCTTTGTGCAAGCAAGGCAGCAAGAACACCCGTAAGAACATCACCCGTTCCAGCTGTCGCCATACCAGGGTTTCCCGTTTCGTTATGTATATTTGTCGTGCCATCTGTTATCAGAGAAGCTGGCCCTTTGAAGACAACTACTGACTTTGTTGCTCTGGCAAGAAGTGACGCTGCCGCCTCTAACTCTTTTCGTTCTTGCTTTTTTTCTCGCGAAGGGCTGGAACCGAGAAGACGTACAAGCTCACCGGCATGAGGTGTAAGGACCCTCGCCCCAGCATGTTCAAACTTTTGCCACTCCGCATCCTGGGCAAGTGCCCACAATGCGTCTGCGTCAACAACCGCCGGCCTTGGTAGCGTCTGCCAAAGATCCTGAACAATCTTTACAAGATCGTCACTACGACCAAGCCCTGGACCAAGAGCGACCACGTCCGCTTTCTGGCAACGGTCATGAATTGCCGATAATGCTGACAATGAGAACCGCCCAGCAGCATCTTCCGGAAGACCGTGTGTCATCACGCATGGGTCGAATCCAGCAACTGTTGCCTGAATCGACTCTGGAACGATTGCCTCGACAAGCCCAGCGCCACCTCTGAGAGCCGCCATCGAAGAAAGCGCAGCGGCTCCAGCCATTCCTCGGCTTCCTGCCACGAGAACCACACGACCGTAGTCAAATTTACTGGATTCCCTGATCCGAACCGGCAACTTCGGGAGGCCTTCCGGTATTTGGTGGCATGAATTTCCAGAGCGATCTGCCATGAAGGTCCCTTCCGAAAACAAGAGAAACCAGAGCATAAGAGACGAGGGATTTGCTCCCAACTTGACGAAAACGGGCCAAAATGGCTACCTTTGGCCCGATTATGGCCCGTTTTCTGTACATTTCGGTCGAATTGGGTTTCCTGGTTTGCCGATACATTTTCTAGTCAGAACAAATACTTTTACTAACCTCCGGCCTCCTGAGGAGAAATGGACACCATGAGTGGGTCCCAACAATCATTCGACGTCTTCGATGTTCGCAAAATTCGAAAACTTATTTCGCTGATGCAGGAGAACGATCTCACTGAGATCGATCTGAAGCATGCCGATAGCGCTGTAAGAATCAAGAGAGGCGGTGAAGTTGCATCGTACTCTGCACCCGCAGTTGCTCCACCAGTTGCTCCAGCCGCCCCCGCTCAGCCTGCTGCTCCAGCAGAATCGGCTGAAGAGGCACGCATGATTGTGGTCAAAAGCCCAATGGTTGGAACGTTTTACTTAGCATCAAGTCCAGACTCACCTCCATTCGCAAAGGTTGGTGATCGTATCGGCCCTGAGAAAACAGTCTGCATTGTGGAAGCCATGAAGGTATTCAATGAGATTCCGGCAGGTGTTTCTGGACAGATCGTTGCCATGCTCGTTGAAAACGGCGCGCCTGTCGAATTTGGACAGCCGCTTATAAAAGTCGACCCGGGCGCTTAGAACAGATTCTTCTTGTGACGAGTCCTTATTTATGTGCCGAAAACATTCTGGACATCGCTTTCGTGAGCCACTGTCTCTTGGCTCGATAATTCAACACTCAGGGAAACCATGTTCAATCGAATCCTGATCGCAAATCGTGGCGAGATTGCACTTCGTGTCATTCGTGCCTGTCGCGAACTTGGCATTGAAACTGTTGCCGTCTACAGCGAAGCTGATCGTGACGCACCGTATCTGAATCTTGCCGATGAAGCCGTCTGTATCGGCCCAGCGAAGGCTGCGGACAGCTACCTGAGAATTGATCGTGTGATCAGCGCTGCCGAGATTGGTAACGTCCAGGCTATTCACCCGGGCTATGGCTTTCTTTCGGAAAACGCCCACTTCGCAGAAGTCTGTCGCTCATGTGATATTGGTTTCATTGGCCCAACTCCAGAATCGATGGAGCGAGTCGGTGACAAAAATTCAGCGAGAACTCTTGCCCGGGAAGCGAATGTCCCGACTGTACCTGGCAGTCCAGGGCTGCTCTCTGGCGAACAGGAGGCTCTCAAAGTAGCCAAGGAAATCGGCTTTCCAGTCCTCCTCAAGGCAACGGCAGGCGGTGGTGGCAAGGGCATGCGGGTTGCCGCCAATGACCTCTCCCTTTCAACGGCGTGGCAGCAGGCTTCTGCAGAAGCGGAAGCAGCTTTTGGAAATGCCGGCATCTATATTGAGAAATATGTTGAGAAACCAAGGCATGTTGAAATTCAGGTGCTCGGCGATCAACACGGCACGATGCTTCATCTCTGGGAGCGTGACTGCTCAACACAACGCCGTCACCAGAAACTTATAGAAGAAAGCCCTTCTCCTCGACTGCCACAAGAGACTCGGGAAGCCATGACGTCTGCAGCAGTTCGTTTAGCGAAAGCTGCTGGGTATTACTCCGCTGGGACTGTCGAATTCATTGTTGATAAAGATAATAATTTCTACTTTATCGAGGTGAACGCCCGCATTCAGGTCGAACATCCAGTTTCAGAAATGGTGACGGGCATCGATCTGCTCAAGCAACAGATTCTTGTAGCGGCAGGTGAAAAGCTTTCGCTCAAGCAAGAAGATATAGTGCCTCGTGGTCATGCAATTGAATGTCGCATCAATGCAGAAGACCCATCCGCCAACTTCAGGCCGTGCCCTGGCAAGATTGAGCAAATCATCGCCCCCGGTGGTTTTGGCGTCCGCTTTGATTCTCATGTGACTGCGGGATATGTCGTTTCACCTTATTATGACTCTCTCATTGGCAAGCTTATCGTGCACCAGCCAACTCGGGAAGCAGCCATTGAAACCATGACCCGAGCCCTGCGAGAGCTTCAGGTAAAGGGCATCGCGACGACAGTGCCACTGCACCTCGACCTTCTCTCACACTCAGCTTTTCACGAAGCAACCATTGACACAAAGTTCGTCGAACGACTCCTTGCAGAGTGATCGTTCGCCAACGTTTCATGCCACAATCTTCGTCCCCCCTCTGCGTCGACACGCAATTCGTTCTGATTGCAAAGCCCCCCCTGTAAAAGCAGCCCAATGCTTGATAGATTTCTGCCAAGCATATGCCCCCTACCCTTCCCCACGGAACCCCCAGTTCATGGCCGAGTCTCTCTCACGCCCACCAAAAGCAGCTCATCATTTCAATCGCGTCGCCATATTATTTGCCGGCGGCCCAGCACCTGGTGCGAACGCTGTTATTTCTACAGCCGCCACCTCATTCATGCGAAACGACACTGAAGTTGTGGGAATGAAGCACGGTTACTCATCGCTGGCTGATTTTTCATCTGACCAGCCACTCGTTGAGGGCAAGGACTACATCAATGTCACCTCTGAGTTTTTAAAACGGACCCGATCTGGCCAGGGAATCATGCTTGGCACCGCCAGAACAAATCCTGGAAAGCATATTTCGGATCCTGAACATTTTGATGACGAGGAACGTGTCAAGCCTCTCAAGAATACGTACGAAGGTCTTCTCTCGCTTGGTGTTGAAGCACTGATATCCATCGGTGGTGATGACACCCTGAAAACAGCGAACAAGTTCAAGTTATATCAAGACAGGCTTCCGGCTGATGCCCCACGGATACCTGTCGTTCATTTGCCAAAGACGATTGACAATGACTACATGGGCATCGATTTCACGTTTGGCTACTTCACTGCTGTTGATTTTCTTGGAGGCGAAATTCGCAATCTGCTTTATGACGCTGATGCTGGAAGATCGTATTTCATCTGTGAATCAATGGGGCGGAGTGCTGGCTGGCTGGCCTATGGGGCTGCGATTTGTGGAGAAGCCAGTCTTGTTATTAGTGTCGAGGACATCCACGGCAAGTATCGTGAGGATGAAACCGTCACTGACGCAGACGGTAACACCAGTACAAAACATGCTATGAATGTTGATGAGGTCGTCGGCCGGATTGTCAAAACAATGCGGGTACGTGAGGAAAAAGAAGGGAAAGAGTATGGCGTCATTGTCCTTGCAGAAGGATTAGCTGAATTCCTCCCAAGCAAACAGCTCGAGGGTATCCCGCGCGACGATCATGGCCACATAACAATTTCTCAGATTCAACTCGGCAAGATGTTTGCCAAACTCGTAGGTGATGAATACGAACGACAAACTGGACGCAGCCGGAAGGTTGTTGGGCTACAACTTGGCTACGAAGCCCGGTGTTCCAAGCCGCACGCATTTGACGTCATGCTTGGCAGCCAACTGGGTGTCGGCGGCTACCGTGCACTTGCTGAACGCGGCCTCAATGGTGTCATGGTGAGCGTTTCTGGCCAACTGGACCTCAGTTATGTTCCTTTCGAGGAACTGGTCGACCCGAAGACGCTTGTGACTGTTGTTCGATATGTCGAACCGGGCTGTGATTTTCATAGCCTTGCTCGCTTCCTCGAGACATTCGTCAACGAGTAGCTCGCATTGGAGTATTTGAGAACAGGCATTCGGAAAGCTCAGTGCCTGGACTCCTTAAAACAAACGAACTGGGGTGGCGTGAAAAAGCTCTTCGCGCCACCCCAGTTTTATTCGTCAGTCAAAACACCCTTTGTACTCGGAACGCCTGGCTGGCGAGAATCCTGTTCTACGGCCATCCTGAGACTTCGAGCTGTCGCTTTGAAAACTGCCTCGGCGATATGATGCGCATTGCTCCCATGATGAAGCACGGCGTGCACATTCGCTCCAGCCGTTGCAGCAAAGCTTTCCCAGAAGACTTCAACGAGTTGGACGTCAAACGCCCCAATAGCCGGAACTGGATACTCAACGGCAAGTACTGTTGCTGCCCGACCACCAAGATCAACTGCAGCGGTCACAAGTGATTCATCCATCGGCAAGATCGAATGACCATAGCGGCGAATGCCACGGCGATCACCAAGACAATCCTTGACCGCAACGCCTAATACCCGCCCCACGTCCTCGACGGTATGATGTCCATCGACATGAACGTCTCCCTCGCATTGAATAGACAAATCAAAGAGTGAATGACCCGCCAGCAGGGTCAGCATGTGATCAAAAAAACCAATGCCAGTATGAACTGTGGCTTGGCCTGTGCCGTCAATATCAACAGCTAACGCAATCTTTGTCTCAGTCGTTTCTCTCGCAACTGTGGCAGTTCGTCCCACGTGTAACACTCCTTACTATTTCTTTTCTCGCATGATGGTGTCCAAGGCGCCAAGCAGTACGTCGATCTCTGCATCAGTACCAACTGTAATTCTCAAGCCATCGCCCCAGCCACTGTAGGACATAAAGCGGATCA
>JADHSL010000053.1 GCA_016776925.1 Pirellulales bacterium | reverse complement strand
ACTCATTTCCGGTCCCGTTCCTTTCTTCAGCCGTCGGTGCAAGAACTGGCTTTCCATCCTCCCATCCCAAAATCATACCTGGTCGTCGGAAGTGGTAATGATCAAATCTGTCAGCAATTCGCCACGCTGCAAGCAAAGGTCCACCTGCTTGCTGAATCAGCCATTCATAGTGTGGCGACTGCACAATTATATCGAGTACCGAAAATGCAAGTCGCTGAACAGACCATGGATCGTTCTCATAGTCATCCGACCCAATCAATTGTGACAGTGACCCCGGATAGGAAAAATCTACACCGGCGACTATCCCATCACCTAGTTGTGCATCTGTTGAGCCGAGTCTTCTCGCCAGTTTGTCCGCCAGCCAACTACGAGCTCCGATAGTTGGTATTACAATCTTGTAGGATGTAAAAAGATCCATCGGCTGAGACAGAAATTCAACGGCCTCATCGACGACAGCATCCAGACTCGTAACGTATTGAATGGAAAGTGGCATAGTCGCTGTAGTTTATCCGGCCTGCAGAATTCCTGGAATATTTTCATTGAAACTTCGTTTACACTTGTTTTACAATCGGTGGCTATTCATCAATCCTAGGCTCTAGCCGTCACGTGCTAATAGACTGCCTCAAAAATAGGAGCAATGGCAATCAGACGACACGAACAGGGCCACAACTCTGAGAAACGTGATACGCGTGATGCATCACCCTCGATTGATCATCATGACACCATTGCGTCGGTCGAGGAACTGTCAAGGCAGACAACCGACTTTGGCCTAGGAAATGAAGAGACTGTCACAGAGCACTCTGATTCTCTCATTGGCCATACGTTTGGCGATGTCGTTATTGAGTCGCTTCTCGCATCAGGTGGTATGGGCCGTGTCTATCAAGGACGACAGCGATCACCTGACAGAAAAGTAGCAATCAAAGTCATACGTCCAGGTCATCGATCACCACGTGCATTCCAACGATTTCAGCGTGAGACTGAACTCTTAGGACGACTGAGCCATCCGGGGATCGCCCAAATTTATACTGCTGGTTCTATCACAAGGAATGGAGAAGATTCACCATGCTTTGTGATGGAACTGATCCAAGATGCAATGCCATTGGTGAAGTCCGCAAATCACCGAAACTTGTCGAATCAAGAACGCCTGACTCTTTTTTCATCGATCTGTAAAGCTGTTGCATACGGCCACTTACACTCTGTTATTCATCGTGACCTCAAGCCAAGTAACATACTCGTTGATGCCGCAGGGCACCCGAAGGTCATTGACTTCGGTATTGCTCGAATAGAACAAGACAATGATGCAACTGAAACAGGTACATTTCTTGGGACACGCCAATACAGCAGCCCTGAACAATGTGCCGGAAAGAAAGTAGATGCCCGTAGTGATGTCTATTCACTCGGCGTTCTCCTCTATGAATTACTCACAGGGAAACTGCCCTATGAAGTAAAAAACACTTCTTTTCTTGAAACAGCCCGCATCATTCACGAGCAACAACCAAACAAGCTACGGATACCAGAAAAGAAATTACGTTCTGGCGTTGAATTAATTGCAGAAAAATGCCTTGAAAAAAATCCTGCGGATCGGTACTTAAATGCTGAAAAACTGAGTCTTGATATCGATGCACTTCTTTCTGGACAGCCACTTGCTGCAAAGCCACAAACCGTTCTTAAAAGAAGTCTCAATTACTTGAAAAGCCATTCGTCGCCTGCTGCAACAATTGGGACACTTCTACTGATTGCGATTGTGTTTTTCTTTTCAGATACGTTTTCTTCACCAGAAAAAAATATTTCTAAAACGACAGACAGGTCATTAGAGAATATCAAATCACTTGAGGTCGAATTTGCTGGAGTATCAAGCTACAGAACCACACCACTTCGCTGGCTTCATTTCGCATTCAACGAGCCAATACTCAGTCTCACTACCGCTGACTTTCATCTTACGCGTAATGGTAAAGACGTCCCTCTTGACGGTGTGACAGTCTCTGGCAATCGAAACAGCTGGGAGATAAGCGGAATGGAAGAACTTACTGCAAAGGAAGGAGACTACGTCTTAAGTTTGTGTGGGACTGAATCGACTCCCCGAAATATTGCAGGGCACAGCTTACGACAAACATACACCACAACGTGGACAATGCCGCCGTTCAAAGACGTGCGTCTTAATCTTCTTGATGATTCATGGAGACAATACCTTGTTTCAATGAGGGGTGCGGAGTGCTATACGGAGCACTCCGCCGGCGGTTGTACATTCATTCGACCGACCGTAGTGAACAAGGAAGGTGTTACCGTTCTGAAATTTGATGCTCCATTTTCAATCCGGAACGCAACGATCAAAGCAACTATTAAAGTCTGGACGACTGGTGATCCGTCACCTTATGACCCGGGAGCAATTGCTTCTCTTGATATTTCACCCGATGGCGAAATATGGACAACCCTCGATACACGTGCAGCAAACCATGGTGGATTCGGCGGAAATTTTTTTGATATTTCTGAGTTCGTGGCCGACTCACAAACAGTGTGGGTACGGGCAAGGTTAACTGGAACTCGTGAATGGCCTGAAGATGGTCTCATCTTCAGTCAATTTTTAAGAAGTGACAAAGAAGCCTTACCAGAACCCTTCTATCTCACCATGACAGGCGGTAAGTCGCCACAGCAAGAGATTGCGGGGGTCCCTGTTCCTGATCAATAGTTGTCGTCACGTGGTGACGCACACTGCATCACATCTCGGTCTGATCGTGAAACACTCGGACAAGTTTCATAATCCGGCCAGAGCTATTCCAGTCTTGAACATACAGATTGCCACTGGCATCCCAGCATGAACCGTGTGTTCCACTAAATATCCCCTCCTTCCAATGCTCATGTGGAACCTTAAAGTTGCCACGAGTCTTGGGATCTGTATTCGACCCTAGCACCGCTATGATCGTGTTACTTTTATCGAGAATCACAATTCGTCCGTGGAGATCTGGCACTGCTACATAGTCACCCAGAATGGCTACGGACGTTGGCATACCAAGCCCAGTAATAACCTCTTCGATATATCTACCATCCAGATCGTAATGTACCAATCGGCCCTTAGGCTTATGATTTCGGTCACAAATTAAGAGTCGTGGCGGATCGTATCGATCATCAAGAGTCATCCCATGTGCAGTATTAAATTCCTTTAAGCCGTTTCCTTTTGTTCCAAAGTGAGAGCGGTACTTGCCTTCTTTACTGAACCTAAAAATTCGATTGCTCGCATAACCATCCGCAAGATAAATATCGTGATCGGGCCCAACCGTAATTGCCGTTGGCGCCCATTTCTCTATCTCGAGTCCGCACTCTTGTTTACTAGGAATTCCGAAACGTAGTGTGATTGCACCTGTTGCAGCTTCAAACTTTATTCCCTCACCAGCCTTATTTCGTGCACCATATATGAAATCCTGTCCACCTTCGTTTCGCATTTTCATGTCGTGAATCGATGTATAGTCTTTTCCTACATACCGCTTCACGATCTTTCCATCTGGCGTGAAGACAAAAACTCCAAGATTGGAACTTGTGTAAATTTGCCCTTGACGGTCTACAACAACGTTTCCATGTGTCGGACCAATTTGTGAATGTCCCTCAGCATCCAGACCCCAGCCCGGAACGGTATCAAAAGTCATAACACCACAGCCCATGCGAACGGGATCAGCGGCATATATTGGCCTTATGATAAATACCAACAAAAGAATACTTTGAGTGCATACAGACAGTGCATATCGAAATGACATTTCTCTTACTTTCATTCAGAATCAACAGTTCAACTATTTCAATATTTCAGGAACTTCACTTCTCAGCACCGTTGCCGTCCAGAAATACATAACGGTTTTATTTGTTTTCCTGAAACATGAAGTCGCGAACCTGCAAACTACCAGATGCGAATGAAATAGTTATCTGTGCCTTTTCTCTTTGCATTGCCGCGTGTTGAATTTCTGTTCGAAAATCTCCGATTGCTACCGACGCCATATCACCATGTATATCAACAGAGACCTGCGTCCATTTGTCATCCAAGGCACCAAGTGAAGGAAAATCCTTCGGTTGTAAGGAGTCTCCTTTATTGGTCTTTGATGATTTTTCAGCCCAGGCAATCATTCGTGATTTGCTTTTTTTCTGCCATGGACTCATTGCCTTTTCTGGATTGATGAGTGAAATTCGGAAAACATGGCCATCACCGTTGAGAGTAAATACGACCCGTTGGCAGCCTGAAGGCTTCATCCCAAAAACTGTCTTGCCTTGTGAGCAATCGACTGCCCATTTTAATATCGGTCCATGGTTTGAGTATTTCTTGTACAGAACTGGATCAGAAACGACTGAGGCGATCCCATCTTGAAATGACCAGTCTCCGCGCTCAGCCTCCCTCGTTTCGAATTTTTTTGCTGCGAAGGGATCGATTAGATCATTACTAAAACCGGGTACAGCTGAAAACATTACAACTGCAATCCACACGATGCGATGACAAAACATTCCTTCACCCCTCTAAAGAACACTGACAGGTTATCGATACAATTTATTGTCTAGCAAAAAGATCTGACGTAATGACCGCTGCAACCAGATCTTGAAGCCTGTAACCATCATCCTCAGCCGACAACATTATTTTGTCTATAGCAAACCGATCTTCTGGTTCTATATGTCGTCCGAGAGCATGGGTCAGAAGATGCGTGACTAGCGTTCGTACAAAAAATTCTTCGTGACGTACCAATATTTTCTTGAGTTCTGCAAGATTTGAAAATGATTCACCGCTTGGCAAAACACCTGCTGTATCAACTTTTCGTTTACCACGCATGTCGTATGCACTTCGTGTTCGTCCAATCGGATCAAAACACTCCATGGCAAAACCGAGTGGATCAATCTTGCGATGACACTCATTACATGCTGCCGAGGAACGATGCTTCTCAAGTTGTGCCTTGACAGTTTTTGCACCACGAATATCTGGGTCTATGGCAGGAACGTCATCCGGTGGCGGAGGAGTGGGTGTTCCAAGAATCCGCTCTAAAACCCAAACACCACGAATCACGGGTGATGTCTCGATTCCATTTGCTGATACCGTAAGAACACTTGCCTGACCGAGTAATCCGCCACGATTCTTATCTGTAAATTGCACACGTTGAAATTCAGCTGCTTCACTGAAAGGTGTCTGAGTCTCGACACCATACAGTTTTGCAAGATCGCGATTGAGAAAACTGTAGTTTGCACTAAGCAAGTCCCGTGCCGGAAGATTATTATCCAGTACATGACGAAAAAATAATTGTGTTTCCTGCTTCATCTCTGGCTGGAGATTTGATGCATAGTATTCTGGAAATGTTTCAAAGTCAGGTGGCATGCTGCCAAGCTCACGAAGACTGAGCCAGCTCTCTAGAAAGTCATACACAAAATTATGAGAAGCTTCCCTCCCAAGAAGCCGTACTACTTCGGCTCGTAATGCATGATGAGAATTCAGTCTCCCTTGATCAGCTGCTTGTCGAAGTTCTACATCAGGCAAGGATGACGTAAGAAAGTAGGAGATCCGCTCTGCTAAAGCGTGCTGAGAAATTCTCTTCTCTCTTGTTTTTTCCTCTGTTTCCGGTTCTCCCGGATTGAAATAGAGGAACTTGGGTGAACAGAGAATTGCTTTCAGTGTGTCCTTATATGCTTGAAAAGGAGTCTGTCCGGCCTGACTTTGGGACTGAAACAGCGCATGGAATTCTTTCAGTTCGTCTGCAGAGACCGGCCTTCGGAATGCTCGTATCGCAAATGAATCGATACGATGGAGAAGTTCTTCTTTGCGAAAGGTCGGACCACCCACAAGCCGCTTATAATTTTTGATCTGAGGAGAGTTTTTTAG
Organism: Pirellulales bacterium; assembly: GCA_016776925.1. GTDB lineage: Bacteria > Planctomycetota > Planctomycetia > Pirellulales > UBA1268 > UBA1268. Next base: position 12,656 of record JADHSL010000053.1, on the reverse strand, counting down.
TGGGCCGAAAATTTCTACTTGCTGAATTCGGATTTGAGGCATGAATCCATTACGAAGGACTGCGTTTCTTTGCTGCACAATTCCCTTGTTATCCCGCAGCGATTCAGGGAATGTGTCCTTATGGAGTTGGTAAATGCGAGAATAAGCACCACGAATGTCATGCTGTCCATTTTCAAATGTGAAGCGAGGACTATAGCCCTTATCAAGCGGAATAACACACTCATACCACTGTTCTATATCATCGGTAATAACGTGCTCTGCCAATTTTGGCTGGAGTGGTTGAGCTTTGTAGAGTGCACCGACACGTGAACTGCCCGGCCGAATGCCCATCCGAAAAGGCTCAGATGTATCTATCTTTACAGCCTTCTTGCTGTAGGGCGTTTTGCGGTGAAGAGCACTTGCAAGCACACGTACCTTGTACAGCCCATCAACTGGTGCACCTTGTGGAAATGAATTCAGTGATCCGTATGCCCCCTCAGTCTTGTCGTTGAATGGATGCTCGTAGAGAACCATATATTTTTGATCAAATGCTTTTCGATGGGCTCCATCTAATTCTGGCTGCTGATCAAACTTCAAATCAAAATTCCACGTCTTCGGACCTGGATATGGCCCTGAAAGAAATGCCTTCTCAACAGAAGCATCTGCAGCCTCAAGGTACTGCTCCAAAAGAAATCCTGAGGTCACAAGCTGGTCACCAATATTGTCAAAACCATGGGATAGCGATTCGTGTGGAAACGCTTTGGTTGGATCAAATGTATTCAGGCTGACCCCGAGTAAGTCGCTCACAGTATTCCGGTACTCACGTTGGCTTAGCCTTCGTAGAACCGTCTTTCCCCCTGTACTTGTTGTCTGTTGGTGCATGGACTGGAGACGAGTTGTGAGTGCCCGAATCACTCTCACCCGTGATCCATCTGTTGGCTGCTCCGCTTCCTCTGGCGGCATGGCACCAAGTGTGATTTGATCGATGATTTCTTGTACCCGCAACTGTGTTTCAACGTCAGTCTGGGACAGGCTGAGATTTTCAAAGTCGCGATCACCACTTTGATCGATGTTGTTGTGACACGTAATGCAGTAGTGTTCAAGAAAACCATCTATCTTGTTGACTTGATCAGCATCAGCACAATTCCGCATCAGAACAAGTGCGACGAGCGCAACGCAGATTCCCAGAGGAAACTTTTTACCGCACGAGAATCTCATCACACCAGACCCCGTAAGGTTCCGGTACTCTTTGCAAAAGATTCTGCCTCAACTCCAAACTCTTGGAGCATCGACACGAAAAGATTTGCTAATGGCGGTCGATGTGGATGACCCGTATCAAATGCAAGAAGCTTTCGATGCGCAAAACTTCCTCCTGCTAAAACAATTGGAAGGTTTCGATTGGTATGTGAATTTGCGTCCCCCATACCACTTCCAAAAAGGACTGTCGTGGTATCAAGCAACGGGCCTGTATCATCAAGGGTCACCGCAAGCTTTTTGACGAATCGAACGAACTGCTCGATCTGATAGGTCTCCAAAGTAATCAGAGCGTCAATTCGATCCTGAAGCTGACCATGATGGGAAAGGCTATGGTACCCCCCTGGAATCCCAAGATCTGCAGGGTTGAAATCACCACCTATTTCCAGTGTTGCAACTTTTGTTGCGTTTGTCTGTAACGCCATAACAATTAAGTCGTACAGCAATGGAAGATCTTCAACCATGTTTCGGTTCTGTGGTTGCTTGATCATTGCTTCTGGTTTTGGAACATCAATCCAGCGCCGTCTACGAGCGATTCCTTTTTCAACATCACGAACAGATGTAAAGTACTCATCAAGTTTGTTCTTGTCCCGCTGATTGAGAGACCGCTGTAAATCATGCGCCTGTTCTTGAACAACATCTAAGATGGAGTTTTGGAGGGCAAAGCGATCTGCTGCAGAATCCTTATCTTGCTCTGTCGCGTCAACAAAAAGCTTTTTGAATAACTGTTCTGGACCGGGAATCGGTGGCACTCGCGTGCCTGTCCGTGTCCAAGAAAGCTGACAGCCCCCGTGAATACCTTCAAGGCTTCCAATCGTCAGGGAGGGAAACCGTGTTTGCCCAACAACATGCTCCGCTGCAAACTGATCAATCGTGACGTTGCCATGGATCATGGAGCTCGCTTCATTCTGCTTCACACCAGATAGAAAAGAGTGGATTCCAAAGTGCCCTCCCTTTGTGTCATGATCAAGCCCCTGAATGAGGGTACTCTGTTCTCGTATTTCATTGAGTGGTTGCGTTGTTGTGCCGTACTCAAAGCCTTCAAGCGATGTAAATCCTCCTTCAACTCCAACCTGTTTTGCGGATGGCCAAAAGGCAGCTGGATGAAATCCAAGCATATTGCCAATGCAAACCATCTTCTTGGAGCCCGTCACCACCTGTTGACTACCAACGGCTATCTTTGAAGACGTCAGTGATGGAAGAAAAGGCAATCCAATGGCAACCCCAGCTTGCCTAAGAAAAAGTCGGCGATTCATAACAAAACCATTCACCTGAACAAAAACTGTGAAATTGATCGGCACACATCACTGAAACAGAATGACTCTGTTCATTACATAATTGCGTGGCTACTGAAATCTTATACCCGTGCGTGCTGGCGGATATACATTTTTATGAAAACTATCTCTACATGCAGAAATCCTGTTTCTTTCGCCATCATGTTGACTGTCTACGCGCGTGGCTACTCAATTTTTGTGCGACAGAAAAACGTAATTCAGTGTGTGCCCACCACAGGGTCACCAAAAAAGCAGCCACGGCTTTTTTTGATGGGAAGAAAACTCTGGCCGGGAGTTTTAAAAAATTCTCCCGGCCAGAAATGAACGAGACAGCTTCTTCTGTGATTTCATGCTAGCTAGCGCCGAAAGAAAACGCTCCGCAGCCATTCATTTTTCCGTCGCTCCAGTTCGATGAGTTTTGCAAAGGGTCGAAAACGACGTGTCGCAACAGATTGACTTTGTTGAGAATAACGAGCTGCTGAAGCCTCTCCACTTGAGGCGAGAAACATTGTTGCCATGATGATGGCAATGAGAAACGCACGGCGCATGAAATACTCCTGACTGGGGTCTTACGGTTTGGGTTGTCCTTTTTGCTTACGTGAACAATCGGTATTAGGAAAGCACGTCGGTCAGGAAGAATTAACATCCTTCTTTAACCCGTACAACTGATACACGCCAATGGGTGCAATGATGGTCTGAAACAGATCAATGGGTCAAAAACCATGCTCACTATTTATGAATCACCTGACCAGCCAAGTATTTTCATCAGCAGCGGCTTAAGGGGAGCAGCGGCAGGGCCCAGACCATGGCCTCCATCGATAACCTTGATATGAGTCACTCCACTCTGCGGATAGTCATACATAAGGAGCTTCTCTCCACAGGGCTTTCCTTCATTGTCGGGTCTTTGATCTCCACGATATCCTTGAACAGTTGCCCACACGTATGCTGTGTCCTGAGCCGACAGATGGATACCACCAGGCCCCCGTCCTCCGTAGTAGGGCACAACAGAATCTGCAGACCCATGAATCGTTATGATGCGACGCTTTCCTGATGGCTCGACTGGCTGATCATAGTTGCTTGTTGTCTCATCTGTCCGTTTCCAAAATTGTTCATCGTGGTATTGACTGACTGTCATTGATGACACAAATGCAAGTGCATTTTGAATACTGTATGTATCGTCTAATTCGATAAGAAGCCGGTACACCATGCCGGCGCCATTTGAGGATCCAATAAGTGAGACCTTGGAATCGTCTGCTTGTGGATAATGACTGGTAACATCTCGGAGTATCCTTTCTACAAATTCTACATCCGGAGCCTTTGATCGCTCTTTTGTAATGTTCCAACTCTTCTCATATCCCTGTGCTGAAACAAGAATATGATTCGGTAGTGTTCGGTCCCAATTACGAATCATGGGTTCTGCAGATCCACCATTTCCATGAAACAGTATTGTGATTGGCCATGACTGTAAGTCATTCTTTGGAGAGCGCACAACGTATTCTCTTTCAAAACCATTCGGCTGCTGCGACCATGACTGCCGAATAGTAAACCGACGAACGTTCGTGTTCTTGGAGTTGGCACGCCGTGGAGACCCTTCCGGTTGACGGCCACCCGCACGGTGCTCGTCAAAAGTCACTTTCCCGTCTCCGTTTGTATCAATACGATCAAACATTCGTCGGGGACCAGGAGGAACTTCTTCTCGCGTTAAAACACCATCCTTATTGATGTCCCACGACCCAAAATTTCCTGTTCCACGCGCCTCCGCCTGACCGTATGCAAACGATGGATCCAAAACAAAACAAGACAAAAGTGCATGCGTACAAAAAAATGGGATGCCAATTAACGCATTGTTGAATTTCATGCTACTCGATCTTTCGTGTCTTTCGTAAACAGTATTTTTCCGAATTCAGTATACCGATTTACTGATCACGACCCGTCAGGAAGCCTGTTTTCTGTCAGCGACAGCCTCGTTGGAAAAAACAGGTTTTGTGTAAGAAAACTATTTGCTAAGCAATAGAGAGAGACATATAAATAGTCATATGCGAGTATTCGCAAGAGCAACCCGCTGATCGACTTTTCAAGTCCGCGATTATTTGATTGTATTTTCATTAATCGGCGATGCGGGAACCAAACGAAACATCGTCCTCATGGACTCGGCTATGGTTCCCAAAATCTTTTTTAAAACACTACATCCGTGGCAGATCGACCATAGGGACGACATCGGGTTCCAGTTTCGTCTTATACATTGCGCTTCATGGTCTGCCACAATAATTTTTCTGATATCGGCATGTGCTTGCGCAGAAAATATACGGCCGGACAAAAACAATTCTCAGCAAACAGCACTTACATTTAATCAACACATTCGACCAATTCTGTCAGAGCATTGTTTTGCATGCCATGGTCCGGATGAGGCAAATCGTGAGGCAGGTCTTCGACTTGATCAGCCTGTTAGTGCAACTGCATTGCTTGATAGCGGAACACACGCCATCGTCCCTAACAAACCGACCGAAAGTGAAATCATTGCCCGGACCACATCAGACGATACTGATCTTGTCATGCCACCGCCATCGGCCAAGCTCGGCCGACTTTCGTTGAGCGATATCGCGATTCTTAAGCAGTGGATTACTGACGGAGCCACCTACGAACCTCACTGGGCATTCCTTGCTCCAAAGAAACCTAAATCAACGCCTCCAGCCAGTCATCCAATCGATGACATTGTTTCTCATCACCTGAGTAAGCACGGTCTTCAGCTTCAACAGAAAGCGAGCCGTACAACTCTTCTGCGACGAGCAACTTTTGATCTCACTGGACTTCCGCCCACGGCAACAGAAGTTGAGTCTTTTCAAGCAAATTCCTCACCAGATGCATATAGGAAGTTACTCGATCGACTCCTTCAGAGCCCTCGTTATGGTGAAAGAATGGCATCTGACTGGCTCGATATTGCTCGCTACTCGGACAGCTATGGTTTTCAACGAGACACACCCCGACCAACGATGTGGCCTTGGCGAGATTGGGTTATCAAATCCTTTAATGACAATATTCCCTGGGACAATTTTGTACTCTGGCAATTAGCGGGTGACCTTCTCCCAGACGCAACTCAAGAACAGATGTTAGCGACCGCATTCAATCGGTTGCATCAACAAGAAAATGAGGGTGGGTCTGTTGCTGAGGAATATCGAGTCCGCTATGTCAATGACAGGGTGACTACGTTTGGAACAGCATTTCTAGGGCTCACACTTGAATGCTGTCGTTGCCATGATCATAAGTTTGATCCACTGTCTCAAAAAGACTTCTACTCTCTTTTTGCTTTTTTTGATGATATCGATGAGGCTGGCCTTTACTCTTTCTTTACACAAGCTACGCCAACACCAAAACTACAACTCACAGATAGCACCCTTCAAAAACAAATTGATCGTTTGACTCAAGAGATTCAGAAGAAACACCAAAGTCTTAAAAAGCTCAAGAAAGAGGTACGTGAAAAAATATATCTTTCGCTTTCTGATGACACTCCACTATCTCGCAACTATGGTTTGAATCATGACACGATACACGGGGAAATTGCACATTACTCTTTTGACAATCGATTAGAAAATGGCCGCTTCCCATCTTTGATATATAAGACAGCGAGTACTAAAACAAATAGCTCTGAACCCAAGCAGACTGAACAAAAAAAAGACTCGACAACAACGAATCATCAACAGAAATACGCTGCACAATCTCCAGCAGACAACGCGGTCGTTGACGGACATACTGGGCAAGCGATTCACCTGACTGGCGATCACCCAGTTACAACTCCGGTCGGCAACTTCAGTCGGAGTGATCCATTTTCGATATCGTGCTGGATCAAGATCCCCTCATCTTTTAACCGAGCCGTCATTTTCCATCGTTCAAAAGCTTGGACTGACGCGGGAAGCCGTGGCTATGAACTCATTATTGATCAAGATCACCTGCGCTGGTCATTAATCCATTTCTGGCCTGGTGATGCTGCAAGTATTCGGATGATTGAAAAAGCACCGACGAATAAATGGGTACATGTAGTTGTCTGCAGTAACGGAACAGGGCTGGCAAACGGACTGAGTATTTCTCTTGATGGCCACCAAGTAAAAACTGAAGTTGTTCAGGACAATCTCACGCGTACTATTTTGGGAGGTGGCGGGGATACGATTACAATCGGGGAACGAATGCGGGACCATGGCTTCAAGAATGGTTTCGTCGATGAATTCCGAGTCTTTGCGCGGGCACTTTCACCTTTGGAAATTCAGGAATGCTGTGAGCCCGGCACGCTGGCAAATGCTATCCAATCAAAGACTAATTTTGATGCTCTCAGTGACTATCTGGCAGATATTGACATAGACGTTCTGACTCATCGCAAGCAGTTGCAGAATCTCTACAAAGATCGCAATAAACTCCTTGAAAAGAGTGCAGAAATTATGGTGATGCGAGAAAGCCTTCAACCCAAGCAAGCTTATGTCCTGACTCGAGGTGAATACGGCAAACGAGCTGAACCCGTTGAGCCAACTACTCCAAAAATTCTTCCTTCATTCCCTTCTGCATTTCCACGTAATCGTCTTGGTTTGGCCCGATGGCTTCTTGATCCTGACCATCCTCTCCTCGCTCGAGTGACCGTCAACCGTTTCTGGCAGGCACTTTTTGGTGAGGGACTCGTACGCAGTGCAGAAGACTTTGGTAGCCAGGCGATGCAGCCTGAATACCCGGAACTCCTTGACCTTCTTGCATGGAAATTTTCTCATCCAAAGGATCAAGGTGGATTTTCCTGGGATGTCAAATCGCTCCTGCGATTCATTATGACTTCAGACACATACCAACAAAGAAGTCTCGCTGCGGGGAAGACAATGGCACGTGATCCTGAGAATAGTTGGCTTGCTCGGGGTCCCCGACATCGCCTACCGGCCGAGATGATTCGCGATAGTGCGCTTTCAGTAAGTGGACTTTTGGATGAAACACTGGGAGGTCCTCCGGTGAGACCATACGATATTGCAGAATCATTTAAACCAGAAAAAATTGGCTCCGGTACGGCATTGTACCGTCGGAGTATTTACACCTATTGGCGAAGAAGCGGCCCAGCGCCTGTGCTGGAGACTTTTGATGTTCCAAATAGAGTTGTCTGTACAGTAAAGCGAGATACTACAAATACGCCCCTCCACGCCCTTGTTCTGCTCAATGGCACACAGTTCGTTGAAGCATCCCGAGTGCTTGCCGAAAATGTCTTACGCCTGAATTCGAATGATCTGTCATCGGCAATCAAGCAGGCATTTTATGTTCTAACAAGCCGTCATCCTGACAAAGATGAACAACGCATACTTATTCAAATGGTAGAAGACCAACACTCTTGGTATGAGATGCATCCTGAAAATACACAGGAACTTCTTTGTGTTGGAGAGAAATCAAAAAGCACAGATCTTAACGAGACTGATGTAGCCACTCTCGCTACTGTTATAAATGGTTTATTTGCACACGATGAAAGTGTGATGAAAAGATGAGCAATCCACCACTCGCTCCTTCATGTTCAATGAATCGACGAACCTTGCTCAACACATTTGGCATGGGTCTAGGCGGCTTTGCCTTAAATGAGATGCTGTGTAAGGAAGTGCAAGCCGTAAACGGAAACGGTGCCTTACAACATGTGCATCATGCACCCAAAGCAAAACGTGTCATTTACCTTTTTCAGGCCGGCGGACCTTCTCAACTTGATTTGTTTGATAACAAGCCAACGCTTGTCAAACGTACAGGTCAACAGCTTCCTGAAAGTGTACGTGGTGGACAACGGCTCACTGGCATGAGTGGAAATCAAAGTTCACTACCGCTGGTTGGATCACCCTTCACGTTTTCACAACATGGTGAGAGTGGAGCAACACTGAGTGAGCTATTACCACACACCGCAGCAATCGCTGATCGGCTGTGTTTCGTCAAAGCCATGTATACAGAAAGTATTAATCACGGACCTGGTGTTTGTTTCATGCAAAGTGGATCACAGATTCCTGGTCGGCCGAGTATCGGAGCATGGCTTGACTATGGACTCGGTAGTATCACCAATGAACTTCCATCATTTGTTGTTCTGATTACCAAGAAAAAAGGAGGTCAGCCCTTACAGAGCCATCTTTGGGGATCAGGTTTTCTACCATCACGACACCAAGCGGTACGATTCCGTTCTGGAAGTGACCCTGTACTCTACATAAATAATCCACCTGGAATCTCCTCCGACAATCGCCGACTTATGCTTGACGGCCTCCGCCGTTTACATGAGCATCAATTCAGTGGAACACCCGATAATGAAATTACAGAACGAATTGCCCACTATGAAATGGCATACCGAATGCAGGCGAGTGTTCCAGATGTTACTGATTTGAGTGATGAACCGAAGCATGTTCTTGAGCGTTACGGGTCCGACGCGACAGATGCTGGAAGTTTTGCAGCGAATTGTCTTCTTGCCAGAAGACTCGCTGAACGAGGTGTTCGCTTTATTCAGCTGTATCATCAGGGATGGGATCACCACGGCGGACTGCGAGGTGGCTTAAAGAAACAGTGTAAAGAAACTGATCAGCCTGCTGCTGCACTTGTTCAAGATCTTGCCGATCGTGGCATGCTTGATGATACGCTTGTGATATGGGGCGGTGAGTTTGGCCGAACCAATTACTGCCAAGGGTTGTATAAGCCTAACGCTGACTTTGGTCGTGACCACCACCCCCGTTGCTTCACCTCATGGATGGCCGGTGGCGGTATTCGACCCGGCATCAGTTGGGGAAAAACATGTGAATATGGCTACAATATTGATGGAGAAGGTGTTCACATACATGACTTTCATGCAACACTGCTCCACCTACTCGGCATCGATCATGAGCGACTTACTTATAAGTTCCAAGGTCGTCGCTATCGCCTTACCGATGTTCATGGTCATGTTGTGAAAGAGATTCTTGCATAGCCACCTAGACGTTTCAGAATCAGTCGCCAAGACCATGCTACTCCTTTCCTGACTGTTTGAATGAATCAATGAACGAGATATACAGGAAGCTACAAATATGTGCGAGTACATTACTCTGAATACTCGTCATCTGCTCTATTCCTTTTAAGACGATCCATGCCCTACCATCATTCGATGGTGTTCCAAAGTCATCAAGCAGTGTCAATAAAACCTGAATTATGACTACCCATTGTATTCGCTGTCAGAAGGTGTTCGGATAACCCTTCTACAACGTCAGGTATCTATGATTCGCTTCTTGATTCACAATATTCGTTGGCTTTCTGTCGGGTTTCTTCTGACCTTTGCATCCACTGGTGGGCAAACGTGGTTTATTTCCTTATGTTCCTCATCGATTAAAGAACAGTTTGCTCTCTCTGACGGAGCGTGGGGGGGCATCTATACGCTGGCGACGCTTGCCTCAGCGGTGATCATGTTCTGGCAGGGCTCCATCGTTGATCGTGTACCACCACGCTACGTCACATTGATAACAGCCTGTTTATTTGCGCTCGCTGCTGTGGGTATGGCAGTCGGCCAATCGGTCTGGATTCTGGGGTGCTCATTATTTCTGCTCAGATTCTGCGGACAGGGAATGTTTGGGCACATCGCAATGACCACACTTGGAAGATGGTTTGTAAATCATCGGGGTCGTGCGGTCGCGCTAGCTAATCTTGGGTATCCAGCAAGTGAAATCTTGCTTGCAGCCCCCGCAGTCATCATCATTGAAGCCTTCGGCTGGCAGGCCTTATGGATATGTGTCGCTATTTTTGTATTCCTTATTTTTGTGCCAACTATGGCAGCCCTATTGCGAACAGATCGTGTGCCGACACAACTGACTGAACAGCATGTGCTATCCGGCCTTCAAGGCCGACACTGGGCGCGTCATGACGCCATGCGTCACTGGCTCCTCCCAGCATTATTGCCAACGCTTCTTACACCCGGCCTGATGGGCACCGTATTATTTTTTAATCAGACACATCTCGCTGAGTTGAAAGGATGGAAACTTGTTGCCATGGCACCTGCATTCTCTTGCTTCGCGTTGTCAGGTGTTATGGCATCATTCTGGGCTGGTTGGGCAGTCGATCGCTTTGGAGGCCATCGGCTCATACCTTTTCTCTTGCTGCCAATTGGGTTTGGCATGGCACTCGTCAGTCAAGCGACAAGTATTACAGCCTGGTATCTTGCCCTCGGTTCAATGGGCATCACAATGGGTATGTCCAGCGCTCTTTGGGGCGCCGTTTTACCCGCGCTCTACGGGACTCGACATCTTGGCTCAATACGATCGCTCACAACTACTGTTATGGTATTTTCCACAGCAATCGGCCCAGGACTGACCGGGCTTCTGATTGACTTGGGTGTCGACTTTACCACCCAATGCATCGGATTTTCTGCGTGGTGTTTCGTCATTGCGGCAGGTTCATTCTTTATTGAACAGAAGTTGACAAAAGAACTCACTCTGCCTGCTCAATGAAAGTCCTGACTCCTCGTATCTGTCTATCTGCCATAAATATATTGTGGCAACCACAGGACAAGATATTGTCCAAAGAAGAAAACAAGGACCAGCCCGAATAACTGAATAAGTACAAACGGAATGACACCCTTATAGATATCCAGTAATGTGACTTCCCGCGGCGCAACACTCTTAAGATAGAAAATCGCAAACCCTACCGGTGGGGTGAGAAAGGAAGTCTGAAGACAGACTGCCATTAAAACGCAGAACCAAATAGTATTTGCGAGCGTTCGTGCGGCTAAAAAACTTTCTTGCCGTTCATACAGGGCTGGGTCGATGAATTGAAAATCTGCTTTACCAATAGTCGCGAGAACAAGTGGGAGGACAATGATTGTGATTTCAATCCAATCGAGAAAGAATCCCAAGAAAAAGATGATGCCCAAAACAATGGCCACAACACCAAACGGACCAAAAGGAAGGCTTTCTAGCCCATACTGAATGAGCTTATCTCCTCCTAGCTCACGAAGAATAAATGCAAAGCAGGTGGCACCAATAAGAATGCCGACAATAGATCCTGTCAACGAAAAAGCATCGATACAGGATTGCCATCCTTCCCGAAAGATTGCAGCATAGTCCACCTTTCCTTGTTGCCGTTTATTTGTTTGCAACCAATGTACGATCGCCAAGATACTTGCCCCAACCGCTCCAAGACCACTTGCTTCTGTGACGGTTGCTATACCTGCAAAAATTGAACCGAGCACGACTACGACAAGTGCCAACACGGGAAGAATCGCTGCCGTGGCCTCGCAAACGACCTTTATGGAAATTGATTGCTGATTACCAAGCGGTACATATTCTGGTTGGATGTGACCTATACAAAACAAGTAGGCAACATACAGGCCCGCAAGCATGGCACTCGGAAGAACTGCTCCCATAAATAGATCTCCAACAGGAACGGATGCCTGATCTGCCATGATCACAAGCATGATGCTTGGAGGCATAAGAATACCGAGGGTACCCGCAGAACATACAGTGCCAGTTGCAAGCGACCGTGCGTACCCTTGGTGGAGCATCACTGGCAGACCAATGAGCCCAAGCAACACGACGGATGCACCGATAATGCCTGTGCTTGCAGCAAGTAAAATCCCAATAAACACCACGCAAATTGCTAAGCCGCCACGAACCTGACCAAAAATTTGTTGCATAGCTGTCATCATTCGCTCAGCTATCCCACTGCGATCGAGAAGGAGGCCCATAAAGATGAACATGGGCAATGCAACAAGCTCTGGTTTTCTAAGAAGACCTCCGTAGATGCGATTCACAAATCCTGCAGCACTACCGAGATAGAGTTTTGTACCTGCATGATCAAGGGTAAGCGTGTACCCAAAATAGTCGGCTGCATAGCCCACAAAGATGAATGCAACAGCGACACCACCTAAGACAAATGCAATTGGATAACCGGTGAACAACAGTCCTATGAAACTGATGAACATGAATACGACCAAAGCGTATCGTGGGTCGATATTCCCGACACGCCATGCCAGTCCTATGACCGTACAGATTATGGCCACGCTTATTCCTAGTCGCACGTTCCACCACTGGTTCAAAGTATTTGTGGGAGTCGAGGAATCGAGAGCCTGGCGATTTGCCACTGCCAATTCCATAAGGCGCACCATCGCCACGATCAGTATGATGGAAAAAGAAAGTGGCAAAGCCAATTTCACAA
>JADHSL010000052.1 GCA_016776925.1 Pirellulales bacterium | reverse complement strand
CAAAGAAATCCGAAGTATAGTCGTGAGGAACTCACCGCAGTTCTTCGGTCTTCCTTGGGCGTTGATACGGTTCTTTGGGTCAATGGCGATCTCGTTGGTGATGATACAGATGGACATATTGATCAACTGGCTCGTTTTGTTTCGCCGGGGTGTGTTGTCGCGGCTCGCCAGCCTGATAGAAGCGATCCAAATCACGAATCACTTGAAGCAAATTTTGCATTATTGAAAAGCCTCAGGGATGCTCGTGGACGATTACTCGAGGTTGTGCCGATCGATTTACCGCCGCGTATTTGCTTTGAAAATGTGCAGCTTCCGGCTAGTTACCTCAACTTTTTTATTGTGAATGGTGGCGTCATTGTTCCGACCTTTGAACACGACCTCGATGCAGTCGCGATAGCAACAATCCAGCAATTCTTTCCAGATCGAGACGTAGTTTCATTTTCGGCCCTCGAATTAATTCGTGGACGGGGAGCAGTTCACTGCGTGACGTGTCAGCAACCAACGTTGGAATGACTGGCTTACAGTCGATTGTCCATCTGAACGCAAACAAGGCACTCAGCTGCCTTGTTTCTCAAGATTGCCAATCTTAACAGGCTATCCGGTCTTGCGGTGGACGGATACGGACGCGAGTATCTGTCAAAAGTCCTCTGGTTTGGAATATGGACTGCGAGATAAAGGCAGGAACGGTTACATCATGGAACAGGTTGCCAATTTTGTTCAGGGATGCGTGTCTCTGTTGGCTCGCTTTATGCTCGTAGCTATTTTTTTATTCAGCGCTTTTGACAGCAAAATTCGTCACTTTTCACAGACGGCTGAATATATGGGTAGCGAAGGAATTCCGAATCCTCGGCTTGCGCTGTTTGGTGCAATTGGTCTTATTCTTATCGGTGGTCTCTCACTTTTGGCAGGTGCATGGACGCGAATAGGAGCTGCTTTTCTCTTCGTCTTTCTTGCTGCAGCAACATTTTATTTCCATGATTTTTGGATGATTGCTGACCCAACGCAGAGGCAATTGCAAATAATTCAATTCATGAAAAATATGGCAATCGGTGGCGGACTCCTTGCATTAATTCATGCAGGAGGTGGCCCTTGGAGTGTCGATGGTTGGATTGAACAAAAGCTCGAAGAAGCCGAAATTTCTCCTACCCAGAAGACAAAGGGGTCGCAACGCTCGAAAGCTGCGTGAGCGATTCCTTTTTTTCATTTGCATGGCGTACATTAGGAAACTGATGAGTTGTCAATGTGACAGCAACACAGTCAGTCTTCTCCTTTTGCCGTGCGACTATGGTTTTCCCGCTGAGTGATGATAATTCTGATCGTCAAAGAGTTCCATGGGTGACATGGTCACTTATCGCAGCAAACGTTGTTGTCTTTGTACTTTTTCAACAGGGCGGAAAAAACGACGACGTCACGTTAGCCTTCTGTCAGGTCCCAGCCGAAATTGTGACCGGTAAAGATATCGTTACCGAACCCACCATGCAGGAGGTTGAGTATGAAGGACAGCACTATCAAGTGTCTGTGCCCGGTCTTCGTCCTACACCGATTCCTGTCTACCTCACATTACTAACAGGTATTTTCCTGCACGGCGGATGGATGCACCTCCTCGGTAATATGTGGTTTCTTTTTATCTTTGGTGATAATGTCGAAGATGACATGGGGCACGCTCGATATCTGATCTACTATCTGGCAGCCGGCGTCTTGGCATCACTTGCCTTTGTGTTTCTGAATGCTCGTGGCGATGAGGCACTTACCCCTTGTCTCGGTGCATCTGGTGCTATCTCTGGTGTCTTAGGCGGGTATCTGGTGCTCCATCCCAATCGTCGAGTAAGTGTGATCTTGTTTCGATTTATTATGGATGTCCCAGGTTATGTTGCTGTTGGAATCTATTTCCTCATGCAGGTTGTACTCGGTCTTTCAGACACAGGTGGTGGAGTAGCTTATTCAGCGCATGTTGCTGGTTTTATTGCAGGTTTAATTCTTGCCAAGCCACTCAGTGACAGAGACATTCGTCGACAGGCGGATCAGCTCGTAACTTTTAGGAGGCGTCATAAGGGCCGTTAAATCTTGTACGCTCACATGACGATTGCTATGCCGGCTATGCTTATTTGGCAGTTTTTGCTGTTAGCTGTGGCTGTTGCAGTTGCTGGCTCTTTGCTGGCCCACTCAGCAGATAAAATTGCCGAGGCAACGGGGCTTGGTCGACTTCTGGTTGGCAGCTTGCTGTTGGCTGCGGTTACCTCACTTCCTGAATTATCTGTTGATATTGCAGCAATACGTTCCGGGTACGTCGATCTTGCTGCAGGTGATCTTTTTGGCAGTAGTCTGATGAATCTGCTTATCTTGGCGATAGTCGATATAAGTATCCGTTCAGGGAGAAAAATGCTTTCGCGAGAAGGGGCTGCTCATGCACTTTCGGCAACGCTTGGTATTGCCCTCACATCGCTAGCCGGACTAGCAATTGTTACTGCTGACAAGTTGCCAGCAGTAACAATTCTTCGAATGAGTATCTGGTCCTGGGCAATTCTGTTGTCATATCTTTTCGGCGCCAGGATGATTTTTATCAATCAACGCATCTCAGCAAGGCTTGTTTCTGAATCTCGTTTGGATGACAGCAGCGTGTCTCAAGAGATTTCGTCTCCAAAGCCCTCTCTGCTCTTGCCATCGATCATTTTTAGTACAGCTGCCGGCGTATTATGTTTTGCTGGACCACAGCTTGCACATGTAGCTGGTGCATTGGCCGAAGAAACAGGCCTCGGCGGAACGTTTATTGGAACAACGCTTGTGGCTGTGACAACATCATTGCCCGAACTTGTTGCATCACTAACAGCAATCCGAATCGGAGCAATTGATCTTGCCATTGGTAATGCGTTTGGAAGCAATGCGTTTAATATTGTGCTATTTGCGCCACTTGATTTTTTTCATGAAGGATCAGTTTTTCTAAGTATGTCCAGTGCTCATGCCGTAACAGCATTTACCGTAGTGCTTGCGACTGCGATAGCTGCACTCGGTCAGTTGTATCACGGCGAGCGTCGACTGCCATTTATAGAGCCAGATGCATTTCTCATGCTCTTTGTCGTGCTTGGTGGATTATTTCTTATCTACTCACTCGGGTAACGTCCCCCTGAGATTGCCAGGACGCGTGTGGTGTTACAGTCTTTTCTCGTCTGGTTGTGTGGCGTTGATTATCAAGTGAGTGCATTGCTTCGAGGGCTGTTTGTTTCAATGGCAAGATGCACCACATTCTTGAATAACCTCGATTTCCCCTGCGTTATCAACAAAGGTGGTCGTTGAGATTCAAGTGTGAAAGAATTTTCATTTGTTGGCTTTCGGGCCCTTTGTTTGTTCCTGTCATTTTGTGACAGCTATCTCGGAAACAGTGCCATGATGAAACGTATTCTCGTCGGACTTGGAACGAGCGGTCACGCTGAGTCTGTAGTGAGCCATGCCATTGAGATTGCTCAAACACAGGGTGCGGAATTACTTGGCGTAGCGGTCGTTGATCCCTCACGGCTTGAGTGGACAGGTCCACGACCTATCGGTGTGGGCGTAGAAACACTGACAGCAGAACTTCGTCAGGACAGAATGGAAAAAGTTGCTGCTGAAATCGAAAAGGCAAATAAACTTTTTGCAGAGAAGTGTTTGGCAGCAAATGTTCCGCACCACACCTGTGAGCGAACAGGTGATCCGTTTGAAATTGTTGCTGATTTAGTTCGGTATCAAGATCTTTGTGTGTTTGGGCTACACGGTCTTTTTGAGCACGATGTTGTTCCGGAGCCAACAGATAGTCTTGAACGACTGGTTGCTGCAGGAGTTCGCCCAATGCTTGCGGTCTCAGAAACATTTCGTCCAATTCGCCGTGTGCTGGTGGCCTACTCAGGCTCATTGGAAAGTGCAAAAACATTTAAGCATTTTGTGCAGTCCGGACTCTACCCCAAGGCGACAGTGCGAGTCGTACATTTTGGTAGCGATGTCGAAGCAGGAGAGCGTCGGCTCAAGTCTGTTGAAAGCTACTTCGCTTCGCATGGTAGAGATATTGAGACGGACTTCATTCAAGGAGATCCTGTGCACAAGCTTGTGCCGTACGCAGAAAGGTGGGAGGCTAATCTCATCGTGGCCGGTAACTCAGCAAAGAGCCTTCTTCTGCGGAAATTATTCGGTGAGACGGCGTTGCAATTACTTCGTGCAAGTCCGCTTCCCTTATATCTCGCTCAGTAAGGTACTACTTTCGCTCGATGTAGAATGTGCGTAAATTCTGTTTGAGCCAAACTTGCCGAGACGATGAAGAGCTAGAAACGTGGTGATTATCAGGGCTGTCGGCGTAAATCTGGGGATTGCGATTTGACGTTCGCGTCCGTGAGGCTAAGAAGGAAATAGAAAATACTGTTTGTAAATGCTGATCGTTAGGAGATAGACATGGTCGAACGAGCGCCAGACGCAGTGACACTCCCCGAACAAACGGAGGTTATTGTTGTCGGTGGTGGGCCTGCTGGTACAACAGCTGCAACTATTGCAGCTCAGCAGGGACGCTGTGTCATGCTGTTTGAGCGAGAAAGATTTCCGCGATTTCATGTGGGTGAGTCCTTGATTCCAGAAACATTCTGGACGTTGAAGCGACTCGGCATGGTTGAACGTTTACGTGGAAGTCGTTTTGTCGAAAAACACTCAGTTCAATTTGTCAATGAAAAGGGACTGCTTTCAGCGCCATTTTATTTTGTTGATCACCGAGACGACGAAAGTTCTCAGACATGGCAGGTTCGTCGAGCTGAATTTGATGAAATGATGCTTCGTAATGCGGAGTCACATGGTGTCAAAGTGCACGAAGGAATGCGAGTGCTCGAAGTCTTGTTTGATGGAACCCGTGCGACGGGCGTTCGTGTGGCTGATGAGGCTGGAAATATTTCAACGATTCATTCAAAGGTCGTCGTGGATGCGAGTGGGCAAGCGGCAATGGTCACAAGTAGGCTCGGCTTGCGGGAGTGGGATCCAGTTCTGAAGAAAGCGGCTGTATGGAGTTACTGGAAAGGTGCAGCCCGTGGAACAGGTCGTGATGAGGGTGCCACTCTTGTCATGCAACTCGACGACAAGCAGGGCTGGTTGTGGTACATACCACTGAATGATGATGTGGTCAGTGTTGGTGTGGTGGCGGGGTACGACTATCTTTTTCGAGATCGAGAGAGCAAGAATCCGGAGACTGTTTATGCAGCCGAATTGGATCGATGCCCTGGGTTGCACGGACGTCTCGATAATGCGACCAAAATAGAATCTGTTCGCGTGGCGAAGGAGTACTCGTATCGAGCCCGCGACGTTGCTGGTGACGGGTGGGTTCTTGTCGGTGATGCTTTTGGTTTTCTCGATCCGCTCTATTCATCAGGCATACTGTTGGCATTAAAGAGCGGGGAACTTGCTGGTGATGCTGTCGTCGCTGCACTTCAGGAGAATGATCTGTCTGCAGGTCGATTGGGTTGCTGGGGAGAGGATTATGTGCGGGGCATGGACCGAATGCGTCGCCTTGTCTACGAATTCTATGATGGTTTTAACTTTGGTAAGTTCGTCAAGCGATTTCCTCACCTTCGTGGCCACGTAACAGACCTTCTGATTGGTGATCTTTTTAATGAACGGCTTGATGAAATCATTGAGCCCCTTGAGACCCTTCGGGCTGAGCAAGAAGCAGCATCATCGTGATTTTGTTTAGTAAAGCTGGCTCGTCACGCATCGCGGGATGTCTCGAGCAATTTGATCCAAGCCCCAACAAATGAACCACTATCAAGGTAGGTTCGGCCACTTACGAGATTTTTGTCAACCACACATGGGGCATCAACAAAAATGCCTCCTGCCGATTCAAGTTCATGACGGCACTTTGCGACTGTTGTCATGTTTCGCCCTCGTACACAGTCAGCGTAGGCAGGTATTTCAACGCCGTGGCATACACTTGCCACAGGTTTGTCTGCACTGAAAAAGTGCTGTGTGATTCGAATGAGGTCAGTGTTGTAGCGTATGTATTCCGGGGCTCGTCCTCCACTGAAAAAAATACCTTGATAATTTTCGGGATCGATGTCGGCGAATGCAGCGTCTGCCATGATTTGGTACCCCTCCCACTCTTTGGTGATTGTCCACCCTGGTCGTACTTCGTGCAGAACCATTTGGTGCAGTCGCTTCTCTGGCGCGATGACATACGGTCGAAAGCCAGCTTCTTGGAGTCGAAAGTATGGGTAAAGAGTGTCGACTGTTTCTGAAGCATCACCAATAACAAGCAGGATGTCACTGGTAGAGTTCTCAGTGTCAGGTTTGGTGGACATAGTTTCTTCGGTAGTGATTGAATTGATGTGAGAAAAGCTGTCGTGTGGTTTTTAAAAAGAGTTACCGTAACGGAATGAGGTTTAAAAAGCCCCAAGTGCATCATGGTTTTTTCTAATTCAATATACTTCATTTCTGACAAGAATCTTTGTGGTGGTCGTGTCTAGAGCATCGCGTCAGTTTTCCTTTCGGATCGTGGCTAGCTAATTGTAAGAGATTCTGATCTGTGCCATGGTATGAGCAGCGTTTCATATTCAGTCATGTATGTTTGGTCTCTTCAGGACAGGAAAAGATACGGTGAATGCCTTCGTAAAAAAAATGTGTGCAGGAATGCGGCGGAAGATGTCTTTTCGAAAACTATGCTGTCCCTTTTTTGTGACTAGCGGGGTCCTGGTTCTCCTCAGCGTGACGTCTGTCGCTCCAGCGGCATCCGATTCTCCGCCAAATATCTTGATGATTCTGACAGATGATCAAGGGTGGGGTGATGTTGCTGCATACGGGGCAAAAGACCTGAAGACGCCGGCACTGGATTCACTTATTGCCACGGGAATGAGGTTCGATAATTTCTACGCCAATTGCCCGGTATGTTCGCCAACTCGTGCGGCCCTTTTGTCCGGTATGGTGCCAGACAAAGTCGGTGTTCCAGGTGTCATTCGCACGCACCCTGAAAATAATTGGGGTTTTCTCAATCCAGATGCAACCCTTCTGCCAAAGCCTTTAAAATCAGTTGGGTATCATACTGCGATCATTGGTAAATGGCATCTTGGGCTGGAGGCGCCATCTCGTCCGATAGACCATGGATTTGATCATTTTCATGGATTTCTTGGCGACATGATGGATGACTACTGGTCTCACACTCGTCATGAGCAGCACTACATGCGATTGAATACTGTTGATGTCCGGCCCGAGGGGCATGCAACAGATATTTTTAGTGAGTGGGCCACTGAGTATATATCGTCCCGGGCTGATACAGCGCAGCCATGGTTTTGCTACCTTGCCTTCAATGCGCCACATACTCCTGTGCAACCTCCTCAAGCGTATCTTGAAAAGGTTTTATCTCGTGAGCCCGGCATAGATCCAGTGCGGGCAGAACTCGTCGCATTCATTGAACATCTTGATACAGGCATCGGTCGCGTTATTGAGTGCTTGAGAAAAACAGGTCAGGCTGAAAATACGCTCATTGTTTTTACGTCTGATAACGGCGGCCACAAAGGAAGCCTGGCAAACTGCGGCCCTCATCGTGGCTTCAAGCAAGAAATGTATGAGGGCGGTATTGCAGTACCGTTTTGTGCAGTATGGCCCGGGCATATTGAACCGGGTTCGCGTAGTGATCTGGTTGCGTTGACAAGTGATCTCTTCCCTACATTTTGTGAGGCGGCTGGAGCAACAATCGAACATAAGATTGACGGCGTGTCGATACTGCCAACACTCCTTGGGAAGAAGCAGTCGTTCGATCGAACTCTTTTCTGGGTTCGAAGGGAAGGGGGGCAACTTTACCAAGGGCAGGATTACTACGCTGTGCGGCGTGGCCCCTGGAAATTGCTTCAAAATACTCCCTTTGAAAAATTTCAGTTATTTAATCTGAGTGATGACCCACTTGAATCTATCGATGTGAGTAACAAGCATCGGCCCATTGTACGAGAACTAACGGAGGCACTTCGTCGTCACGTGCAGGCGGCCGCCCAGGTGCCTTGGCAGAAGTCGACGGTTGTGGTGGATGAGCACGAATGAGGTGTGAGATCGGTGGTTCTGCGAGGTCGGTGATTAGAGAATTCTTCAAGTCGATGCAGAGAGTGCTTGGTAAGGTTACACTTGTGCTGTGCGGTTATAAAAGTCATGTCGAATCTTGATTTAAGGGGTGTTATGAAAAAGTTTCTTGTTCTTGCTGGGCTATTCGTCTGCTTTCACAGCACATCTGTAGCTGCTAAACAGCCTCCAAATATTGTGATGATTTTTTGTGATGATCTCACCAACCAGGCACTGAGTTGTTACGGGAATTCTCTCAAGTTACTTGAGACTCCAAATATTGATCGGCTAGCGAAAGAAGGAATGCTATTCCGTCGCTGTATGGTCCCAAATTCGATTTGTGGTCCAAGTCGTGCTGCGATCTTGACTGGCAAATACGCTCACGTAAATGGTTTTCGCTGTAATGGTGATCAGTTCGATGGTGCGCAGCCCACGTTTGCCAAAATGCTGCAATCGGCTGGCTATCAAACAGCCATGATTGGGAAGTGGCATCTCAAAAGTGAACCGACTGGTTTTGATCATTGGCATGTTCTGCCAGGTCAGGGGTCGTACTATAACCCAAGGATGATTAACAACGGTGAACTGGTCCAGCATGAAGGATATGTTACCGATATTGTTTCTGACTTATCAATCGATTGGTTAAAAGACGTAGATCGATCCAAGCCATTTCTTCTTATGTCCCAGCACAAGGCGCCTCACCGCGAATGGTCACCAGCCTTGCGGCATCTTGGTTGGAATGGTGATCGTGTTTTCCCAGAGCCAGAAACACTGTTTGATGACTATTCCGGTCGTGGCCGAGCCGAGCACGAACAAGACATGACGCTCGAAAAAACCTTTCGTCCACTCGATGCAAAACTCGAGCCTCCCCGTACAATTTCAGATGCGCAAAGAAAAGAGTGGGATGTTTACTACGGACCTCGCAATGAGGAGTTTCACAAGCAGGGTTTGACTGGAAAAGATCTCGTGAGATGGCGGTATCAAAGGTACATGCATGACTACCTCGGTTGTGTAAAAGCTGTTGATGAGGCTGTTGGCAAACTCCTTGATTATCTTGATTCGGCGGGACTGAGTGAAAATACCATGGTCTTATTTTCATCGGATCAGGGGTTTTATCTTGGTGAACATGGCTGGTTTGATAAGCGATGGATTTATGAAGAGTCGCTCACGACACCGTGCATTGTTCGGTGGCCAGGCGTGACACAGCCAGGCACGACATCAGATGCGATTGTTTCGATACTCGATTTCCCAGAAACGTTTCTTGAGGCTGCTGGTCAATCTGTTCCCTCTGATATGCATGGGAGCAGCCTTGGTCCGTTATTGGCAGGTCGACTGCCTGATGATTGGCGAAAAAGCTTTTATTATCACTACTATGAGTTTCCAGGAGCTCATAGTGTTCGAAAACATTACGGAGTGGTGACAGACCGCTACAAACTCTTTCATTTTTATGAGCCAGATATGAATTACTGGACGCTTATTGACAGAAAGCAGGACACTCATGAAATGAAGAATGTTTATGATCAACCAAAGTATGCAGAGGCACAAAAAGAGTTGCATGGAGAACTTGATAGATTACGAAAAGAGTTGAATGTGCCACTTGTTGATCCACCGCGACGTGGCCAAAAAAAGAAGCAGAAGGGCAAGCAAAAGTCATAGCGATTTCTGCTGTCTCAAGAGGCTCTTGTTTTCAAAAAGGGTAGGGAAATGCTTTCACTTAGAACGTGGCTGATGTGCTTTGTTTGTTTCATACTGTTGCTTGGGATGTCATCTGATCTGACGGCAGACCCACTTGTGTTTGATCTTTGGCCAGATGGTGTTCCGCTTTCCGGTCAGAAGGCTGAACCCTCTGAGGAAGTGCGAACAAACAAGAATGGAATTTTACGGATAACCAATGTGAGTTCACCCCAAATGACGGTGTACCGTCCGGATGATCCAAATGGTGCGGCAGTGCTCGTTTGCCCCGGCGGTGGCTACAAGATTTTGGCCTATGAGCATGAGGGTACAGATGTTTGTGAGTTTCTGACGAAACACGGAGTGACGGCTATTCTTTTGAAGTACCGTGTTCCATCGCCACGGGAAGTTGCTCTCCAGGATGCGCAACGAGCACTTGGGATGATTCATCATCACGCAGAAGAATGGAGCATTGATCCAGATCGTATTGGAATGCTTGGCTTTTCTGCAGGGGGGAATCTCACTGTTATGACATGCTTGCATGGAAGCGAACGCACGTACCCAATGGATGAAAAATTAGATGTTGAAAATCCGACACCAAGCTTTGCTATTCCCGTTTATCCGGCCTATCTTGTTGAGCGCGGTACCGAGGGGCCGCTGCTCTCAGATATCAATGTGAAAGACACGTCACCACCACTGTGTCTCGTGCATGCAGCAGATGATCCTTGGACAGCGAGCGGCAGTTTTCTTCTTGCCGTTGAGTACAAGAAGCGCGATATTCCTTGTGAGGTGCACGTGTACGCAAAGGGCGGGCATGGTTTTGGAATGAAAAAGAAGGGCCTGCCTGTTGATGCGTGGCTCCACCGAGTCGTTGAGTGGATGGACTCGATGGGTTATCTGACAGGAACTGACTCGAACTAGTTTCCTGTGGTAAACCGATGCACCATCGTGTGCTTATATGTTTCCTCAGGATTCAGACGACCAGATGGCCATTCCCCATGCCACTCTGTTTGGTTTATAGCATCCGGAAAACATTCAGTCTCAAGGCAGATCGCAGCATGTTGTCGATAGGTAGTCCCATCTTTCCCTGTGAGTGATGAGTCAAGATAATTGCCTGTGTATACCTGAATACCGGGTTGGTCTGTGAGGATTTCAAGGCTTCGTCCACTAGCGGGATCAGTGAGCGTGACTGCCGGTCGAAGTGCTCCATCAGGTTTCCAGTTATTGATGACAAGGCAATGATCAACGCCTCCTTTTTCGGCTCCTTCCGGTGATGGAGTAAGCGACCGGATCGCCTCACCAAGATTAGAGTGAGCCTCCGAGGGAAACCGAAAGTCAAAGGGAGTGCCATCAACGTCACGAAGGATGCCTGTTGGAATACCGCCTTTGTCGAGAGGAAGATACCGATCAGCATGTGCCTGAAGCGTGTGGTTTTCGATACCATTCGTTGCCTGGCCAGCAATATTCCAGTACGTATGATGCACAAGATTAACAAGGGTCGGGGTATCTGTTGTTGACTCCATTTCAATCCATAATTCACCATCTGGAGTCAGCGTGTAGGTTACTTTTGAGTGCAGTGTTCCAGGATACCCTTCATCTCCATGTGGCGATAAGAGTTCAAGGTCAAGAGCCGGCCCTTTCTCTGAAACTCGTGGCGTTGCTTTCCAGAGTTGCTTGTCAAATCCGACAACACCGCCATGGAGGTGGTTGTGGCCATTGTTTTGGGCAACCTTACACGGCGTATCGTCTATCGAAAAAAGACCATCTGCAATTCTATTACCGACTCGACCACATATTGCACCAAAATAAGGGTGCCCATCGAGGTATCCATCGAGTGATTCAAATCCAAGGACAACATCAACTGGTTCACCCTGTTGTTGAGGAACACAAAGGCTTGTCACTATTGCCCCATAGTTTGTGATAGTGGTTTGCCACCCTCCAGGGACCTTGAGCGTAAAGAGGCTGGCTTCTCGTCCGTCATGGAGTTTTCCAAATGGATGAACAGTGGGTGGTGTCATTGACTGGGCCATGCGTTCAACTCCACAAGAGGTGGCGTAAAAAGAAAAAAGGAATGAGAAGAATTTGATAAGGCACCATTGCTATTCGGTGAAGTTTTATACCCCATCCTTCTTGCCCTGAAAAGATTTTACCAAGTCTCTTCAATAACTGGATTGGTGAGGCGCCCGACACCTTCGATCTCGACAGTGACCTCGTCACCCGGCTGTAGATAGACAGGTGGGGTGCGGGCAAACCCAACGCCATGCGGTGTTCCGGTAAGGATAACTGTCCCAGGATTCAAAATCGTGCTTGCTGACAAGAATTCAATCAGTGTAGGAACGTCAAAAATCATGTCGTTTGTATTCCATTCCTGCATGACGTTTCCGTTCAGAAGAGTTCGAAGAGAAAGATTGTTGGGGTCATCAATTTCGTCAGAGGTTGTAATCGCCGGCCCGAGTGGACAGAAGGTTGCAAATGTTTTGCCTCGGCACCATTGGCCGCCACCACCATTTTTTTGCCAGTCGCGAGCTGACACATCGTTTGCGCATGTGTAGCCGAGAATGTGTTGGGCGGCTTCGTCTCGACTGACGTTGTGGCAACGCTTTCCAAGGACGACTGCAAGCTCACATTCATAGTCAACTTTCTCACTCCGTAGCTTCCTCGGAAGCATGATGGGGTCACCAGGATTCTGAATCGCACCCGTGTTTTTAAGAAAAAGAACAGGATGTTGAGGTGCCGCTGCCCCAGTTTCAGCAGCATGTTGCTTGTAGTTGAGTCCAACGCAAAGAACGTCACTGGGTCGTATCGGTGCCAGAAGCTTTTCAACAGATGCCAGCGTTCCTGTGTCAGAAAAACCAGATGTGATATCTCCATCAAGAAGTGTGACACGGTTGTCATCGTGCAGCCTCCCAAAGGCTTCTTTATCTTGGTTTAAAAAACGAATAATTTTCATAAGTCAGGTCACTCTGAGGTATCATGCCAGAAACTGTTCAAATCCTTTCCCTCATAGTATAAGCCGATGTCATCAGTCCCTTCCGCAGTCACTTTTATTGGAACCGGAATCATGGGTTCTCGCATGGCGGAGCACCTCATTGCCAACGGTCATCCACTTCATGTTCACAATCGAACACGTAAGAAAGCCGAGGCGTTACTGAAGAAGGGGGCGGTATGGCACGATACACCGGAGTCTGCGGCAGCTGCCAGTGATACGGTCATAACAATGCTCGGACTACCGTCAGATGTTGAGCAGGTTTACTTTGGACGTACTGGTGCTGGAGGTGTTCTTGCCGCATCAAAGCCAGGGAGTCTACTCATCGATATGACAACCTCGAGCCCCCGATTGGCAGAACGTATTTCACGTGCAGCAGAAGAGCGGGGAATAGAAGCTCTGGATGCGCCGGTTTCGGGTGGCGATGTAGGTGCTCGGGATGCCAGCCTTGTTATCATGGTTGGCGGAAGACAAGAGGCATTCGATAGGGCAGTGCCATTGTTTGAGCAATTGGGGAAGTCGATTACTCTCCTTGGTCCTGCCGGAAATGGCCAGCGATGTAAGTTAGTAAACCAGATCGCAGTGGCGGTCGGTATGGTGGCCTGGTGTGAAGCTCTTGCTGTAGCAAAAGCAGCACGCCTTGATCCATCAATGGTTCAAGGCGTGATAGATGGTGGAGCGGCTGGGAGTTGGGGGCTATCAAACCTGGCTCCACGTGCACTAAGTGCAGATTTTCAGCCTGGTTTTCTTGTACGCCATCTTGTGAAAGACATTCGGCTTGCTCAAGAAGAAGCAGAGTGTCACGGAGTTAATCTTCCTGGTCTTGAAGTGGCTCGGAGACTTTACGAGATATTAAAAGAAGCGGGCTATGGTGAGGCAGGAACACAGGTGCTCTATCATTACTACGACACAAATAAAGGGGTCATCTAGCAATGAGCATATTGTCGTATAAGCGACCTCATTGGTCTACAAGTGCATGGCAATGGGGTGGCTGAAGTTTGATTAAAGACCTCGTTATTGCAGAGTTGCTGTAGGGTGCTCATGATGCGCTTGAGTTTCCTTCTGTAATCGTGAAAACTATATTGAGTTTAAGTCAACAGGGGAGCACATTGTTTCATGACAAAAAAATATAACGTAGGTGTCGTTGGGTATGGCTGGGCGGCGACTGCTCATATCGAGGCAATCAATGCGACCACACAGGGTCAAGTCACTGCGGTGTGTTCGACTAGAAAACTTGATGCTGCTGAGTTGACAGCCCGACATGGTGGAAATATTTGTGTCTATAACGATCTCGCTTCCATGCTTGCTGATCCGGCGATTGATGTTATCGATATTACGGGGCTTCCAAGTAAGCATGCCGAGCAAGCGGTTGCTGCAGCCGACGCCAAGAAACACATTATTCTCGAAAAGCCGATGGCGAATACGCCTGATGAGGTAGCCAGAATTTTACAGGCTTCGAAGGCAAATGGCGTCCGTGGCTGTGTCTGTTTTGAACTTCGGTATTCCGAGCAATTGCAGGTGACAAAAGAGTTGCTGAAAAAAGGTTTGCTCGGACAGCTGCATTACGGTGAAATCGATTACTATCACGGCATCGGCCCCTGGTACGGACAGTTCCGTTGGAATACTGGAAAGAGAGACGGTGGCAGTGCGCTTTTAACTGCTGGGTGTCATGCGATCGATGCACTTTTGATGATGATGGGAGACCGTCAGGTTGAAAGTGTTACGAGCATGAGTACAAAAACGAAGAGCCCTACATTTGATCCATACGAGTACGACACGTCTAGCGTCACGCTTGTAAAGTTTGCAGATGGCGCTCTCGGGAAGACGGCGGCCATTGTCGATTGCTTCCAGCCGTATTACTTCCATACGCATCTTGTTGGGAGTGAGGGGAGTCTTCTAGATGACCAGTTTACTTCCATGAAGCTTTCTAAGGAGCGAAATGCCTGGCATCGTCTGTCGATGAAGATGTGTGACTCGGGTGATGTCAGTGATCACCCCTACCAGAGCCAGTTTCAGGAATTCTTTAATGCTCTCGATCGTGATGAAGAAATGCCACTGACAAGTTTTTCTGACGCAGCTCGAACATTTGAAGTTATTTTTGCTGCTGATCAGAGTGCTTCCAACGGTGGGCAGCCGGTTGTGCCAGAATCTTTTGTGTAAACGTGATCGTGGCTCTCTCCCGGAGGTGTCCCGTGTTCTATCATCCATCTATTCGTACTTTGTCTTTATGCATCATCGCGTTGTCGTGTGTGTATGTTTTTGCAGAAGACTCAAGGACAAAAGAAGTTCTCGCAGTCGATGATGCACGTATAGCGGCTATGGTGTCTGCCGATTCAAGGCTGCTTGAACCGCTACTTTCAGAGGACCTTCAGTATTCACATTCGACGGGAGCAGTTGATACAAAAAAGACATTCCTGAGTCTGATCAATAAAAAAGAGACCCGATATGTCACGTATCAACCATTAGAAAGAACAGTTGCGTTTGCATCTCCTGAAATAGCTTTTGTAAATGGTCGGGCAGAAATTGGCGTTCAGCATGATGGCCAGTCACTAGAAAAAACATTTGTTTTTCTTTCAGTGTGGCGGCTGGAGAAGGATGCGTGGCGGTTTCTCCGATGGCAATCGTCGCAACTTGTGTCAGCCGTACCAGTCGTTGGTGATATTCGCGTTATCGGTGAATCAGAGCAGAAGAACGGCTGGCAGCTTCTTGTTGAAGGCGATTTTGAGAATGTAAATGGTGAGGCCGATACATGGAGTTGGAAGTCCGGTGTTCTGTCCTGTACGGGACGTCCTGTTGGTGTGACGCGGTTCCATAAGCCACTTGAAAATTTCGAACTCTCTCTCCAGTGGCGGCACATGTCATCTGGTGGTAATTCTGGTGTCTTTCTGTGGGCGCCGTCAGAGTCTCTCCTTGACCTGCCTCCTGGCAAACTGCCTCGTGGGGGAATCGAAGTACAGATTCTTGATCATGGATACACACAGCAGTACAAAAAAAAATCTGGGCGAAAGGCGACCTGGTTCACGACCGATGGTGATGTCTTTGCAGTTGGAACGTCGAAGATGAATCCGTTTCCACCACTCTCTCCAAATGGAGCACGCAGTTTTCCGAATGCTCGATATAGTCGGGGAAGTCCTCAGTGGAACCATTACTATGTCAGAGCCGTCAATAAAGAGGTTCGGCTCTGGGTGAACGGCCACGAAGTATCTGGTGGTGATAACTGTTCACCATCAATAGGTTATCTGTGCCTCGAGTCCGAGGGTGCTCCTGTTGAATTTAAAGAAATCTATTTACGAGAACTGCCCTGACTCTGAAGTTGTGCGAGTGGCTTAGCGATGGAGCACAAAACCCTCGATCGCTGCATATTCAGGCAATCCAAGTTTGTCGTAGAGCCGAGCAGTCTCTCTATTCCGGTCCTCTGCCCGCTGCCAAAATTCACGAGAGTCTGATGGGCCTGGAAAAAGTGCTCTATCTTTCTGGCTTTCGTGTTTGAAGATGGCCATTCTTTTTCGTTCCACTTCTTCAGGAGAAAGTGGAACGGCCATTTCAATCTCATGTGGTTCCCACTCTTGCCAGGCGCCTCGATAGAGCCAGACTTCACAGGCTTGCGCCCACTCTCTGCTAGAAAGTTTTTCCATAGCCTGAAAGACTGCCGCAAGGCATACACGATGAGTCCCGTGAGGGTCAGATAGATCACCGGCTGCATAAATTTGATGGGGTTTAATTGCATCAAGGAGGTCTGCAGTTATTTGAATGTCATCAGGACCGAGAGGTTTTTTTCGAACCCGGCCAGTTTCGTAGAATGGCAAGTCAAGAAAGTGAATCCGTTCAGGCTGAACACCTGAGTGTCTCGCGCCCGCTCGAGCTTCAGTTCGACGGATGAGGCCTTTAACCTGTTGCAGTTCTGGCATGTCAACTGCCCCGGCTGCCTTTGTGCGGAGAAAGTGTCGAATCTTTTCAGCAATTTCATTTGCTTTTTGCCCGACATCGAATGTTTGGCAGAAAGCTTCAACAAAATCTACGTGAGCGTCTGCTGTTTCATCCCACACGGCAATGTTGCCACTTGTTTGATACGCAACATGCACTTCGTGTCCCTGCTCGCAGAGACGGATAAAGGTTCCGCCCATGCTGATTACATCGTCATCGGGGTGCGGACTAAAGACAACGACTCGCTTTGGAAATTCTTTTGATGTCGTTGACTCTGATAGTCCACGAATACGCCTTGTTTCTCCAGGCTTGCCTCCTGGCCACCCGGTAATTGTGTCCTGTAAAGTTCGAAAGACCTCAATGTTGATGTCGTAGGATCGGCCACGTTTTGACAAAAGATCTTGAAGCCCGTGCTCGTTATAGTCTTCATCAGTAAGTTTTAAAATCGGCTTACCAAGTTTCAGCGAGAGCCAAATCAGAGCCTTTCGAGTGAGATCATCACTCCACGATATTCCGATTGATTCCAGCGGAGCAACAAGCCATGGAGACTCAAAACGAGTCAATTTTGCAGCGGCTGCACGGTCAAGTACAAACTTAGCATCAGGGTGTTGCTGAAGAGAGCTTGCGGATACGTGGCTGCTTGGAATGTCTTCAACGGCATGGCGAACAATAGGTGCTTTATGCTCACCAAAAGCAAGCAACACGACTCGGCGAGCATCGAGAATGGAGCCAACCCCCATTGTGATAGCTTGTCTCGGAACATTCCACTCACCAAAGAAGTCGCTTGCGGCATCGGCTCGGGTGACGCTATCGAGTGTTATGAGTCGCGTTCGACTTTCAAGACTACTTCCAGGCTCATTAAATCCGATGTGCCCAGTCCGGCCTATACCGAGAAGTTGTAAATCGATTCCACCAACTTCGCGTATTTTTTCTTCGTATGCCTCACATGCTGCGGTCACATCGTTGCGGCCGAGTTGTCCATTCGGGATATGAATATTCTCTGGGGGAATATCAATATGATCAAACAGGTGTTCCCTCATAAACCGGTGATAGCTCTGTAGGGCATCTGGCTCCATTGGCCAGTACTCATCAAGGTTGAATGTGATGACGTGCTTAAATGAGAGTTGTTCTTCGGTATGGAGGCGGATGAGTTCATCGTAGATCCCAACAGGTGTACTGCCCGTTGCAAGACCGAGAACAGTCTTTTGGTTCTTGGCAGACCGCGTACGGATCAGTGCGGCTATTTCGCGAGCAATGGCACGGTTGGCATCTCCCGAGTCGTCGTAAACAGTTACAGGTACTCGTTCGATTGTTGAGACATGCGGAAGTGGACCCCGATAAATCGGGTTTGACGGAGTTTCTTTTGTCCGGGCGTGCATGCGACCCCCCTGTGGCCTGTTATGGTGATCAACTAACATATTTTGCCATTTTTAATGTTCTTCGCAAGGAAAACTCAGGCTAAATTGGCCCTGCACGAGTCGGCCGGTATCGGTGATAGTGATTGGCGGGCATGTCTGTTCAGCGTATGCTCATCATCGTGGGGGTAAATAAAGGATTCAGTCCCCAGAGTTGGCATGCGTGCTTCGATAAATATATTTTTTAAAAAGGGCTTGCTATGAATGATCCAACTGAGGAGTCACCTTCGGTTCGACTGCCAATGACACGTTTGGGTGTCATGATGTTCTTACAGTTTTTTGTCTGGGGGTCCTGGTATGTCGCGATGTATGGCTTCCTGAATGATGCAGGTATGACGGAGATAGGTCCTGGAGGCTCCTTCGATGCTGCCGCCTACACAGTCGCACCTATCGCCGCGATTCTGGCACCTTTGACGCTCGGCTTAATCTGTGATCGGTTGATGAACACGGAACATGTACTCGCGATTTTGAATATTGTTGGTGCTGGTCTCCTTTGGCTTGCTCCCACTCTCGCCAGTGCGGGTGCACCGGATAGTTTTCTAAGTCAGTTCACGCAGCCCATGATCTTGTGCCTCCTTGCCTACATGCTGTGCTTCATGCCGACCTTGGGCCTTACGGCCAGTTTGTCATTTAAACATCTTGCCAACAGTGAAAAAGACTTTCCAGCTGTCCGAGTGCTTGGAACGATTGGTTGGATCGTTGGCAACTGGGCGATGTGGGGGTGCCGTCTTTTTAATGGTGAAGGAAAAATAATTAGTCAAGCGACAGCACAACTCGAACAGGCGAAAGCGGCTGCCGGAAGCAACGGGGCGGCGAGTAATGCGGCGCAGCAAGCATTCGACACTGTAATGAGCACAATTGAATATTCAGATAATTCTCCTCATATATTTCATGCTGCAGCAATCGCGTCGGGAATTTTGGGTGTGTATTGCCTGACCCTTCCAAAAACAACTCCGCCTGCAAAGGGGGAGCCAATCTCCGTGTCAAAGGTTCTTGGTGTCGATGCATGGGCATTACTGAAAGACAAATCATTCTTCGTCTTTGCAGTCGCTTCCTTTCTGGTGTGCATTCCATTGGCTGGGTACTACGCAAAAGGGTATGGGTTTGTTGATGCGATGGGAGTGCAGTTATTTGGGTCTACGACAGGTGCCATGAGCACCGGGCAGATGAGTGAGATTATCTTCATGCTTGTCATGCCAATTTGTTTTGCTCGACTGGGTGTCAAAAAAATGCTCATGATTGGCATGTTGGCTTGGGCGGTTCGTTACGCGCTTTGGGG
>JADHSL010000051.1 GCA_016776925.1 Pirellulales bacterium | reverse complement strand
ATGGCATTTGTTGGAAGCCTCCCAATCCATACGAATTTTTGGGACCTGTGCGTGCGACCAGAATTTCAAGACCTTTTCCGTACGACCAGTAATCGACTTGTTACTGAATCGCACAAAGATTTTTGTGCAAACACTGCATTCCGTTGGGACATCTATTCGAAACAACCGCAACTGATTGAAAATACTGAGGCTCGGGTCGACCTTATCAAAGGTCTTTTCTTTCGGGCCATTCGTGATGATGTGAAACTACCACACCAGGTAAATCTTGGTGTTGTAACATCAACAGTCCAAGGCCCTCTGTACGAAACCTTACTTTCAATACTCTCACATGAATCATTAGAACTACCACAAATTCTTGGCCATCAGCGACTCACTGGAAACGCTCCTGCTGACGTCATTCGTGCTATTGACGCTGGCGTGGCTATGGGACTTTTTGAAGTCTCTGCTAGCCCCATCTTGAGCACAGAGGATACCGTACAAAAAAAACCTTTCGTCTCCTTGCCATTCAATCAGTCTGTGCTGAAGAATGATTTGCTTAGCGGTCGGCCAGTATCGCTAGCTAGTGTGGCGACAGGTACCGGACACTCACTGGGTGACTTTGATGCGGCTATACTGTATGAACTCAGCGAGGCAGGTGAAACTGGTCTAGCGGAGCGAGTCATTGCACGACTAGCTGACTCCAAACGATCTCTTCAAAAAGACGGAAAGCCTGTTACGGACAATGCAATTCGTCAGGAAATGGTTGAACAGGCCTGTGCACTATTTATCAAAACGAGCCTGCCACAATTGTCCCGGCTCGGCATTGTTGAATACAAATCCATATGAAGTGAATTCGCCTGGGATTATCTACTGCCTCAGGACGGTGGCTGTATCGGCACTATTGGTGGTGGTGCCTGAGAGGTAGGTGGCGGAACTGGATTTGCTGATGGGGGGATCACACTGGGAGAGCCAACCGGCTGGACACTAGGTTGAGCAACTGGTTGAGCAACTGACTGAACACCAGACTTTACATTGAGATCAGCAATAAGCTGCTGCACCTCAGGACGAACAGAAATACCGTTGCTACTAAATACATCGGCAGGACTCACACCATATCGTCCGTAGAGGGCACCATCCGCATTGTGATCAACGGATAAGTCAGCTCCTCCAAGAGAAACACCCAGAAAAAGACCACGGCTTCTGGCGTATGAATAGATTTCGGCACCTAACCGAGCATCAGTCGCAGCATTCGCTTGACGACCAACGGGGCCCACAGCAACCGACGCGTCCGCCCCCAATGTAACCTTTTGACCCCCAAGAATATTCGTGAGACTTTGAGGGGTTTTAAAGACCAACACAATGTCGGCTGCTTGAACACCAGCCTGAAAACCAATACTCCCACCACCCATAGTTACCATAACGGGAGGACTCCATGACTGATCCGGATTGCGAACATGCAGAACCCCCTTTCCATAATTGACGCCTAGAATAAAACCTCCCTTGACCATATTGGGAAATATGGCGACGCCTGAAGCTGACTGCAGCATGGTCGGTGGAATGGCTTCTATTTGAAGATTGAAGAACTGGTCAAGCGTTTGCCGTGCCGCTATGACTGTCTGCACTTCAGGCCCTGCGACTTCTGGTGCCTGTGCATGAAGATGCGTCTCGCTACTTAATGCAACTACGATTGCAAACAAAGTACAGCCCGTGGTTTTTAAAAGCCAACCGGGAACAACACTGATATTCATTGATTCCGTCCTTCTTAAGACATTCGGTTCATGAATAAGAAAATAGACTGAAACAGAGCTATGCGTCGACGTCAATTTTGGTCCCTGATAATTGACAGTATCAATTATCACACTGCTATTCGTCCCGCTTGGCAACCCGAAAGATTTCATCGAGTGTTGTTTGACCACTCAAAACTTTATCAAGACCATCATCGAACATGATTCGCATTCCCCCTGCTACCGCCGCTCGACGAATATCTTGTGTCGCAGCCCCCTGGAATGCCAGTTCACGAATTTTGTTATTGAGAACCATGAGTTCAAAGATACCCATTCGCCCCTTGTAACCGCGCTTTTGACATTTACCACAACCACGGCCTTTCATAAAAGTAGCAGTTGCCAACTGCTCCTCTGTAAAACCAGCAGCCTGTATTTCACTCTCGAGAGGTTCATGCGGCTGCTTACAATTTTTGCAATTAAGACGCACCAACCGCTGTGCTAAAACAGCGACGACACTTGAAGCAACGAGATAGGCGGGGACACCCATGTCAATCATACGTGTGACGGCACTCGGCGCGTCATTTGTATGCAACGTGCTAAACACTAAGTGACCCGTCAGCGAAGCCTGAATGCCCATTTGCGCTGTCTCAGTATCACGCATCTCTCCGACCAGAATAACGTTGGGGGCTTGTCGCAACATCGCTCGAATCACACGAGCAAAGTCGAGCCCTATTTTATGTTTGACCTCAACCTGATTAATTCCACTCAGATAGTATTCAACGGGGTCCTCGGCGGTAATAATTTTTGTATCTGGCCGATTGAGTTCATTCAGTGACGCATAGAGCGTTGTTGTTTTTCCCGAACCGGTTGGCCCCGTCACGAGAATGATGCCATTGGGTCGCCTAATAAGGTTTTTGAAAATCCTGAAGTCAGACTCACATAAACCTAATTGCCGAATCCCAACTTTGATATTGTCCTTGTCAAGCAGTCGCATCACCACCGACTGCCCATGATTTGTTGGCAGCACACTGACTCGCAAGTCATAGTCTTTACCGTCCTGCGATGTGATTTTAATTCGTCCATCTTGTGGTCGTCGTCGCTCCGCTATATCAAGACGAGAGAGGATTTTAATCCTGGAGAGTATTGCTCCCAATAGACGCCGGGGCGCACTATCCCGGACAACCAACCGTCCATCGACTCTGTACCGGACGCGAATTTCATCCTCAAACGGCTCAATGTGGATATCACTCGCCCCAAGTTTCACGGCTTCTGTGATGATGAGATTAACGAGTTTAACAACTGGCGCTGATGACTCATCCTCCTCTTCCTGGAGTGCTGCCTCCTGCTCGACAGTCGTTTCAGTGAAGTCAATTTCAGTATCAGTAAATTCCTGTGTCAACATGGAGTCGGCACTTTCCCCATCACCAGCGCCATAGTACTTATTTATGCTTTCAACAATCTGATCTCGCATCGCAATTGCCATTTCGACTTCACGATTGAGGATAAACCGAAGTTTCTCCTGCGTGTCGATATCCGAAGGATCACTCGTTGCGACTCGCAACCGCGCACCATCTTCTTGATACGGCATGATTGCATTTTCTCGAGCAACACTTTCGGGAACGAGATCAATAACCGTTTCTGGAACCTCGGTACTGTCGAGATCTACGAAAGGCATCCCATTCGCTTTAGCTAATGCCTTCATTATCTTATTAGGGGGAGCATAACCGAGACGCAACAACTCTTCGTGCAGCAGTTTTCCTGACTCGCCGGCAATACGATTTGCTTCATTTAACTGGTCCTCACTGATGACTCCCTTTGAGAGTAGAATATCTGAAAAATCGGATGGCATCTGAACCTTACCCCTGAGGACTTATTGCTGACGGGCTGCAGAAATCTTTCCTTCATGACTCCATTTACCTATCACTATTTGTTCAATCACATGAAGCGCGTGCGAATGAGCAGCATGAGTCATGATTAGGATGTGATGGGAACTCATTGAAGGACTGGTCTGACTGGAGGGAAACTTCCAATATCCACCCTAAAGAATATCACGTTTTTCTTGGCTTCTGTCCTCGGAACAGGAATTTGGTCTAAAAAATCTTGTCTGCTTGATCAACTTGCACTTCTCTACAAACATCGATCCCTGAAACAGGGGCTGAAATTGGCTTCCACTCTCATAAACTCTTTTGGTGAAGCATAGCCGGCGACACAGCCCGTGTGTCCCAAGATTCTTCTGTTTCATGGAATCCAAATCGTTCGGGAAGACTCTCTACCGCCAATTGGTCATCTGATTCAACAAGCAGACGACTCTTGCCGGGAGCAATTTCGACAAGAGCTTTGAGTAATAAATTTATTTCAGCCAATCGTGTATGAAAAAACTTCCATGGTGGTGATACAAAAATAATCCATGGACTCTCGGCTGGTAGCGGCGGCATCCTGCGCGACCATAGCAAGACATCTCCTGGTATTACCTCCACACGATTAACAAGATCAAGCTCTCGACTACTACGACGCAAACAATCTGCTGTCGGAAAATGCCGTTCAGCAAAGATTGCTTGCTGTGCTCCGCGACTCAGTGCTTCAAAACCGAGAGCTCCTGTGCCCGCAAAGAGATCGACTACTGTTGCACCACGAACAGCAGTGCCCAGTAAGTCGAACGCCATCTCCCGAACGCGGTCTTTCATTGGCCTCGTTGGCCCTCCCGGCCGAAACGCCAACCGACGCCCCTTCAGATCACCTCCTATAATCCGCGGAGGACTCACCGCCTCTGCTTTTACTTCAGCGTTACCTCGACGCTTCTTCGTACGAAACGCTGCGGTTTCATGTTTGGCGTGCTTTGTTTTGGGTGTCATACATGTACTTTCAGAGTTCGTCCTCAAAAATTCACAATAAAATTCATACCAATCGAATATGTCATGACATGGTATCGTAGAACAAGAACTTCTGAGCCTATATATCGTCACTGATTCAAAAGTTCAGTGCAAGACTATCGCAATGACACGAAGGAGAAAAAACCGTGCAAAAACGTTTCCAATTACCGTTGCTGATAGCGGGGGTTCTTTATTCGTCGCTCACATCCAACCTGCCACAACTCGTCGCAGAGCCTCCTGCCCAAACGAAAAAAGGTGAAACGAATGTTTCTCTTAAACAAACTGATTCTGATTTCATTCAGGCCCAAGAAGAACTCAAAAAACTCGTTGGTGAACTGACGGAACTTCAGGCCGAATACCAACAGCCTAATGCAGACAAAATTTCAATAGAAAATAAATTTAATACCACACGAGACAACGCACGCAAGGCGGCTCTTGCACTAGAGCAAAGCGCTTCGGCTGCTGTTCTTGCAAACCCAGAAAATGCCGACGCGTGTGCTGTCGTAAGAGATGTGCTTCAGTCTGCACTGCAAGCAGATAACCCAAAAAAGACACTGTCACTCGTACAAACACTCGACGATGTAGGCAAAGCGAATGAAGAGTTGCTTCTGACTGGTGCTACTGCGGCAATGATAACTTCGGAACTTGATCTCGCAGAGAAATTCCTGAAGGCTGCAGAAGAAGCTGGCGTAAGTGCGGATAAAATTGCCTCACTTCAAAAGGCAATTGATCACGAACGTCCAAAAGTTGATTCCGAAATGGCTGCCCGGGTAGCCGAAGAGAAAGCCGATGACTTACCCAGAGTAAAAATTGAAACAACAAAAGGTACAATCATTGTTGAGCTTTTTGAAAACGAAGCACCAAATACAGTTGCGAACTTCATAAGTCTTGTAGAAAGTCACTTTTATGATGGCACACCGTTCCATCGTGTTATTCCTCAATTCATGGCACAGGGAGGCGACCCAACTGGCACGGGAACAAGTGGCCCCGGGTACACAATCGATTGTGAATGCGAGCTTCCCAATGCACGTAAGCATTTCTTGGGAAGCCTGTCGATGGCACATGCCGGGAAAGATACAGGCGGCTCGCAGTTCTTCCTCACGTTCCGACCAACTGAACACCTCGATGGACGACACACAGTTTTTGGCCGTGTGATTAAAGGTCTCGACATTCTTCCAAAAATTACACGTACGGAAGGGCCGCAAGCTCGTCCTACACAAGATAAAATTATTTCTGCTGAGGTCATTCGCAAAAGAGACCATGCGTATGAACCAAAAACAACACAAAAAAGTTAATGTCAGTTCCTCGTCAGCAAATGACCTATTTGAACAGCCAGCTGCTTCACTTCGTACTAAGAAAGACCTTTTTGTGGGCCGATAAGGAGTGTTTCAATGAGAATGCTATTCACCATCGATCAAGAATCACGGTATTTAATCACCGGCGTAGCCGGCGTAGTTTTACGGGCCGCAGTCGTGTTCCTACTATTGACCTGTGGCAGCCTCACGATGGCAAAGCAAAACAATCAGAACCGAGGAGATCGTATGGACGAAACTTCGAACAAAAACCCGGCGGTTAAGGGGCGTATACCTGATTCCGAGATTCCTAAGACAAATGTGGAATGGAGAAAACGACTCACACCGGAACAATTTGAAATCGCACGTAGGAAGGGAACTGAACGCGCCTTTTCAGGCACATACTGGAACACAAAGACTCCCGGAACATATCGCTGTATCTGCTGCGGCGAACCCCTATTTCGCTCTGGTGAGAAATTTGAAAGTGGATGTGGATGGCCAAGTTTTTATGCACCAATTGATGCGAAAAAAGAGGACACTAAGGGGAACGTTGTTGCCGAACACGAAGACCGTTCACTCGCAGGTATTGCCGGTTTTGGCATACGTACTGAAGTAACTTGTCGCAGGTGTGGAGCCCATCTTGGCCACGTTTTCAATGATGGCCCCCCACCTACCGGACTCCGTTACTGCATCAACTCAGCATCCATCATCCTTGATCCCAAGGTACAGAGCAACGGATCGAAAGACGAGGAAGACACCTCAAAAAGCCGCTAAATTACCAACTTTTTCGTAAAAAAAATGCTTCTTACTCGTTGAACTGCCTTTCTGTGCCAGCTTTCAAAGGCTAGAATAGTATGTTTCGACGAGACCGACGTGTGTCGGTAAAGGAGCACAGCCTTGGCCGACCCGTTTATTAGCCTTACTCACAAACAAGCCATCGAAAAGGCTGACACGCTCATAGAAGCGCTTGGCTGGATTCGCAAGTTCCGCGATACAACCACTGTCATTAAGCTGGGTGGCAGCATCTTGGAACATCCTGACGCACTGCGGCATTTGCTGCTTGATATTGTTTTTATGACCACGTTGGGCATGCGAGTCATCGTCGTACACGGTGGCGGCAAAGCGATATCCCGAGCAATGGATGCCGCCGGCATTTCCCCCAAGTTCGTTCAAGGCAGACGGTACACCGACTCTGCCACACTCGAAATTGTAGAAAAGGTTCTGGCAACCGAGCTCAATCACAAATTAGTTGCAAATATTGAGGAATTTGGTGGCCGTGCAATGTCACTTAATTTCCTTTCCACGAATGTATTGTTTGGCGAACCTCTCACACTGCTCGATGACAAAGGCGAGCCTATCGACCTTGGTCGGGTTGGTGAAGTGACTGAAGTTGATCGTCTTACGATCGATAATCTTTCATACGCCGGACAAGTGCCAGTCATTCCTTCGATGGCAATGGGCGATGATGGTGAAAAACTTAATATCAATGCTGACACCGCCGCCACTGCAGTAGCAGCTGCGGTCGGTGCTGAAAAACTTGTTATTCTCAGTGATATCCCGGGAGTCCTGAAAGACATGGACATTCCCGAAAGTCTTATTCATTCTCTAACTGCTTCCAAAGCACGAGAACTTATTGGTTCCGGTATAATTGCTGACGGCATGATTCCAAAGATTGAAGGTTGCCTGAGCACTCTTGATCAGGGTGTCAAAAAAATTCACATCATAGATGGTCGTCTTCGTCACTCACTTCTACTTGAGATTTACACAACAAGTGGCGTAGGAACTGAGCTCGTAGCCGATTCGGTTACGGACGCAACTCGCCATCATCCGGAAGTTATCCCAGCCGGATAGACACCCCATTCCTCAATTCCTAAGAGATTTTCATGGCAACAATCGACGCAATGCAATCGACAGATGCCCAAAAACCAGGCCCGGAAACACAAACAGTCATAAAGACGTTTGATCAGTATGTCGTGCCTAATTATCGACGATTTAATGTATGTCTTGTACGCGGAGAGGGCTCACGCGTCTGGGATGCTGATGGACAATCCTATCTTGATTTGTTTCCGGGTTGGGGCTGCAATTTACTGGGGCATTGCCCTGGCCCAGTCGTGCAGGCTGTCCAAAAGCAAATGGAAAAGCTGATTCACGTTCCAAATACTTGGTATATGGAACCTCAGGGAA
The DNA here is from genome assembly GCA_016776925.1 of Pirellulales bacterium. Lineage (GTDB taxonomy): Bacteria > Planctomycetota > Planctomycetia > Pirellulales > UBA1268 > UBA1268. The sequence continues at coordinate 11,528 of JADHSL010000051.1, read as the reverse complement.
CCTGGGCGAAACTTCTTTCTGATCGGTCTTTCGGCGGACAAGCCTTTTTCTGCAATTCAGGAACCGAAGCGAACGAATCAGCGATCAAACTTGTCCGATTACGGTCTGAGGGAAAACGATACAAGATCATTACATTCCAAGGTGGTTTCCATGGCCGAACCATGGGCAGTGTCTCTGCAACAGCTCAGCCAAAATACCACGAAGGATTAGGCCCGATGGTTGCGGGTTTTCAATTTGCCCCACACGGCGACCTTGACGCTGTTGCGCGTTTAATTGATGAACAAACCGGGGGCATTCTCATTGAGCCCATTCTCGGAGAAGGTGGCATTGTTCCAGCATCTCAGGAATTCCTTAAGGGACTTCGAAAGCTTGCAGACGACAATGACTTATTACTTGTCTTTGATGAAGTTCAATCCGGATGTGGACGAACCGGTAAGTGGTTTGGCTATCAACATACAGACGTTGTTCCTGATGTCATGACACTCGCAAAAAGTCTGTGTGCCGGTATCGCTGGTGGTGCAATGCTCACGACATCCGAACTGGCAAGACATCTCCGCCCCGGAATGCATGCTGCGACTTTTGGCGGCAATCCAATTGCTGCTGTTGCTGGTATCGCCGCAATAGAAATGATTGAAAAACAAGACCTGCTCGGCAATGTCGAAAAGTCTGCTGAACTTTTCCGCAGTCAACTCAATACACTCAAAAGTAAATGTGATTGCATAACCGACATTCGAATTCAAGGAATGATGATCGGCATTGAACTTTCCGTTGATGGCGCTGCGGTAGTACAGGCATGCCTTGAACGGGAACTTCTCGTGAATTGCACCCAAGGCAATGTTATACGGTTGCTTCCAGCAATGACGATAACCGAGGCTGAAGTTGAGGAAGGATGCCAAAAACTTACAGAGGCTATTCTCGACGTTACGAGCAGAAATTAACGCGTTCTCAGCACTCTTATCAACCCAGCTACTCAACCGCACAACATCCGTCCAGAATGAATGGTATTTCAATGCGTCATTTTTTAGTTGTAGAGGATTTAACTCCACAAGAGATTGAGGGAGTCTTTGCGATTTCCCAAGATCTTGAAACAAAGTTCACAGCAGGTGTTCGTGATGCACTATTCCCAGGTCGTGTTCTTGCACTTGTTTTTGAAAAACAGAGCCTGCGTACGCGTGTCAGTTTTCAAACTGCGATGGTACATCTCGGGGGATCAGGGCTCTTTCTCGGAGAGGACACTGGGTTCGCAAGTTCTCGAGAACGTATTGATGATTTCAGTCGAGTGCTTAGTGAATATGTCGATTGTATTGCGTGCCGCTCTAAATCCCACGCGACGATTGAGCAACTAGCTGCTTCATCAAGTGTCCCTGTTATCAACGCCCTCAGCGATTTTAGCCATCCGTGCCAAGCACTTGCAGATCTTTACACTCTTCGCAGGCATATTGGTCGGCTGGAAGGGCTCACATTCACTTTTGTTGGTGATGGAAATAATGTTGCCAGGTCACTAGCAGTAGCTTGTGCTCTGCTTGGAATGCGTTTCATTCTTGCTGCCCCTAAGCAGTATCAATTTGATGAATCTTTCAAGAACCGAGTGACATCGCTGGCTCCCGATGCACAAGTCGAGCAAACCGAGGATCCAACCGCTGCAGTCCAAGACGCGGTTGTTGTCTATACGGACGTATGGGCGAGCATGGGACAGGAAAAAGAACGAGAGGCACGTCAAACCGCTTTTCGACCGTACCAGATAAATAGTAAATTAATGGCAAACTGCCCTAATGCCATCTTTATGCACTGCCTTCCAGCTCGTCGTGGGGAAGAGGTCACCAACGAGGTCATTGACGGAAAGCAAAGTGTTGTGGTCACACAGGCGGCAAACCGAATGCACGTCCAAAAAGGCCTTCTGGCATGGCTTCTTGGCCATCGCTAACGTTCTATTTTTAAAACCGATTCAATCGCTTGCAAAGTTCTTAAAGTATGTTATTTTGAATCATCAAAAAGTTTTTTTTGATTGCCCAAAAACCATCTTGCGTTGTTCTTCACTGTGAAAAATAAGCATTCGACTTCTCGACTCGGTGTACTCAAGAACGGTGTGCTGCTCGCGAAACGCCCTGGCTTCACCCTTATCGAACTTCTTGTTGTTATTGCAATCATTGGTGTCCTTGTTGGAATTCTTCTCCCCGCGGTTCAGCAGGCACGTGAAAGTGCTCGACGAATGCAATGTGGGTCGAATTTGCGACAACTCATGCTTGCGATGCATAGCCACGAATCAGCTCGCCGACAGTTTCCTGCAGGATATCTCTCGGATACGTTACGTCCCGATCGAGACAGTGACACATTGGATGCAGCCCCTGGGACTGGATGGGGACTTCAGCTGGCTCCTTATCTTGAGGAGGCGACCTTAGCAGATAATTTTGCAAGCGTGAGTGATCCAAACCAAGGAGTACTTCATACAGGCAACCGAAGCCTCGTAGCTCAACAATTTCAATTCTTTCTATGTCCTTCTTCCGCCGGGGACCAAGAACCTTTCGTGGTCAAAGACATTGACGGAAGTCCACTTGCGTCTGGAATTGAACTTGGACGCTCACACTATGTTGCGAATGCTGGACATGAGGAACCCTGGGGAATGTTTCCGGCATCTTCTTCCTGGGACGCAATTGCGAACGGACCTTTCTACAGAAATTCTGCCACTCGTAATAAGAGTGTGACCGATGGTATGTCAACTACTGTTTTTCTTGGCGAGCACACCTCAAACTTATCTGAAAAGGCTTGGGCAGGTGTTGTACCGGGTGGAGCGAGTCATCCAACACAAAAGTTTGCCACCAGCATTGGAACGTCAGCAGACTACGCTGCAACACTCGTTCTTGTACACAGCGGACCTGCTGCTGCTGAAACTACTCTCTACGGATATGAAGTAATTCATCCACCAAACAGTCCGGCAAGTCATGTTTGTCAGATGTACTCAGACCATCCGGGAGGGGCAAATGTTGCAAACGGTGATGGCTCAGTCCGTTTTGTTTCGGAGTTCATCAATCAAGATGTCTGGCGATACGTCTCCAGTATGGCCGGTGGTGAAGTGGTCACGTCAGGAGCGTGGTAATGACGACGAGGGCATTGCCTCATTTATGGCTGACCGTCGCAACCCTCATGCTCGTTTTTTTGGTCAGCTGTAGAAGACCGTACCCACAGCTTCCCAGGGAACAGCTCAACCTTATCCAGGGCATCAGAACGGCAGCAAATACCCGAAGTAAACAACGGGTTGATGCTGTCAAACAAGTAATTAAAAAGTCTATTGCAGCCGGTGAGATTCCTCCTGAGACACAACAGATTCTTGAAGATCTTTTGAAAGACTGCTCCAACGAAAACTACAATAAAGCCGAAAAAAAATGTGTCCTTCTACTGAAAGACCAACTCCGGCAGTGAATCCAAAATCGTAAGGAAGATAGGGGATTTACGGCTTTGGTAGGGAACTTTTCGGTAGTTCTGTTTCAGTGCACGTGTCGACAACGATCTTCAAGAGGGGTAGCGGTTTATTAAGCCGCACCATCTATGTGGAGTGGCTGCAATGACGACATGGAAGGTGCGGAAATTAGCAGCCCTGTTTCTCGTACTCTTCATGATGACAGGGCTGTTCTCTCCTGCTGTTGAGGCGCAACCGCCGCCACAATCTGACATACAGCCAGAGGACACCCGAGAGGCCTGGGAGCGAACTGACTACGGAAGTGGTCCAGATCGCCGTCTTGATTTACCCAACTTAACCGAGAAAGACATCTACCTTTACGGATGGATTGAATATGGCATAGGCGCGAATAACTGGGGCACACCGTTCAACGGGCCAGTTACACTTGGAGATAGAAGTTGGCAAGGCCAACTCAATCAGCTGTATTTCGTTGGAGAGCGCGAAACTGACGGATCACTGGGTTGGGATCTAGGCGGCCGGGTAGATATTTTGTTTGGGACAGACTTTTTCTACACCACAGCACTGGGTCTTGACGCGTACCCACTCCAACCACTTGGGATTGAAAATATTGCATCATGGGGAATTTCAAAAGACTATGGATTTGCTCTCCCGCAATTCTATGCCGATATTGCGTACCATGACATTAGCCTTCGATTCGGACATTTCTACAGCATCTTGGGATTCGAAGAAGTTCCTGCAATAGGCAACTTTTTTTATTCACACTCTTTCTCCATGCAATTTTCACCGTTTACGTTCACCGGCTTTCTCGGTTCGTGGCAACCGAATGAACAAACAACTATTTTTGGAGGTATTACAACAGGCTGGAATAACTTTTTTGACGGCCAGCCAACAACTGGAGCATTCCGGATTCTTAATCCTGACTATCCAGGTGCAAGTGATACCTCAAGCTTTCTTGGTGGGATTAATATTGAAAGTAGTGACAAAACACAAACTCTTTCAATTATGACAACAAGCGGCAATGAAATTTCAACGATTAATAGGAACCCTGCAAACGGTTCACTCGTTGGCAATCGAACATTGGTGAGTACGGTTTATACCAATCGTCTGACTGACCGACTTATCTACGTCTTCCAGAACGATAATGCGTGGCAGTTTCATGCGAATGTCAGTCCAGGAAATGTTGGCCAACAAACAGGAACAGCTCAATGGTATTCATTTGCCAATTACTTATTCTGGGAATTCAGTCCTCAGTGGCAAGGTGGTGTTCGCCTTGAATACTTCCGTGATAATAACGGGTACATAATTTCTGCCCCACTCCGCAACGAGAGCCAATTGAACAATCCAGGTTATTGGGCAGACGGATTCGCTGGCACCTTCTGGGAACTGACGTTCGGCCTCAACTGGTATCCGAATAATAACTGGGTGATACGGCCTGAGATTCGATACGACTGGTTTTCACCAAATGCTTCTACAACACCTCGTCCTTACGGCAAGCCACTGGGCCAAGGCATCGGGACAGGCGGTAATCAACTTGCACAATTCTACGCAGGCATTGATGTCATCTGGCAGTTCTAATTGGAACAGGTAAAAGGTGAACTAATCCCACCACCAATTTTCAACAGAGATTGACAGGCTATCGTACTCATCCTGGAGTTTGCCAGTCTCATCTATCTGCAGGTTCCCTTGTGTGAAAGATTCTCGTGCAGTGATAACAACACCACCACCAATTGGTGTGAGTAGCCGACTACCACGTCGAACTGCATTCACCGCACAATCTATTTTTTGCGGGGCCACAAAGCGTTCGATCGAATATGCCGACTCATCAAGGAAAACATCTGCAGACCAGCCTGCACTTTCGTATGAGCCATGTTCCTGGAGATATGCTGCCACGATCGCCAGATCTATTAAGGTTTTTAATTGAGCATAGACCGGATGTTGTCTGGCAATCTGAGGATATTTCAGCGTGAACGCTTGCGTAAAAAGCTTACTCGCGCGACTTGGCTGCTGGGCACTCATCCTTCGACCATCCGGAAGGACCATCTCGTCAGCCCCAATAAGTTTCACGCCTTTACCAACAAGTTCAATTGCCAGGTCATCTTCACTTACCTTGAGGCATTCATAATTCGGTGTGAAGAACCATCGCTGCAATGCATTTTTGGCAACACTTCCCGGAGATGTAAGGTCTATCCACGTACTCATTCTTACCGGTGGTTTTTCTAAACCAATGCCAATGAGCTTCATACGATAGTCTGCTTCAACCAGGACCTGTGCGAAATGAGTATGGGGTGAGACGCCTTGTACCGAAACTGTCTGGGGTCCAAGGGACTCGCGCAGACCACGAACAATATCTCCATCAGTACCTTGTGGGTTTACAGTCCCAACTCTTTTCAGATAACTCTGCATGCGGGCCAATCCTTCTTGCGTCGGATCGATCGAGCAGCCAACGAGTTGATCCGATGGCTGCCCTGGTGGAAAAACTCGCATGGCAGCAGCCAAGTCTTCCAATTGCACAATTGGGGTTTCAGATTCAACCCCGATCGGTCGTCCGAACGAGTCTTCCGCCCACGGCTCTGCAGGACCTGCAAGAACTACTTCACCCGGGCTATCAGAGGTTGCTGGATAGACGAAGACATAACGTATCTGGGTGAGACCAGCGAGGTTGGTCATTTCATCTGATAATGCACCGCCTGATTCAAGGGTTGCGGCAAGAGCTGTTTCGAGGCGTCCTAGTGCGACCTTACGTAACTTAGAAGGACGCCGAAGATTTCTAGGGAGTTGCTCAACACTGGAACGCTGGCGAATTTTGCTGAGGTTGGAGTCTGACATGGTCAAAACCCGCAAAACTCCTTGTGGATCAACAACAACACCTGAACCGCCGGCCTGACTGCCTGTGCCACCGCCACCTTGCTGTCCACCTTGCTGTCCACCTTGCTGTCCACCTTGCTGTCCGCCGCCACCCATGCCACCTTGCTGTCCGCCGCCACCCATGCCACCTTGCTGTCCGCCACCACCCATGCCCTGAGCGATTGCTGACGAAGAAAATGCCACCGCACAGATCAGTGCACAAGCCAAACATAGGCTAGTCATTGGAAGTGACATCTGTGACATAAAGCGGATTGAATTTCGCATGAAAGAATCCCTCTTAGGGGAATGAAGTGGTATGTTTTTTTGTCATGTAGGACTGGAAAGAGGCGCACTCTCCCTCATACCGAAGATTAGTCAGCATCAAAGCTCAGAGCAATGCGAGCTTTTTGCAAGAAAACAGCGTGTTTTAGGGGCAGATTCGCTTTGCAGGCACAAATAGAAGTAGCAATCGAACCCGGGACGAGCTTCTCTGTTCTTAATATGCCCACACGAATCAGTCCGCAAACTCAGGAAGACTGGAATGCTCGTCGCTTTTTGGAATTTCGATTATCCTGCCGCCCACCAGAAAGAGAAGTCTGCACACGGACTGCCCCGGCCCCAAGCAAACCTTCAATTTCATCAAGCAATTCCCCCGACCACTTCACTTTCTGACCATCTACATCGAGTAATGCTCGGCTTCCATCGAGCAATTCAATGATCATTCGAACTGGCGTCTCACCTGCATGCCGAGCAAGGAGTTCTTTAAGACGATCAAGAACGACGCTGTCATGTCTTCCTTCAGATATTTTGAGATGCATACATTTGATCGGGCGACTCCAGATACTTGAGATTGGAATGATGTCGTTGATAATAAGATTTGTTTCCTCGCTTCCTGCCCGTCGATCTACGGTTCCCGAAACAACAACAACCGCATCTTGCGAAAGAAAATCACCGAGCCTAGCGTACTCTTCAGGCCAACAGATACTTCGAACAAGACCCTGCATATCTTCGAGATCAAACATACCGTAGCGGGTAAACGTTGACCCAGGCCTTGGCTGCTTCGTGTTCGACAACTTCAGTGAGCCAATAAGACCACCCATTACCACCTCGGCTCGCGGCTGAGCATTACCTACATCCAATGAACCGTGCGTACAGACAGTTTGCAATATTGACTTATATTCAGCCAATGGATGGCTGTGGACATAGTACCCCAAGACCTCTTTCTCAAAGGATCGCATCTCGAGATCTGTGAGTGGGGGAACGTCCGGAAGGACTGCGGCAGGCTCCTGCTCTGGTTCAGATTCTTCAAACGCTGCAAACAAATTCTTCTGCCCACTGCGGCGGTCCGCGAGCCTGGCAGCACCAGCAGCAACAGCTCGTTCAATACCAGCAAATAACGCCCCTCGATGTTCTTGTTCGCCAAGCAGACTATCCAGTGCTCCTGCCTTCGTCAGGTTCTCGAGGGCTGTCTTGTTCACTACAGAACCATCGACTCTTCCGCAAAGGTCAAAAAGATCACGATACGCACCGTGGACTACCCGTTCATGAACAATCGCCTCTGCCGCCTGCTTTCCGCACCCTTTGATGGCACATAGCCCAAAGAGAATAGTGCCATTGTAAGCTGAAAATTCAGCTTCGGAAGCATTCACGTCTGGCGGCTCAACGGTGATCTCCATTCGTCGACAATCCTCGAGGTGCTCCACGACCGAATCCTTCTTTTTGAAGTTTCGACCTGGAATATCACCTGTGAGCAAAGCGGCCATGAACTCGGTTGGATAATGCGTTTTGAGGTACGCCGTTTGCCAGGCAAGCAGTGCATAAGCCGTGGAATGACTTTTATTAAATCCGTACCCAGCAAATTTTTCAATAAGCCCGAAAAGAGTAGAGGCTTCGGCTTTTGAAAAACCTTTCTCCTCGGCCCCCATAATAAATTGCTCACGAAATGCGGCAATGGTCTCATGCTTCTTCTTGCTGATTGCCTTGATACATGTGTATGCACTTGACAACTCAATACCACCAAGACGTTCCAGAATTCGCATCACCTGCTCTTGGTAAACCATGACGCCATGGGTTTCTTCAAGAACATCTTTCATGACCGGATGCGGGTACTCTGCCTGCTGACGCCCATGCTTAACTGCAACGTAATCATCGACCATGCCGCCTTCGAGAGGACCCGGTCGATAGAGCGCATTGACTGCAACAATGTCTAGAAAGTGGTCTGGCTTCATTCGTTGAAGGAGATCTCGAATACCACCACTTTCTAACTGAAAGATACCTTTTGTCTCACCGCGACAAAGAAGAGCAAAGGTATCAGCATCATCCAAAGGAAACGCTAACGGGTCCAGATTTTCCCCACGTGTTCGCTCAATAATCTCAAGAGTCTTCGTAACAATTGTGAGGTAGCGAAGGCCGAGAAAATCCATCTTCATCAAGCCAGCCCGCTCAACATCCCCCATCGACCATTGCGTAATGACTTCTTCTTTTCCAGTAACTCTTTGAAGTGGTACATATTCGGACAATGGCTGATCCGCGATGACAACTGCCGCTGCATGCGTACCGACATTTCGGGCAAGTCCCTCAATCCGACTAGCTAGATCCACCAATTCCTGAACTTGGGCATCGGCATCACATGCGTCAGCCAACTGTGAGCCTGGAACGGTCGCCTCTGCAAGTGAAATACCAAGTTGATCTGGTACAAGTGAAATAATCTTGTCTACCTGGGGTATAGGCATACCTAATGCCCGACCCACATCTCGAATAGCTGCTCGAGCAGCTAGCGTTCCAAACGTTCCTATCTGGGCAACATTTGCTTCTCCATACTTCTGCTTGACATAGTCAATAACCTCACCACGTCTCTCCTTGCAGAAATCGATATCAATATCAGGAGCTTCGAGACGACTGACGTCTAGGAAACGCTCAAAGAGCAAGTCGTAATCCAACGGACATACATGAGAAAGGTAAAGCGAGTAAGCAACAAGTGAACCGACGCCACTCCCCCTTGCTGAGGCGGGAATACCTCTTTCTCGAGCATGACGAACAAAGTCCCAACAAATCAGAAAATAGCTCGCGAATCCGAGTGTATTGATAACATCGAGTTCTCGATCCAAGCGGGCTAAAACGTCAGAATGAAGATCGCCGCCCGGTGCGTCGAGCCATCGCTTTTCTACCGTTGTATAGCGAGATCGTAGACCCTCTAAACAGAGCCGCCTCAATTCATCAGCCGCTGTTCTTCCTGACGGAAGATCAAAGCCCGGAAAATGACGCTTCCCAAGCTCAAGTTCTATAGAGACAGAATCAGCAATTTCCTGACTCCTTCCAACAGCACCGTTTACCCACTGCCTGTCCTGATCTGAGAACGCTTCGTACATTTCGGAAGGACTCTTCAGATAAAACTCTGTTGTGTCCATTCTCATCCGTGAAGCATCGTTTCGAAATCGACCAGTGTTGACACAAAGCAGAATATCTTGAGCTTCAGCATCTTCACGATTTACGTAGTGGCAATCGCAGGTAGCAACGGGAGGAATACCCATTTCATTCGAAAGATCGATTGCGGCTGCAGTGACCTGCCGCTGTAAGTCCAACCCATTATCCTGAACCTCAATAAAATAACGGTCACCAAAAATCTTCTGAAACCAACTCGCTACCTGACGACCCTGATTAAGTGAGTCGTTTTGCTCACGAGAAGAACCAATAAGTGCACGACTAAACTCACTCGAAAGACACCCAGAAAGACAGACCAAACCCTCTGAATGAGCTGCAAGGATCTCACGATCAATTCGGGGCTTAAAATAAAATCCTTCGAGGGACGCCTTGGTTGCAAGTTTTAAAAGATTTGCAAAACCAGTTCGGTTTTGAGCAAGGAGCGTTAAATGATAACTCGCCTCTTTCTGGCTGCCTGCATCTTTTTGAAAACGGCTGCCAGGGGCTATGTATGCCTCGTAACCAATAATTGGATTCAAGCCCACGTTTTTGGCTTTGCTATAAAACTCAAGGGCTCCGTGTAAGTTCCCATGGTCGGTAAGCGCCAAAGAATTCATCCCCAATTCACTCGCACGATGAACAAGCCGGTCGATAGAACTCGCACCATCAAGCAAACTGTAATGGCTATGACAGTGGAGATGGGTGAATGATTTGGATGTATCTGCTTCCATCAGCGTGCTCTTCCATGGGCGTCGCAAAGGGGGTTATCTACACTACATATTCCTGAAACATCACTCAGTCCGACGAGGGCTCACCGATCTGCCTCAACATCTCTGCAAGGCTTGCCTGTAAGTCAAGCAGTCCCTGCCAGGGTGCAAAATCTATTTCAACCTTTTCATGACCCGGACGCATCACAGCTCCTTCCATCGTCTCCCGTAGTATGGCTTGGGCATAATCAAGGAGCTCACATAACTCGGCTGACTGAGCAGGACTTAACTGTTCGGGCATCGGTGGCGGGCCACCGGGAAGAAGTGGCAGTTTCACATCACCAAGGTCCTCAATAATATCCGATTGATGCTTCGAGGCACGCTCAAGCCGCTCTTGCATGGCGCGGGCACGGTCTTGTTCATCAGCTGGCATTTTTGAGGCGATATCAGCAATTCGCCGATCTATGTCACTGTGTGACCCCATCAACAACACCGATCGCCCGAGGGCTATCATGTCACCATCTCGCACGATACGAACATGAATTTCTTCACCATTGACCTTCGTTCCGTTCGTGCTGTCCAGATCTGTCAAGACTATTTTTGAGTGATCGGCTTGGAGCTTCAAATGATACCGACTAATTCGCTCGTCATTCAGCTGGATTGTATTCCCTTCCTCCCGGCCTATTGTTACCGGCGTAGAAACTTCATCGTAAACCTTTCCTCGATCAGCACCGTGGAGCACTCGAAGAGTAACATTGGACATGGCAAAAGTGCTATTGGAAAGTGAGTACACGACCCAGTAAAGCGGATACGAATTGACGAATATGTATCGTGTCCCACAAATCGGGTTCGGTCAACTTAACCCCCAAAACGATGCCAAACGGAGTCAGTCTTGAAACTCTGGGCTAGCCCATCGCAGATCGAGACAACGGTTGGTACACTATGTCTCGCGCGTCCGTAGCTCAATTGGATAGAGCATCGGTCTTCGGAACCGAGGGTTGGGGGTTCGAATCCCTCCGGGCGTACTGCTTCCACCTGCAGCACCTCTATAAGAGGACGATCTGAAGCCTGCTATAAAATCACTCAGGCATTGCTCTTACTTGAAGCTCATTCTTCATCGAGTCCGTCAAGAACAGTTTTAA
>JADHSL010000050.1 GCA_016776925.1 Pirellulales bacterium | reverse complement strand
TTGTTGGCGTTGTTCTTCTACTCATTGTTTTTGGCTTTCTTGCTCGCTACCTTCGTCTGTGGCTGCAATCGTACGCTTCAAGTGCCGGGATCGGCTTGTTTGATCTCGTCGCAATGAGTTTTAAGAAGGTGAATCCAACAGTCATTGTTCGCAGTAAGATCATGGCAGTTCAAGCTGGCCTTGGAGATGACAGTGGTATAACGCTGCAGGCTCTCGAAGCACACTATCTTGCCGGTGGGCGGGTGCCTCTGATTGTGCAGGCGCTTATTGCTGCTTCGAAGGCCAAGATTAGTGAACTCAATTTTAAACTCGCCACCGCTATTGATCTTGCTGGCCGAAACGTTCGTGAAGCGGTCCAAACCAGTGTCTACCCAAAAGTGATTGACTGCCCAGGAACGAAGAGTGGACGAAAAACTCTTGATGCCATAGCGAAAGACGGAATTCAGCTCAAGGTTCGAGCACGAGTAACCGTGCGAACCAATCTGAATCAATTGATCGGTGGAGCCACAGAAGATACGATTATCGCCCGCGTTGGAGAGGGTATTGTCTCGGCTATCGGTTCATCTGAAACACATAGTAATGTTCTTGAGAATCCTGATGTTATTTCCAAAACAGTACTGAGTCGTCGACTCGATTCAAATACGGCATTTGAGATTGTTTCTATTGATATTGCGGACATTGATGTAGGAGTGAATGTTGGTGCTCGTCTCCAGGCGGATCAGGCTGAAGCCGATACTCGCGTCGCTCGAGCCAAAGCCGAGGGTCGTCGCGCAATGGCAGTTGCGAGTGAGCAAGAAATGATTGCAGGTGTTGAAGAAAGCCGGGCCGCTCTCGTCGAAGCTGAAGAGGAAGTGCCTAAGGCAACATCAGATGCGTTGGCTAGCGGCAAACTAGGGATTCTTGATTACTACAAACTCAAGAATCTACAGGCTGATACGGAAATGAGACGGTCTATTGCGGCAACACCTTCGCCGGTTGCATCGCCCGCCTAATGCGTATGGCACAGAAATCGAGTGGTCACGTGTGATCATCGTAGAGTAGGGAAGGAGAGAGCATATGTTTCTTCACGCACAGTTCGATCCACTTTTTGCAGCGGGCTTTGACTGGTTGGAAGCCGTCTTGCCGCTTCTTTTTGTTCTTATCTGGGTCATTTCTCAGGTGGTTGCCTTCTTTCGTCGAGTAGGTGGTGGTCCGCAAGCCCGTGTTGATGATGATGAAAAAGAAACAGAACCCGATATGCTCCTTGAGCAACGTTTTAGAGAAAGGCAATGCAGAGGCTGCGGGGCATCGTTTGTAGCCCCAGCTCTCGCAATCATTGAGTGTCCGGAATGTGGTCGTTTAACACCACCTGAGATTGATGGAGACGACATCCCTGAACAAAATGAAGGAGTTGATTCAGTCGATCCAGTGGAAGCAGAGATTAGTGCTTTTCTGAATCGATATATACAAACAAAGCAACCGTCACCAGTTCCTGTTGAAGGGAGTGAAGAAAAGACTATCGCGCTGCCAATATCTGACGAGGTTGGTCGATCAAAACGAGCCACTTCTCGTACGATGGTGGAACAGAAAGAGCTCATGCAATCTCCATCTCAGGACCAGGGTGAAATAAGTCGCCACATCCATGCGGTATTCGATCAAGGTCTCAACCATCTCCCAGACGGTGTTGTTGAGAGTCCATGGGCCGATCTTCAAGACAATACGAACAGAATGACGGACACAAGCGATCAGGAAAAGAAAGAGGAAGTCCCCGATTTCAGACTCGCTGCAATGCTGAAAGACCCTGCCACGAGAAAACAATTATTCGTTTTAAAGGAAGTTCTTGATCGCCCAAAAAATCTCTGGGAGTAAGACGCGTTGGTGGTGATGTGGTCATGGTTCCTTTCGATCACAAATTTCTTTGAGGGTACTGTCATGGCGATGCCAGCACAGCATGCTGTCATGTCAGAATTGTTTTGCCAGCTTTCCGAGTCGTGGCTAAACCGCCCGGACACCCCCTCTGAGGAGTGGGCTCCCGCAAGCCCATCCGTGTCTCAATCGTGCCGGAGTCGAATCGAAAATTCGTCACTTGAGCGCTCGGTCTACCTGGACTAGAAGAAACGTAGTAGGCGGTTTCTTTGCCGCCAACTATGCAGCGCGTAGACGAGGGTAGCCCAAGCCTCGTCTACGCGTTTTTTACGTTAAACGGTGGATTTTTCGGAAGATCTTGATTCATTGTTTTGGCGTTGCGAACAACGGACAAGAGTGCCATCCTCCCCCCAATGTTTGCCACTCTGTTTTTTAAACTCCAATCCTTCTGGAGTTGTTGGTGCAGAAAACATCTCGTCTTATTGGCGATGGGTTTCTGGTGCGCACTTTTCCCCCAACCCATTTCCGCAGAAGAGCAACTCGCAACGGGCCAACAATTTCCCAGGCGGGTTCAAGTCGTCACATCCCATACCTATCTGCGTGCAGGTCCTGGAGATGATTTCTATCCAACCGCACGGCTGATCCATGGCGAGTCACTCGAACTTTGGAGTGTGAGTGAATCTGGTTATGGTGCCGTCCGACCACTCACTGGTAGTTTTAGTTGGTTACGCGCAGCTGATGTTGATCGAAAGATTGAAAAAGATTCTGAAATTGGTGTTGTCATTACTGATGGTGCTGTCTCACGAATTGGTTCACAAATTAATGCCCTCCGGCATGTTGCACAGGTTCGGTTAGAAGCCGGCGAACGCGTGCGAGTACTCAATGAAGTTCGGATACAAGAAGGAAGGCATGAAGGACTGTGGCTTCAGGTAGCACCGCCAGCAGGTGAGTTTCGTTGGGCACGTTTAGAAGATCTTGATTTACCTATTGGCTTGGCCCCGCAAGCGTCGAATATCGCAACCAATAATAAAACCTCTCCAGAGGAAACGTCAGCAAGTATCGTCAAGGTTCGTGAGGCTGTCGATGCCTGGCGAGAGGTCGGCGATTCTCTTTCTGAGGTGATGACAGTAGCTGGTCAACTTCCGGCGGAAGATCCTGAAGTACGTGAAGAACCGGGGCAACTTCGTGGCATTTCCGGGGCGCACCGCCTCTTGGCTGATTGGATGCCTGTCGGCAGTGGTTTGTTTGACATGAGTCCACCAGAACCTGCAGCAACCCCTCAGGATGGACCACAGATGGCGCCCACGGATGAACTCTCTGATATTGATTTGGCTCTGTCACTCGCAGTCACGGGGCCTTCTCAGAATTGGGATCTAAAAACCTTGCGAGACCGTTTGCGAATAGCTTCGGCACGAGCATCGACCGGTACAGAGCGACTTCGTGCCGAGGCAATTGATGCCAGGCTGGCCCGATTTGAAACCATTCAAGGAAGGCATCGTGCCCTCGCTGCCCGAGACAAAGTTGAACCGTCGCCATTGCGCATTGGTTCACTGTGGTCGAGTCTTGGCGGCATTGGGAGCCGACCCATTCGCCCGGGTGTCATGCCTGGTGGAAAGCCAGCAGATGGCCAGAATACCTGGACGCCTCCTGACTATGTTGAAACAAATGGCCGACTGGCCACGGTCGTTTCACGAAGACCAGATGCACCTCGGTGGGCTATCGTCGATATCAATAACAATGTTCTTGTATTTGTGACTCCATCAGCCAGTGTCAACTTAGCTCCAATGGTCGGCCAGCAGATTACAGTTCGTGGAGCAAAAGGCTATATGCCAGAGTACAAGCGACCATATGTGGTTGCGTCTCAAGCACAACTGAAGATGGCGACAACGCCAGCACCGACGCAGAGATAAAATGGGTTTTTTATGAAGTTTTATCTTTTTAGGTCGAATTTTTGCATCGCCTTGACCGATCAAATAAACATCACATCACTATTTTCAAGAGGAGTATTTTTGTAAGGGTTCAGGGGCATCCACGAGTGGAAATTGTAGGGACAGCGAGTAGCTCAGGTCTCTACATGAGGGAACCTTTTTACGTGTTTGCACTCATCATTCAGGAAATAGCATGCCCCTCTTTCGCTTTCATAAAAAGTATTCTTCCTTTCCCCGGCGTCGACCGGTTCTTTCTTGTAGCCACTCCGGAGGTATTCACTCTCCGGAACGACTTGAAATGAGAAAGATGCTGACAGGGAACGACTCGCTTCAGGAAGATTCGGCACCAGTTGATTTTGAAACTGGGACGACCGATCTGTCATTTGAAATTGGGTCCAACATTGAAACATTTGCATCCGTTGATGCATATGCAGATTGGCTCGTCGCGCAGGCTGTGCAGCGATGGCAGCATGTATTTGGAAAGCCGGCACTCCCGAATTTTGGACCACCGGACGTCGGCGTTATTACGCTTGCCCGTGAGATGACATCCGTCGCTATTCCCAATGAGGCTTCATTGGATGGAGTGGCATCCTCTTCGACCAATACTCAGATTGAAGGAGTTGATGAGGCCGATTTTGTTGAGGTAGATAATGATACGCTCTACGCTCTCGCGCACGGTCGACTCTCAATTGTTCGTGGTTTTTCTGAGATGAACCCGGAGCTACTTGATCAGATTACTGTCGAGACAATGGGCCAGACTGCTGGCATGTACCTGTATGGCGACAGGCTGACGATAATTTCGAGGCAACATGCCGACATGGCACCCGCGGAATCATCTCATGGCAGACATGGGATATGGCCACCTATTCTCGGTCGGCCACAGACTGCGATTGTGATTCTCGATGTGAGTGATCCTACAGATGTATCAGTTGTGAATCGGCTCACGATCGATGGCTTACTTGGAAGCTCTCGGATGGTCGATGGTCATTTACGACTTGTGCTGAATCATCATCTCGATGCTCCTTACCCTGAAGTCGTTTCGAGTGACTCAGGACACAGTGAAGAAGTGGGGCCAACCAGTCCTCATGAAAAGCAATCTCATCGCATGCTTTCACTACCTGATTTTCATCGGCCGTGGTTACCCATTGTCGATACTCCAAAGGCAGTTGCAACGTATGAAACAGCTGATTCGTATTCGTTCAGGGTGCGACAGCGGTTGCTTGATTCCATGACTCCTCAGATTTATGAAACTGACGCAAGCGGCAATTTAGTCGATGTAAGAGGCCTTGTTGGACCAACAGAAATCGATGTGCCCCAAGCAGGTGACTGTCAACAGCTTACGACAGTCACAGCACTTGATATCTCAGGTCAAGAGCTGCAGTCCGCTGCAACGACGGGGTTTTTCACCAAGGGTTCCGTCAAGGTATTTGCAACAGCAGAAAGTGTCTACGTCTTTGATGGACATGGTGCGTCCTCAAGGGATGGCATCGGTATCTTGCGATGGGGTCAGCAAGCGACTGACATAACAAAAGTGACATTTAATTTTGATGGGAGCGGGTCGCCTGTTGTGTCACTTAGTGCTCAGGGAAGCTTCAGTGGCAACATTCTCAATCAATTTGCAGTGGATGAGCAGGAAGGGTTCCTACGCGTTGTTGTTGAAACATGGGATGAAGGCAGCAGTGTTTTGGTCTTTGATCACCAGGCAGACAGTCTGGTAGAGATAGGTGCTCTTCGTGGCCTTGCCTCAAATGAAAATCTCTACTCAGTGCGCTTTGCTGGAAATCGAGCATATTTTGTAACGTTCCTGAGGACAGACCCACTTTTCGTCGTCGATCTTAGCTCTCCGACTGATCCGGTGTTGCTTGGTGAACTTCATGTACCAGGATTCTCTGATCACATTCAGCCACTCGATGAAAACCACTTGTTCACGATAGGCTCGGATGCAGATGAAATGACGGGCCGTATGGGCGGCCTTCAAGTTTCAATTTTTGATGTTTCTGATTCTGCAAATCCGTTGCTTTTGCATCGCTACTCACTCACAGACGACAGGGGTAGCAGTACTGACATAACTGGGAGCCGTTGGCGTCGAGGCGATGGCGATCATTTAGCGCTTGGGTTTTTCCCAGAGCAAGGTGTTGTGACCGTTCCAGTGAAGACCAGAGGTCATGTTGGGCAGGACCGGCGCATTGATTTGCCAGGTGACTTGATTGATTTGCCAGGCGTTGCTTTTCCAGAGCCTTTTCCAAGGCCTTTTATTGGCCAGCCATCTGTGGGGTTTCCTGATGTCATGCCGGTACCAAGATGGAAGCCACCTGCCCAATATCTTGAGGTGCTTTCTTTCGATGTTGAGAGCGGTATTGGTAGCCTCGGTAGAATTGACCACACAGCACCTGTTCAAAGAGCTGTGCAGATTGCAGGATATCTTGTTGGCGTGTCAGAAAGTGAGGTTTCAGTCCACACGTTTGCTGATCCGGGCACTCCAGTTGACTCAGTTCCACTTGATGCAGTGCATATTTTCAGACCACTCAAAGCATTGCCTGATCGACACGAACCCAAGCTTCCGGCTATCGGGAGGCTTGTTGATCAATCTGTTGCGGGTATACCATTCCATGGCTCCTGGTTTGTGAAAGAAGCCGAACAAATCGGCGATCGTCAGGTGCTCTATGCTGAGCACATGAGTGGTACCGTTCATCGAATGGTGAGCACAAAGCCAGTTCAGGAAGCTGATTGGTCGGCATTCGGATTTGCCAGCATGAGCAACCTTGAGAGCCAGTTGCTTGATCGAACCGCCCGCGGCAGTCAGGATCCTCAGGATCTGGTGACTGAGCAAATCCAGAGCATGGTTAGTGACGCTATTCTCGATCGATTCAGTCTCGTTCGTGACTCTTCTGGTCAGGTACAACGACGACTTCTGTTTGCGACACTCGGTGGTTCCCCAGATACTCATTCGTAATGCGAGTGACCTACAGCCATGAGCCCTTATTCGTTGTGAAGCCCATGTGGAAAACAAATCTTCTATTGCTTCTGGAAATGGTCAAGTTCGTCTGACGGAAGCCATCGGGATGCAAGGTCGACTGAGACCTGATCAGCATTTACATTGCCTTCATTGTCAGCAAGATGATTGGGACGAGCATGCTGAGCATTCCGTCGGCTGCTGACTGTGCTGGCAATCGTGGCCAATTTTTTCCTATCAGATTCAGAAGTTCGAGTGAGTCTTCCAGCGAGCGTGGCAACAGCGTGTGGATTTGCTATGGTCGCATCAGAGAGGCTAGCCATGAAAAGACAGATCTCATGAAGGTTGGCTGCAGCTGATCGAGCAATGAGTGGCTGGAGTGTCCGCGTGACAATCTCAAGACCAATTCCGTCCATGTCCAGAAAAGCATCAACCTGAATGGCTTGACGCAGTCTCCCGTCAACCGTGGGTTCAGCTTCACGATACCGAACCATGAGGACGCATCCACCCGTTAGGTTTTTCGGTGAGAGAGGGCCTGTGTAAGCGCCCTTTCCGTGAAAGACAAGCATGCCCCCATTTTGTCTTTGCTCACGGTAGGCGAGTCGTAATTGACCGACAGTGCCATAGCCATCAGAGAACTGCCATTGATCAGGTCCAGTAGGGTCTAAAGACAGTCTGCTAATTCCCAGCAATCTCCAGATGTCCACAATTGCTTCTGGCTTGTCGAGAGAAAAAGCCAGAAGATCGCCGTCGCACGCAAAAAGTTCGACAGGAAGCCTACGGTACAGCGTAGTTGACTGAAGTGATTTTTGAATTGCCAGCTGATCAGATTCTGCCATTTGTTGAAGCGGCAGCGCCTCTTCTGCTCGACGTCGTGCATGCCGACTTGAACTTCCCCAATCGGTACCAAAGGTGGCGAATTTGTTCTGTGATGAATGAACTGGCTCTTGAGATGCTGCACGACAGACTGTGCTGTTTATCCAGAGAACACATGTCAAAACGAAAAGATAAGAAGCGATCGTTGGCGTTGTTGCCATGACGACGCTGCGACGCAGCGGTTTCCGCATAAGTTGCCCCCCTACCAAAACCCCTAAGATGTCAGTCAACCAGTTGTGCTGATCTCTGACCTACCCATTTCTCGGATGTTTCATGCCATGTGGGCCAGTGAAAATTCGGAATAATTTGGCATTCTTGCGCATCCTACGTCATTTGACTGGTCGATGAGGTCTTGGCCCGGATGGCCCCCATCTCTATGCTCTCGCCGTGCCTATTTAATGAGATTTTTGAATTCGAGAGCCCAGCATTTCTGGAAGGTAGCAGCACTCTTTTTCCTATGTCGGATCACCCTGAAGATACTTCCGTCACGCAAAGAGGAACGAAACGTTCCTCTGGAAAAAGGAGCCGTTTACGTCTGAGTAAAGAGAAAACGACCAGCCATGGGAAGAGTCTGCTGAGTCAACTCATGGTTGCTTGGGCAGAGCAGTGTCTTGCACGGCCTTGGCTCATTCTGGTCGTTGCCGTGCTGACTGCTGGGGCCGCAGGAGTATGGACCTCCCAATCCCTAGGATACAAGGTTAGCCGCGTTGACCTCCTTGATCCTAATAGTGAATACAACAAGTTATGGATCGATTATATCCATGAATTTGGTGAAGATGATGACGCTGTTGTTGTGGTTGAAGGCACGAATCGGTCGGCAACCGTAGCTGCTCTGGAAGATCTTTCACAGCAGCTCTCTCAGAAGAGTGATCTCTTTTATTCAATTCTCCATGAAGTTGATCTCACTCAAATTCGTGCCAAGGGGCTTCACTATGTTTCTCCACAAGACTTGGCCTCAATCGATCGTTTTATAAGCCGTACTGAACCAGTTCTGGCCGGAGGTTGGAGTCAGCTGAAGGTCGGCACAATGGTTGGCGGTCTGGCAGCCACTGTTGTTTCTGGACAACAGGCCCAGATGCAACACGATGAACCACCGATCCAGACACTCGAGCGATACAGTGAAAGCCTGCTGGTCAGTTTGGAAGCCGCTGAAAGAGGGCGGCTTCATGAGTCCTTGCCCGAGGACTATGTCTCGCCTTGGCCACGTATGCCAGGGAGCCTGTCAACACTGCGAGATCTTTCCAGCCAGTACCTTTTGGCAAAAGAGGGAACACTCGGTTTTGTCTTGCTGCGTTTTGCCAAGGAGGAGGAAGGTTTTTCTGGTGCTTCATTAGCAACGGATACCTTACGAAAAGAGATTGATGTTGTTTCACAACGACATGCAGATGCAACCATCGGACTTACTGGGCTACCAGTCATGGAAGACGATGAAATGCGTTCAAGCCAACAGTCAATGGTGTGGGCAAGTGGATTGTCTCTCGCGGCTGTGGCGATTGTTATCGTGGCCGGTTTTGGAGGTATTCGACACGCACTGATGGCCAACGGTGTCCTAATGATAGGTATGGCATGGGCTTTTGCGTGGGCTACAGGAAGTGTTGGTCATCTGAATATCCTGAGCGTTACGTTCACTGTCACCATGATTGGTGTGGGGATTGATTATGGCACCTACTACATAGGTCGGTACCTAGCGATGCGTCGTGAGGGTTGTGACTGCGAGTCTGCAATTATTGAAACGAGTCGTTCTGTTGGGCCAAGTATTCTCACTGGGGCCATAACAACATCTATTGCATTCTTCTCCGCAGCGTTAACCAGCTTTGTAGGTGTTGCTGAGTTAGGGCTGATTGCAGGTGGTGGCATTCTGCTGTGCTGTGCTGCTGAACTTATGGTATTGCCGGCTGTTATCGCAATTATTGACCGAAGTCGCTTTGGGCGAAAAATTCCTGAACCTGTTCCTGTACACAGTTGGTTGCGACCCTTTGCACAACATCCTCGCCTCGTGTTGTTGGCAGCAGTAGCTGGAACACTTGCATTAAGTTCAGGGATGCATGACCTTCGCTACGATCATAATCTTCTCAATCTTCAGCCCGATGGTCTCGAGAGTGTTGAGGTTGAAAAGAAACTACTCGAGGAATGTGATCAGAGCGTCTGGTACGCCCTGTCAATTGCCGATTCGCGTGAGGAGTTGCTTGCACGGAAAGAAAAACTCGCCGCTTTAACAACTGTTGAACGAGTCGATGAAATCGCTTCTCTTCTATCGGGAGATGAGGAAGTCAAGACGCCACTCATTACTCAGATAGGCCAGCGGCTGGAGCAACTACCAGAACGTCCTCCACAGATCCCACTCGACCGCCTTGATGCTCTGGGTGAGTCACTTGGATGGGCTCAGGCAGAGGCAGCACGACGACCGGGTGGTATGAGGGCTGCTTGGCATCTGGAACGAGCCCGTGACTGCCTTAGACGAATGAGGCCTGAAGAATGCTATCAGGCGTTGGCTATGTTTCAACAACGCGCTGCCGGGGAACTTCTTAGTCGTCTCCATGCACTTGCTGCCGTATCAGACCCAGTTGCTCCATCCCTCGATGATTTGCCACCAAGTCTCGTTGATCGATTTGTTGGATCGAGCGGTAAGCATCTGCTCAAAATTTATGGGCGGGGAGATATCTGGAATTTTGAGGCCCTCAAAAAGTTTGTGAGTGATGTCCGCAGTGTTGATCCAAAAGCTACGGGTAATCCACTTCAGGCATACGAGGCATCACTCGAAATGAAACGGAGTTATGAACAGGCTGCGCTCTATTCACTCATTGTGATTATCGCAGTCCTTTGGCTCGATTTCCGGAGTCTCACTCACTCTCTGTTAGCAGCCTTACCGCTTGCGGCTGGCATGGCGTTAACCCTTGGGCTTATGGGCGTGCTTGGAATTGATCTCAATCCAGCAAACCTGATTGGCATCCCACTTATTCTTGGAATTGCAGTCGATTACGGCGTTCATATTGTCCACGATGCGCTGGAACGACCAGGAAAATATCGGATTAGTGCATCGACAGCGAATGCCGTAATGGTCGATGCGTTAACGACAATTCTTGGGTTCGGTGCACTCATGGTCGCCAGTCATCGTGGGCTTGAAAGCCTTGGGAGACTACTCACACTTGGCGTGACAATGTGCACTCTTACATCACTTGTTTTTCTCCCAGCAATTCTCGGTATTCTTCGTCCCGGCTCGGCAGAAATGGATGATGATCAGCATGAGAGTGACGATGCCGAGGTATTAGCCTTTCCTCCTTTGCATGATCACCGACAGGCTGCCTAACTTTTTGATCGTGATAGAAAGTAACTCGCTATGTCGTATCGCACAAATTCTCTTTATCGGTTCGTGCCGCTCGGTCTTCTGGTCGGATTTCTGTTCGGAGCGTTTGAAGTTGTTTGTGCTGATGGCGTGATGAATGTTGTTATGGAGGATCAATTTCAAACTCCATGCGAAACAAGCACATATCTAGGAGATGTTGTCATTCTGGTGTATGCCGAACGTCATGGTGCTGAAGATTCACTTCATCTTGGACGAAAGCTCCATCTTCATTTTCACCCGACAGCTGATGAAGTCTCTTCTGATGCCTGGTCGAAACAGCCGGTGCGGGGAATCGTAAATTGGCCTGCAGGAGTTGCACTGCCAGATGTTCGCGTTATTCCTGTGGCCTCGCTGACAGAAGTGCCGAGAGCACTCAAGCCGGTTGCACGAGCTCGTATGCGAAAAGATTCTCCAGTCGTTCCGATCTGGCTCGACTTTGATGGGGCACTGGAACGAATGTTTGGAATTATTCCAGGAGAGCCAAATGTTGTTGTGCTGGACACGGCAGGGCAGGTGCATTCAGTGCTATCTGGAAAGCTTGATGAACAGGAGTTCCAACAGTTCGTCACACGTGTCGACCAGATACGGTCTGCCAGCCGCGACGACCTGCGAGTGGTAACGCGACCACAAGAAACTCTTCTTCGATGAAAACGATATCTTAAAACGTCGTTTTCTACTGCGAGCGTCCCTTGAAACGTCGGCTTGCACGAGTGAGTGTCTCGCGCTCATCGTTTGTTAAACTTGACTCACCAGAGCGACTGATTTTTTCAAGAATCTCATCAACCTTCAATTGAAGGCTTCGCTCGTCCTCGGTGGTCGTGTGTGAGCTATCAAGATCGTCGTCTGGTCGAACAACCTTGAAACGGCGACGCATCTGTTTGAGTCGTCCACCTAAGTCGGACAAGCCACTGAGGCTCCATCCTCGCCAGGCATACAGTAAGCCAAAAA
Source organism: Pirellulales bacterium (assembly GCA_016776925.1). Taxonomy (GTDB): domain Bacteria; phylum Planctomycetota; class Planctomycetia; order Pirellulales; family UBA1268; genus UBA1268. The sequence continues at coordinate 7,825 of JADHSL010000050.1, read as the reverse complement.
CTGCACCACCAATATGTGCGACATGTGCAACATTCCCGCCGCCCTGAGTGGCGCCTTGGATATCTGTGACAAAGTAGAGAATGCCGAGTGCCCACGCGGGTACAGGGAGAATCCCCCAGATCAGGACTTCCTGCCGAGGGAAGTACCAGACGAAGACAGCCAGAACTGCCATCACCCCACCGCTAGCGCCGATCAGATATGTCCGGCCGGGTGGAAATCCACCGGCGAATAAATTGACACTGAGAACCCATGCCAATCCGGACACAACAACTGCAACAAAATAGAATCGAAGGAACTCTGCTTTCCCAAGCACCTGTTCGACAGCCCTCCCGAAAAAAAAGATGGCGAGCATATTGAATGCAAGATGCCAAGGCGAATTCGCGTCATGGGCAAAACCATAGGAAATAAGCTTCCAGCATTCCAGCAGATGTTCAGGGAGATCACCACGGAGTGCGAGGATGTTGTTGATAGAAAAATCACGACCACCAAAGAGATTGAGCACCCATACTGCGACATTGGCTATGATGAGCGTAATCACCGCGGTCCAGTCAGACTGTCGCTGGAATGAGTTGTCAAAGCGGTAATATCCGCGGTCAGAAAAGCCCATTGAGTTGCCTGTTTTGAAAGTCAGAGTATTTCTACAGGGTATCTTATCAGGGTTGGACCAGGCCTCCCACTGGGGTTCACGAGGGTGCGGCACTGTAGCCTCTGTTCGGCTTGTGTTACGCTCTTCTTAAATTGGGGTAATTTCCTCTTTCTACAAATTTAGTACGGTCAGGAATGTATGAGACGAGGCGGAATTATGGCAACGTGCGGCTTTGGCACGAGTGCTTGTGATACAAAATCAAATCCTTTTGGCTGACAAGCCAACCGAGAGTTTGAACCGTCAACCGGTAATTCAAGTCGCTGATCTGATACCAGATATTCAGCAGCAGGAGAACACAATTCAGCTGGTGGCAACTCACAGTCAAGCTTTGTCTAATAAAATGCAGCGATCTAAGATACAGCGATCGGGGAAACTGGTGGACGGGTGTTTACGAACACGTTAGAAAAACGCTTCGCTGAGCTGCCACAGAGCTGCATTGAGAAGGAGCTCGTCTTGAGGTGCCCGATGCAAAACGATGCTTGGCCGGTTGCTAGAACCGACAGCGAACCGATAAGATTTGATTTCGCGGGTTCAACGAAGCGACGGTGTGGGTTTATTTCAAGGTTTAAAGGAGAGTGAGACAATGGCAGAGAAGATCGCAGCCGGAGTTATCGGCACTGGATTTATTGGTCCGGTACATGTCGAGGCTGGAAGACGATTGGGAAACGTCGAATTTGTTGCCCTGGCCGAAGCCAATGCCGAGTTGGCCCGAAGTAAGGCCGATCTTTTGTGCATCGAGAAGTCGTATGGTGATTACCGCGAACTTCTTGCCGATCCTCAAGTCCGTGTCGTTCACAATTGCACACCGAATCACCTGCATTATCAGGTAAACAAAGATATTCTCGCTGCCGGCAAGCATGTGATCAGCGAAAAACCTCTTGCTATGAACAGTGACGAGAGTCGGGAACTTGTGCAACTTGCATCGGATTCAGGTCTGATCCATGCCGTTGATTTCAACTATCGCTACTATCCGCTGGTTCAGCATGCCAGACAAATGGTCCAACAAGGTGAGTTGGGCGAGGTATTCACTCTCCGTGGCTCGTATTTGCAAGATTGGCTGTACCTCCAGACAGACTGGAATTGGCGATTACAACCGGAAATGTCAGGAGACAGTCGAGCAGTCGCGGACGTTGGTAGTCATTGGTGTGATCTCTTGCAGTTTATTACCGGCGAGAGCATTGTCCGCGTCATGGCCGACCTGCGTACCGTACACAAGACGCGGATGAAACCCAAGAAACAAATTGAAACATACGCGGGCAAGGAGCTCTCGCCCAGTGATTACGAACCGCAAGACATCAACACCGAGGATTATGCCTCTGTCTTAATTGAACTCTCGGGCGGTGCTCGTGGCGTTTTCAGCGTCAGCCAGGTTTCGGCCGGTCGGAAGAATCGGCTTTCGTTTGAACTCGATGGATCCCGCTGTGCATTGGCGTGGGACCAAGAGAAACCAAACGATATGTGGATCGGTTATCGAGAAAAAGCGAATGAAATCTTGGTCAAAGATCCATCCTTGCTGCACGACGCTGCCAAAGAGTATGCCCATTACCCGGGTGGTCATCCCGAAGCCTACCCGGACGGCCCCAAGAATCTATTTCGTAATGTGTATCGCGCGGTAGAGAAGGGGCAAATGCCGGACAATCCCGACTGGAGTACGTTTGTCGATGGCCATAAGGAGATGGCAATCTGCGATGCGATTATCCAGAGCAGTCGAGAACAAAAGTGGACGGACGTGCAATATTAATTTACGGATTGTCGGGCGTTTAAATAGTTTTCCAATTCAGGAGTTTTAAGATGTCTGCTGAGACTGCGAATATCAACCATTGTAATATCGCCCTGATTGGAACTAAATTCATGGGCCGAGCGCATTCAAATGCGTATCTCAAGGTGAATAAGTTTTTTGATCTGCCCTGCCAGCCTGTGATGCATACGATCGCAGGCCGTAATAAGGAAGAGCTAAAAATGTTTGCCGACCGTTGGGGTTGGCAGCACTGCGCAACCGATTGGAATTCGGCCGTCAACTCCGAAGCGATTGATCTTGTTGATGTGGTGACACCCAACAATGTGCATGCCGAGCACACGATTGCGGCACTCGAGGCGGGAAAACATGTTGCCTGCGAAAAACCGCTGGCGGGGACGCTGAGCGATGCTCGTCAGATGGTAGAAGCTGCAGAGACGGCGACTGGAAAAACATTTGTCTGGTATAATTACCGGAGATGTCCTGCAATAGCATTCGCTCATCAATTGTGTGCGGCGGGAAAACTCGGTCGAATTTATCAGATCCGAGGCTGTTATCTTCAAGATTGGGCCGGACCAGATACACCGCTTATGTGGCGATTCGAGGGTGATGTAGCCGGATCCGGAGCATTGGGAGACCTTTGTGCTCATACCATCGATACCGCACGATTCATCACGGGTGATGAAATCAGTGAGGTGATCGGATCGACGATGGAAACGGTGATCAAAGAGCGAGTAATTCTGGAGAGCGGCGGTGGCGAAATTTCAGGACACGGCGCGGCGACAAGTCAGAAAATGGGAGCAAGCACCGTCGATGATATCGTGCTGTTTATCGCCAAAATGGCTAGTGGTGCTGTGGCCACGTTTGAGGCATCGCGTCTCTCTACGGGGTGTAAGAATGCAAATCGTCTGGAGATACATGGTGAAAAAGGGGCGATTCGTTTCAATTTTGAGCGTATGAATGAACTCGATTGGTACGACGCAACACTCCCTGCAGAGTTGCAGGGTTGGAACACAATTAATGTTACGGATGGCAACGCCAACCACCCCTACGCGGCATCGTGGTGGCCTGCCGCACATATCCTTGGATACGAACACAGCTTTATTAATCAGGCTGCTGACATGTTGACCGTGATTGGCGGCGGTGAGCCGGTGGTTCCCCTTGCCGACTTTGCCGATGCGTATGAGGTTCAGAAGGTGCTCTCGGCTGTGGTCGAATCTGACAAACAGCGATCACCAGTTCCACTCGATCAAATCCAGTAATCATGATCATGAGACTCAATGAGCAACCGAATCAGTTCGACGGCGAGAGTACCTCTGCGGAGGTGATAGAGGGTCTTGAAATTCCTCGATGTGGGTATGCGGTGGAAGGGAATGGGGCATTAGTGCCCCGAAATTCTCATGACGATCATCACCTCGCCACCAACTTGGATGAGAAGGAGAGTTTCTGAATGGCAAAACGAAGGACAGCACGACTCGTTTTTGATATCGAGTCAGCAGCAGATGGAGAGCTCATTGCCAAAATTCGTTATCCGGGAGAAAAGCTCTCGCCGACGGAAGCAATTCAGCGGTATCGATCCGAACTTCTTGAGCAAAATGGAAAAGATTTTATTCCATATACATTTCAGCTCCCTGTGTCACTTGTTGTTGCCACGGTTGCCGATGACTATTCATTGATTGATCTCGTAGCCCTTGATGAAGAACTATCGCGCCCTCACGAAATTGTGCGATTATTTTGGGAAGGTTGGCGAAAAAATGGTCAGCCACAACTGGTCTCATTCAACGGCCGTGGTTTTGATATGCCACTACTTGAGGTTTGCGCATTTCGGTATGGATTAGGAATACCTGAATGGATTGCTGAAAACGGCCGCAGTTTCGAACAGCCACGAAATCGATTCAACAGTTCTGCACATCTCGACCTGCACGAATTTTTAACGAATAACGGTGCAAGCCGATTTGTGGGAGGACTCTCCCTGGCTGCCAATCTCATTGGCAAACCTGGAAAACTTGATGTGGCTGGCCACATGGTTCAAGATCTTTGGGATGGAGGCCGAGCGCGTGAAATTCATGACTATTGTCGAAGTGATGTTCTCGATACGTACTTTGTTTATCTGCGAAGCCGTGTGGTTGCCGGTGCAATTTCTTTGGCAGACGAACAGTCACTGATTGAATCAGCCCACATCTGGATTCGGACCAAAGCAGCAGAGTCGCCAGGATTGGCGAGGTATCTTGAGGCGTGGGGCGATTGGCAGAGCCCGTGGGGCTAGCACACGATTGTGTAGCCCCACAGCCAATCTGTTATGCCTCAGTAATTGGCTCTTTGACGAGTTGGATGAAGTGATTGCCCTTTGATCCACTCGAGAGTTCTTTTGCCTTCTTTTCGGCAGCACGCTTGTCAGCATATTCGAAGACAGCAAGACGCTTCAGCCCGGAGTTGAAAACTCCCCAGTACGCCTTCAGACGAACATATTTCACAACCTTTTTTCTGGTTGCTCGCTTTTTGGCTGCTTTCTTTGCTACTTTTTTGGCAGCCTTTTTCTTTGCTACTTTTTTAACAGCCTTCTTCACTGTTTTTGTGGTTTTTTTGGCAGCCTTTGTGGTTTTTTTGGCAGCCTTTTTCTTTGCGATCTTTTTCGCCATGGACGCTCGCCAGCCTTCTGTGCAACGGTGAAAGGGTTAGTCGGAAACAGTAGCCACTATACGGAGGATGGCCACCTCGTTGATTCCAACGAGAAGCTATCAGTATAAGATGCCAGGCGGTCGCCGCACAGGGACCGCCGCGACAGCCTATACTGTAGGGATGATGAGAGTGGAAATACCAACAAATGAGCCCCTGCCTGCTGGTCCTTTAGAGGACTATCGAAAACTTGATGATACTGCCCTGGCGAGCCGGATCGACGAAGTTCGACAGCGTCTCGGGTCGCGTGTGCTGATTCTCGGCCATCACTACCAGCAGGATGGAGTGATTGCTCATGCAGATTTACGAGGCGATAGTTACCAGCTCTCCAAATCTGCAGCGGAACGAACAGACTGTGAAGCCATCGTGTTTTGCGGTGTCCACTTTATGGCGGAGACAGCAGATATTCTTGTCAATCGACCAGAGCAGGTAGCAGGTCGAAATGGTTTGAGAGTGAACGTTGTTTTGCCCGATACCGCAGCGGGCTGTTCAATGGCTGATATGGCAGCGATTGAACAGGTAGAAGATGCATGGGCTGACCTCGGTGAGATTATAGATACCGATGACATCACCCCCGTGACCTACATCAATTCTGCTGCCAGCTTGAAGGCTTTCTGTGGTCGGCATGGTGGCATTGTGTGTACATCAAGCAATGCTCGCGCCGTTCTTGAATGGGCTTTTGCCAGAACGAAGCGAGTCCTCTTCTTTCCGGATCAACACCTTGGCCGGAACACTGCCAACTCAATGGGCGTGCCGCTTGAGCAGATGTGTGTATGGAACCCTCATGATCCGCGACTTGGTGGCAATGATGCAACAACTCTGGAAAAGAGTCGGGTGATTCTCTGGCAGGGTCACTGCAGCGTGCATGCAATGTTTCGTCCGGAACATGTTGATACGATGCGAGAGAATCTTCCAGATGTCAAAATTCTTGTCCATCCGGAGTGCGCAATGGAAGTTGTTGAAAAATCTGACCTCGCTGGCTCAACGAGTTATATCATTAATCAGATTGAAGCTGCTGCCCCTGGCACGTCGTGGGCAATAGGTACAGAGCTTCATCTTGTTAGACGCCTCGAGCAAGAGCATCCTGAACAGACAATCCGATTTCTCTCGCCGACGGTTTGTATGTGCGCGACCATGTATCGTATTGATCTGGCCCATCTCTGTTGGAGCCTTGAGCACCTTGAGTCTGGAAATCCCGTGAATGTGATTTGTGTTGATCAAGATACAGCGCACTGGTCTGTTGTCGCTTTGGAACGAATGCTGGATGTAACAGCCTTAAAGCAGGGCTAGATATGTCGGGCGGCGTGCCTTAGGAATGGCTTCATCAGAGGGGGCAAGAAATCAGGGTGGATGACATCTCGCCTGAAAAACATGAGCCGATGAGTATTCTCGCCAGGTGGAAATTTGAGACAGTGTGCTATTTGATTTTTTAGGCAATTTCACACAACGTAAATGACTTTTTTGAAAATAGGGCACGCTATGCATTATCCCTTGTCGTATTGCACAAACGTCCATCCTTGTCGCTCGCGCAAAGATCTTGAGAAAATAATTTCCCACGAGGCTCGCTCTGTTCAGGATCAATGTGGCTTTGATATTGGGATTGGCCTTTGGTTACCCGAAGTTGTCATTTCTGAAGTGGCTCAAGATGAGACTGTTACACGAAGCATTGCGAGTCTTCTGGCTGATCAAGGGCTGCAATGCTATTCACTCAATGCCTTTCCCTTTGGTGATTTTCATTCAGAACGTGTAAAGGAAAAGGTGTACCTCCCAGACTGGTCAGATATTCGTCGTCTTGAGTACACCCGACTTTGTAGCGAGTTTCTTGCAGGAGTATTAACCGGAGAAGACGAAGGCAGTATTTCAACACTGCCACTTGCGTATAAGCAAGCAGTGCAGTCGCCCGAATTTTATAAAAGAGCCATCGATCAACTTGTGCAGTTGTCTCGTGATCTTGACAGGTTGCGTCACGAGACCGGAAAGACAATTCGGTTAGCCATTGAGCCCGAGCCGTTCTGCCTTTTAGAGACGACACCAGAGACGATTCATTTTTTTGAGATGCTATGGGATGCTGCTGATAAAGCTGGGGTTGGTGAATTGGTACGTCAGCATATTGGTGTGTGCTATGACGTCTGTCATCAGGCAGTTGAGTTTGAAAATGCGAGCGAGGCTGTTTCTGAGTTGGCTGCGGCTGATATTCGTATTAATAAGGTACAGATAAGCTGTGCTATCGAACTTGACAAGCCATCAGACGAAAAGGCACGTGAGGCGTTAGCAACGTTCGCTGAACAGCGATATCTTCATCAGACCTTTGCACGACATTCGGATGGTCGGGTGATCAGCCACACGGACCTGTCTCAAGAACTTGCACTCGATCCGCCTTCCGACTGGCAGCAGGCAGAAAAGTGGCGAGTCCATTTTCATGTGCCGGTCGATGCAGATCGTCTTGGGCCGTTAGGGACAACGAGGCCAGAACTTATTGGAGCACTTCATGCTCTGGGTCAACTGCCCTACGAGCCGCACCTTGAAGTGGAAACCTACACGTGGCCCGTATTGCCTGGTGTCAGGAGAGGCGATGTTACTGCGGGTATGGCCCGTGAACTCATTGCGACAAGAGAACTTATTGTGGGCAAATAGGGCGGGCTGTAATTAGTGTCGCGAGAAGTCTTTTGTGTACACGAATACATGAAAAATTAGATTTTTAAGAACGTTGTTTAAAAATATTATGGGGGACAAAAATCGGCCTGATGAAATGCAGATTGCAGTATGTT
>JADHSL010000049.1 GCA_016776925.1 Pirellulales bacterium | reverse complement strand
CGACGATTCTGCATTTCAGCTCGTAGTGTTGTCTTTTCTGTATCGCTTAGCTTGCCATCACCATCCTTATCAAACTTCTTGAGCATTTCAGCCTTGCGGTCAGCTGGGTCGTTGTTTTCTGGCGGTGCTGCGAAGGTTGTCGCAGCCAAAGATACTATGGCTGCGCACGCAAGCGTGAAGAGTAAGTAAGTGTATTTCATTGTTCTAGATCCTCAGTAGTGTCGTATAGCTATTCTGGTGTTAGGGACTGCTTAGCCCGTGATATTCTTTCAACGAATGACAACGTACAAAAGTTTCGGGCCATTTTAAAAACTGCCAGAGTGCGGAGGGCTGGCGAGAAGGCCATGCAGAAGCGAGGCGTTTGGCTAAGCGGCCTTCTTGAGTTCGACTTCTACAGGCTCTGGTGGGAGGGCTTCTTGTTGGTGAAGCGATCTCTGAGCAAGCTCTTCATTGGGCTCTTCCTCGTCGTCTGCCAGGAATGTTCCCGTCAGTCCATCAAGCATGTCAGGAAGTGATGAGAGAACGTTGACAAATCCGAGCACCATCACTCCGTGATGGGCACCAAGTTCGAGTGCAGATAGATCTTCGAATAGAGTTTCTGCAGCTTCATCGAGACCGCTGGTCAACAGCACAACTCCGGTTGTGAATTTAAGCCAGGGGCTTTCCGCCAGTGATTTAATCCCAGTTCTGAATGATCGCTTGCATCGAACCATCATCGGAACGTCGCGTTTTCTTTTTCGGCTGATTTTTTTTGAGGAAGCCATACTCAGGTCCTTCTTCCGTCCGACAGAATTCCACCTCGATACATTCAGTGCGGGAAGTACCTTTTTCCGACGCACGAGGTCAATGGCAAATCGGCATCAGCAGCCGGTCTTTTGCTGGTTCCATTTGACCTGCCGGGCCTGGAAGGCGAAAAAGGTGGAAACCACGTTCACTAGGAAGACGACAAGGACACGTCATTATGGCCGAGCACAATCAAAGTGAATTTGAGCAGAGTGAATTTGAGTTTCTGAAAGGTTCGCCTGCCTTTGATGGTCTCAGTGATCAAGACATTCGTTCTATTCTTGCCAAAGCCAGGCCAATGGAGGTTCGCGGTGGAGAGGTGCTCTTTCGGCAAGGTGATCCTGGGGGGACGATGTATGTCATTACAAGTGGCCGTGTGCGAGTGCTTCTTGAAGACGATACGGGTGAGCAGTCGTTGCTGAATGTGCTCGACCGTGGGGCTCACTTTGGTGAACTCTCCATGCTGATTGGTTCACCGAGAAATGCGACAATCAAGGCCGTCGTTGATACAGACTTGCTGGTATTGAATCATGATCATTTCGCTGAAGCAGTAGACCAGGTGCCACAGTTTGCGGTGAATTTAAGCAAGACTTTGGGACGGTGGTTACGAGGTGAGTTGCTCGGCACGCGGCGTCAGGTTATTCGTGCAGTCTTTGCAGTAATAAGGACACGGAAAGAGCATGCAGTCCTTGCTCCGCAAATGGTCAAGGCTTTCAAAGATCGGGGTGCCACGGTCAAAGTGGTGACGGATAGGCCGCAGATGTGGGCAGCGGATGATATTCTTGCAGAACTGGTTCATGGCAATGATCTTGAGCCACTTCGTGATCGTGTCGCGGACGCCGTGACGCAGGGAGTCAGGGTGCTTGTTGATTGTGATGTAGAGACGGCAGAGCCGTCCCTACTAAGCCAGTGTGAACACCTTCTCTGGCTCTTTGATAATCAGGATCAAGGGCTTGTTGAGAGTAGGCTTGGTACCTTTGTCCGCGACCGGAATCATTTGGCCGGTCACTCTCAGGTCGTTTGGACACATGAACGATCAGTTCGGCTTCCAAGGCATGCCTCTCATGATCTGCCACTTCCAGGCAGCGATATGCGGGTGCAATGGGAGCATGCTTCCGGAGAGCCATCTTTTCGTAAGCACGATGTGACTCGGTGCGTGCATTGTGTTGATGACCTTCAGTTTGGCCTTGCGCTTGGTGGTGGTGGCGCGAAGGGAGTTGCACACCTTGGCGTGATTGAGGTGCTGAACCGTGAAGGCATCCATTTTGATTCCGTCGCGGGCACAAGTGCTGGTGCCATCATGTCCGCCGGATATGCAATGGGGAAGTCGCCCGATGTTTTGCTGCAGTTAATACTCAAGGAAATGACACCTCCGACGTGGTTGAGGAAAATACCGAAGAGCAGGGAGATGTTTTTGCTCTCACAGTTTCGTATGGGGTGGATTGAGCCAAAATTCCGTGAGCATCTTCAGAATGTACAGTTCGATGAATTGTTACTTCCGGCGTCACTCGTTACCGTGGATCTGGTGACGGGGCAAGAAAGAATTCGACGGTCCGGCGATGTGGTCTCAAGTGTGATGGAGAGTATCAATCACCCAATTTTCGGGAAGCCAATTCTTCGAGGGAATGAAGCGCTTGTCGATGGTGGAGTGCTCGCGAATGTGCCGTCACACTGCTTGCGTCGGCAGGGCGCGAACTTTGTTCTTGCTGTTGATGTGACAACAAAGTTATCGACAGACTTTTGTCGCGATCCACGACGGCCAGATGCGTTAACATCGCCTGGGTACCTGCGGACGTTGCTTCGCGTGAATGATGTTTCGCTCCGGAGTCTTTCCGGTATCCACCGCTCCGGTAGTGATTACGTGATTACGCCGGATACATCGGCCCACACGTTTGATGACTTTGCCGCGGGAGAAGAGTTGATGGATCTCGGCCGCGCAGCGGCTGAAGCAGCTCTTCCTGAAATCAAGGAGAGAGTAGCAAAAGTCTACCGTTCAATCGATGATAATGCATCGCGATAAAATTCCCGAGGATCCGTGTAAGATCGTGAGTTTGTACGACATTTTGGAGTCAGCAGTTCGTTGCGGTTGCTCTTATCTGTATGAATGGTAAATAAAGTTGAGTAAGAATGCGTGGTATCGCATTGGCTTCCAAGCCGGTATCAATGCGTATTTAAAGCGGTCCGTATTTTTTCATTGTTTCTTTTGAAAGGTTTCCCATGTCGATAACCAGACGGCAGTTTCTCACGACCACAACCTCTCTTGCGACAGCGGTATCGGTGCCGTATTTCGGGTGGCAGAAAAAAACACTTGCGGACGAAAGCCAGTCCAAAAATGACCGAGTATCAATTGGTCTCATTGGGGCTGGTGGTATGGGGCTAGGGAACCTTCGTGCGGCATCTCAATGGGTTGATGTTGTCGCGATTGCAGACGCTGATGCCGGTCGTGCATCTGCAGCGAACAACACGCTGAGTGATGGAAAGGCGAAGGAGTACGCCGACTACCGAGCCATTCTTGATCGAAAGGACATCGACGTTCTTCATATTGCAACGCCAGATCATTGGCACACAAAACCATTAGTTGAAGCAATGCTTGCGGGCAAAGACGTCTACTGTGAGAAGCCGCTCACTTTGACAATTGATGAAGGAAAACTCATTCGGAAAGTTCAGAAGGAAACGGGTCGTGTTGTTCAGGTTGGAACACAACAGAGAAGCCAGTTTGAGGAGTTTGTAAAAGCGATTGCGATGGTTGCCGATGGCCGGGTTGGAAAAATTAAAAAGGTAACAGCCGCAATTGGGGCTGGTCCGACATGTGGTCCTTTGCCTACGGTGACACCGCCGGCAGAACTGGACTGGGATCGATGGTTGGGGCCTGTGCCTGCTGTTGACTATCGCTATTTCCGAAAGCCTTCCTCAGGGAAGAAGCGTGCACGTCCAAATACGAATTGCCATTATGAGTTTCGGTGGTGGTATGAATTTTCAGGTGGCAAACTGACCGACTGGGGCGCACACCATGTTGATATTGCTGTCTGGGCTCTCGAACAGGCTGGGCAAGCAGGAGAGCATGGTGGTCCAACAGGCATAGGGGGTAAGGCCACTCATCCGGTGCCGTTTAAGAACGGTATGCCAGTAGATCGAGACCGCTATAACACAGCAACGGCTTTTCTGCTTACGGCAACATATCCTGAGAATGTGGAACTCATTATTCGACACGACACGGATAACGGTGTGACCATTGAGGGAGATAAAGGAAAGATCTTTGTGAATCGTGGCAAGCTTGTCGGTGCTCCTGTCGAAGCGCTTGCGGATGATCCTCTTCCGGAGGATGCAATTGCGAAGGTTTATAAGAATCTTCCCATGGAGGCAGATGGTCGTAAGGCGCACTGGGCCACCTTTCTGAATTGTGTGAAAACACGGAAAGATCCAATCTCTGACGTTCACTCGCATATGCGAGCCCTGAATGTCTGTCATCTCGCTGGCATAAGTGCCCGACTTGGTCGCGATCTCACTTGGGACGCCACGTCCGAGCAGATTACGGGTGACAACGAGGCCAATGCGATGCTGTCACGTCCGTACCGCAAGGAATATAAGATCAACATGGGATGATCGTGAGCAGCGAGGTTGCAGTTTTTCAGGCGATGAGCGGCATTGGGCAGTCAAGCGTTGTGGCGATTGCTCTCAAAAGATTGATCTCTCGTGAGGTGATCGTGCCATCGGCAGAAGCTGTTTCAGCTAGACCACGGATGAGTTTGGCTTTTGATTTGCCGGGCAGCCGTCCGAGGGCATCAAGCGAGTGGTCGAGTCTGCTGAAAATTGTTCGATCCCATGGCTGGAGTTCGAGTGGTGGTAAACCGGTCGCCTTCACGCCACGTTCAAAGGCGTTTTGGACGAGGTCTTTGTCACGGCTGCCGGCATGGGCCAGTGCAGATAATACGGTTGAAACATCTTCGGGCGCCGGGCGTTGATTGGTTGTTCGTTTTCGTTTTCTTCCAAAGTGGGGGTCGAGGACATGCGAAACAACCTTTTGAAGGGTCCACTCAAAGAGACTCAGGCGGTTGTCTGCAGCAGCAAGGGCGTGCATGTTCTCGCGGAATCTTTCGTATTGCTCTGGTGACAGATCTTTCAGGGGGGCGAGGCATATATCAACCAACGGCAGTCGAGATTCTCGAGGAAGTGTTTCTGTCAATTTGTGGAGTTGAATTGTCGAGCGATAGACAGCAGGGTCAGCCTCGGCAGCAAGTCGTTCAAACTGCCGCTGGCAGCTGGTGAAGTCCGCGTCGAGTAACAGAGCATAGATGACACCACGGGCGCCATAGGGTTCTCTGGCAGCCTTTCGAAGTGCTTCAGGTAATGATTCAAGAAGCTCGTGCGAGCGGGCAATCTGCTGTGACGTCGGTTTGCCGATTGCCTCGACGGCTTGCTCTGGTGATGGCGCAGGTTGTGGCTCGTAACGAGGTGGCAGAGTGTCAGGAGGAGGCATCGATGATGCTGTTGAGCCAGCAAAACCGACAGCACCTGCTGGAGCAAATGCTGGATGCGGTGTCGATGACGAGGCTCCCGCTTGTGTTGCCTGCTCAACTTGCATTTCTGCTTGCCAGAACATGTCAATTCGTGCAATTCGTTTCGCAAGTGGTGGGTGCGTCGCGAAGAGCTCTGAAACACCCTCAGCAAAAAACATGTGAGACGCTTCGGCCGCTTTGGCAACAGTCACTTTCGATCCGGTGTTCAGTCCCCCAATTTTTTTAAGAGCCCCCGCAATGCCATTCGGGTCACGTGTAAATTGTACGGCTGACGCATCAGCGAGAAATTCCCGCTGCCTGCTTACTGCGGCCTTAATCAGGTTGCCAATGAGTGTTCCAATAAATCCGATTGCCATAAGCCCCAGTCCAAGACCGAGGAATGCAAGACCGCCACCACCTTTGTTATTACTGCTTCTTCTGCCACTCGATGCGGCAGCAATACGGAGAGTGTAGTAACCAATAAGGCCAACAAGCAGGATGCCGTGGACAATGCCGATGAGTCGGATGTTCAATCGCATGTCACCATTGAGAATATGACTAAATTCGTGCGCAATCACGCCCTGCAGTTCATCGCGGCTGAGTTGCTCGACGCAGCCACGGGTCACGCCTATGACAGCATCTTCTGGCTGGTATCCAGCAGCAAACGCGTTGATGCCCTGTTCGCGATCCATCATGAATACCGGTGGCACAGGCAGGCCAGAGGCAAGTGCCATTTCCTCCACGACATTGAGCACTTTTCGTTCGACTTGATCGCCTGAGTCATTCAGGAGTCGGCGGCCGCCAAGAGACAGGGCAAGAGGCTCGCCCCCTCCAGAGAGTTGTGCGGTTTTGAAAAGACTGCCACCGCCAACAACCAGAAAAACAGCCAGAGCAACACCTAGCAAGATATCTGGTCTCCAGAAAGTATCTGGTCCAAATTGGTTTATAAGCGCTTCACGCTGCTGTGAGGCTTGTTCGAGGCCACCCAGATAGAGCGACATGATCAGCACGTAGGTGCCAGCGATCAGCCCGGCGACTGCAACAATAAAAAGCCAGACCAGCATGCCTGTTTTTCGTCGAGCGCGATCCTGGTGCTCAAAGAAGTTCATTGCAAGCTCCGTTCCATGAGGTCGGCGATGTCGTTCCCTCGCACGTGAGCAGGGAGCTTTGAACGAATGTGAACAAGACGATTCATTGCTGTCAATTAATTAAAACGACACTGAAGGCGCGGCCTGGATTGCTTGTTTGTCATCAAACTCGAGAAGCGATGCATGTTGGAAACCAAATGTGCCAGCAAAAAGCACCGGAGGAAATGATTCCCGGTACATGTTGTATGCGGTGATGGCATCATTAAATGCCTGCCGTGAGAACGCTACTTTATTTTCTGTACTGGTCAGTTCTTCCTGAATTGCCATCATGTTTTGGTTCGCTTTCAGGTCTGGATAGGCTTCAGCAAGTGCGAAGAGACGGCCAAGCGATTGAGTAAGCATGGTTTCCGCGCCGCCGAGTACACCCATAGCTGTGGGGTCACCAGGGTTCGCTGCTGCTTTACCTGCTGCTGAGGCAGCCTGGTTCCGAGCATTAATGACAGCCTCTAGTGTTTCACGTTCGTGGGACATGTATCCCTTGGCCGTTTCGACAAGATTGGGGATGAGGTCATACCGCCGCTTGAGCTGGACGTCGATTTGAGCAAAGGCATTTTTATTGCGAGCACGTAAGGACACGAGTCGGTTATAGATTCCAGCAAGCCAAAACCCAAGAATGACCAGTACGCCGAGCAAGACAAGTAATGTAACGACCATCGGAAACCTCCAGGTGCAGAAAAATTCTGTCGCGAGGCTGCACAACACCCCTCTCCCATAAGATTACCAAACGAGTGACAATCTGACATACTAGAACATGAGAAAGTATGAAGCACGACGTTGAGGGAAACATGTTTCGTTTTGTATGGCTTGGTATCTGTCTTCTGGGAGTTCCGGCAGTCGCTGCTGATTGGCCACAATGGCGAGGCCCCGAGGGGCAGGGGCATGCGCCCACAGCTAGAGATCTGCCGAAACAATGGAAAATTGGTCCGCCAGGCAAAGAAGTGGCTGGCGGTGACAATATTCAATGGCGAACAGAAATACCTGGCCGAGCGTGGTCGTCTGCGATGATCGTCGACGATGTTGTCTGGCTGACGACGGCTCTCGAGCACGGTGTCGGCAATGAAGGGCCGCCGCCGCCCGGAGGCAAAAAGCCACAGCCGCGTAGTGTTGCTGCCTCGGTGACGTTTCGGGCATTAGCTATCGATCGCAAAGACGGTGAGATTCTTCATGATCTAGAACTGTTTTCTGTAGACAATCCGCAACCAACCCATGTGCTCAATAGTTTTGCTTCACCTTCACCTGTTATTGGTTCGTCCTATTTGTACTGTCAGTTTGGTGACTACGGGACGGCGTGTGTTGATATCAAGAAAGCATCATTGGTCTGGCACAACCGAAGCCAGCGGTTGAATCATGAGAACGGCCCCGGCAGTTCACCGGTTCTATGGAAAGACTTGCTGATTTTTCACTGTGACGGAAGCGATGTGCAATATGTTGTCGCGCTTGATAGGAAGACGGGGGAAGAAGTCTGGAGAACTGATCGAAGCGGTGAAATGAATGACAATCCGGAGATGAAAAAATCGTATGGCACCCCGTTGGTGACTTCTGTTGGCGGCCGAGACGTGCTGCTCTCTCCCGCATCAGACTGGTTGTATGGATACGACCCGAAAACAGGTAATGAGCTCTGGAAGGTCAAGTATGGGATTCTTGGTTTCTCAATTGTGCCAAGACCTGTCGTCGTAGACGAAGTCGCCTATATCAGCACCAGTTTTATGAAAACTGAATTGCTCGCGTTGCAACTTGGGCCGACAGAAACAACTCAACCACAAATTCTTTGGCGCTATAAACGGAGTGTACCTCGTATGCCATCGCCGCTCCTGGTTGGTGATGCGGTGTATCTTTTCAGCGATAAGGGCATTGCCACGTGCTTAGATAAAGTGACCGGAGAGGCACGCTGGACAGGTCGACTTGGTGGAAGTTTTTCCTCGTCGCCAATACTTGCTGACGGGAAAATCTACGTTGGTAATCGAGAGGGAGAGATGTTTGTTATAAAACCAGGGAATGAACTGGACATTCTCACGAAAAATGATTTTGAGGAAGCGATCATGGCAAGTCCAGCCGCGATCGATAATTCGTTGTACGTTCGCACAGACAAAGCGATGTACCGCATCGAAAAGACAGATGCCAAGCAGTAAACCTGCTGGAACGAGCCTCTTGCAAAGATACTGAAATTCTCATTGTTTTTTCAGTAGCGAGACTTCCGCGGCATCATACTACGAAATAGAAAATAAACGTCTGCTATGGCTTTGCTTACTCTTGATGATCTTTCTCTTGCATTCCGTGGAGTTCACGTCCTTGATAATGTGTCGCGGTTTGTTGAATCGGGTGAGAAAATTGGTCTGCTTGGCCGTAACGGAACGGGCAAGACAACGCTCCTGCGTATGATTGCGGGAGATCAAGAACCTGATGCCGGCACATGTGTATTGGCCAGCGGGAAGCGAGCCTCCTTCCTTCCACAGGAAGTACCTGGTGACCTGAGCGGCCAGGTCTTTGGTGTGGTTCAGGAAGCCTTGAGCCTGCAGGTCTCAGAAGGGCAGATTGAGACGTGGGAAGCCGAGGCGAAGAGCAAGCAGATTATTGACCTCATGGGGCTCGACTCAGATGTTGATATATCAAGTCTATCAGCAGGTCGTAAGCGACGAGTTCTCCTTGCGAGGGCATTGGTTACTGAACCGGATTTACTTTTACTTGATGAGCCAACAAATCATCTTGATCTTGAGGCGATTGAGTGGCTGGAAAAGTTTCTGGCTTCTTGGCGAGGTACCTTACTTTTTGTCACCCACGATCGTGGGTTTCTTCGGCGAGTAGCGAACCGGATTTGGGAACTGGACCGGGGGTGTCTCTCTGCGTGGGAGTGCGAGTATGATGAGTTTCTGAAGCGAAAAGCCGCGGCATTAGAAGCTGAGGAAAAACAGAATGCTTTGTTTGATAAGCGTTTGGCAGAAGAAGAAGTCTGGATTCGCCAGGGTATTAAAGCCCGACGAACACGGAATGAGGGGCGTGTCCGTGCACTCAAGCAGATGCGTCAAGAACGACAACAGCGAAGGGAACAACCCGGTAAAGCGACTCTCGCAATTCAGGAATCTACACGAAGCGGTACGCTGGTCTGCAAGGCTGCAGGCCTGTCTTTTGGATATGCCGATGAGCTGGTCATTGATACTTTTTCAACAACGATTCTTCGCGGAGACAAGGTTGGCTTTGTCGGTCCAAATGGATGTGGGAAGACGACCCTTCTGCGGCTTCTCCTTGAGGAACTAGAGCCTGCCGCTGGGTCTGTACGGCTGGGCACAAAACTCGATATTCGATACTTCGATCAGTTGCGTGATCAGCTTGATTTTGAACAAAACGTTGTCGAGCAAATTAATGGTGGCAATGATTTCGTCACCATTGACGGAAATCAAAGGCACGTGATCAGCTACCTCCAGGACTTTCTGTTCACCGCAGAACGTACACGATTGCCGGTCAAATTTCTTTCTGGCGGTGAGCGGAATCGACTCCTTCTCGCAAAGCTTTTTGCCCGTCCGGCCAATGTGCTTGTACTTGATGAGCCAACAAATGATTTAGATCTCGAGACACTCGAGCTTCTTGAGCAGAGGCTGGTTGATTTTCAGGGTACGGTCTTAGTTGTAAGTCATGACAGAGAGTTTCTTGACAATGTTGTGACGAGTGTTATCGCCTTTGAGCCAGAAGGTGTGCGGGAATATGTTGGTGGGTATTCAGATTGGCTAAGACAGCGTGGGGGTGTCGGCGTGCCCAAGAAACCACCGGGCTCTACTTCTAAGAAATTGACCACTGTCTCGGATGTGCCAGGAACGAAAACGCAGAAGCTGTCGTATAAGGACAAGCGGGAGCTGGAGAAACTGCCAGCACGCATTGAAAGCCTCGAGGCTGAGGTCGCTGGGCTTCATGAACTGATGGGCGAGGCATCATTTTATCGTCGTTCAGCCGAGGAGATTGCCTCTACTCAGAAGTCGCTGCAGGAGTTAGAGGCTCGTGTGGCTACAGCCTATTCGCGGTGGCAGAAACTTGAGCAATCTGTTCCGTAAGAGCGGCAATACAAATCACGCACCGTCTATAATCCGAGTGCGGTGCTGGTTGCTTCGATTTGTATAGATGTGACAGTAGCCCCTGGCTGAGCCATCACCGTCACTTTATTTTTATTTTTTAAAATCGAAGGTGAAAAACTCGTTTCGAGTGGGGCGAAGAAGTCGCTGAACTCAGCGGCGTCGCCTATTTCTATTGTGGCTGGTGTGTTGTTGATTGTTGCTTTGACAGGAGTATTGATACCACCTGTTCGGTGAATGCCAATAACGAGTTTCGCCGAACCGATACGTTCAGGTTCAGGGGTATGAACGTAAAAATTCAGAGGTGCCCTTTCGCTTTTCACGGCAGTTTGTGTTGCATAGTATCGCTGTAGTTGTAGTGTGCCCGATGGCTGGATGTTCTTTTTTGTCATAAGGTGGATGACGGTGGTTTCATTTACATCAACCGGGATTGCGTTCAGGTCGACAGGGCGGGGGGGCTGGAAGGTCACCTTGCCCTGGTTGTAATTCAGGCGAGTCTGGCTCGCTGAAGTACCAGGAAATCGCCGCTCAATTGTTGAAAGATCCACCGAGATTTGCCTGCCTCCTGTATTGGTGACGGCAACAGAGATGCGATCATTTTCATATACTGCGACAACATCGAGCCAATCTCTGTCAAAGGTGGTGGGTAAGCGGCGGCCATCAAAATTACGCCAGAGTTCAAAGTAGTTCGCGATTGTTGTTGGGTCGAAATCCTCAAGGGCGACATGCTTTTTGCTGTCTTCTTTCGGTGTGAAGGCTGCGTCGCCACTCAACGGATTCCACGGCATATGGATAAAGATGAACGGTACAAACAACTTGACTTGATCAGGGCGCTGCATGGTCTTGGTAAGAAAAGCATTCCATGCAAGGATTCGTAACCAATTGTCCGATGCGCGGCGTCCGTTTTGCAAAGATCCGCACTCTGTGATGAGGATAGGCAATACGTTGTCAGCCTTGTGCATTTCTGCCCGAAGCATATCGAGTATCGCTTCGTAGCGACCAAGTAAATAGTTCGTGTATCCCTGTCCTCGACGCTCATACGCACCGAGCATGTGCGCATTTTCATAAAAGTGGTACGAAAAGAAATCAAGAGTTCCACGGGTCTCTTTAATGAATCGGGCATGGTCCCGGAAAAGTGAAAAGTCTTTTTGATGCAGCTGCATATACGCAGCAGCTGGACCGCCAACCTGGACGGATGGATCACGACTGTGTATCGCATGGGCTACCCGATGATGAAAGTCTGAGAGAAGCCCCCACCCGTCAATGCCTTCCTTTTCTCTCCAGTGATATGCCCATTCTGACTGAAAGGAACTTTCATTCTTCACTTCCCACCATTTCGCCGTGTAGCCACCATCTTTGATCTCGTCTTCTACATAGGTCGCAGCAAGTTCTGCAGCATCATCAAAGTGTTCGATTTTCGGTGTGCCCCTGCCGATGAGAGGCACACTCATGAAGTCCGGCCAATCGTTGAAGCATGACGCGTAAGGAATATTCTTAAATTCACTGATGGCATGGCGATTTCTTGTGCCGGAATCATACGATTTGAAAAATGAGAGATCTGCCACGCCAGCCGCATCACTTCGTTCACGTAAGGGCTCCCAGTTCCCCCAGGCAGTTGTCAAACCGGGCTGAAACTTCAGCATGCTACGTCCCGGAAGAAAATTTCTATCAGTTGCCCATTTCTCAAAGGACTGATCAACAGCGCCTGGTGCCTCGTGGAATCGAAACCAGCGATGCCGCTGAAGACGTGAGGTTTCGCCTATACGTAATTCGTGATCAGTGTCAATGTTGATAGGGACACGGACTCTGGGGAACTCTGAGCCAAGGTCACGATACGGAATTGTATCGAAGATGGCTTGGATTGGGCTCTGCGCTATGAAGATCACGGCATCGACTGTGCAGGTTGCGGCTGGATCTTTCAGAAAGAAGCAGATTTTCATCCGATTGTGTGGTTTGCCGGATAGCGGAATTGAGGGCATCTGGACCCGATAGAAGTCCTTCACCTGCTGGCTACGGGGTGGTTCTTTGTCTGGAGAAAAAGGGAGCACAAATATTTTTTCAATGGCGTCAAGATTCGTTCCCCGAAAAGCCATATGGCGAAAGAAAACAGCGATGTCTTCGGCGCCGTTGGGAAGAAGAACCTCATCACCATTGCGGATGACTTGAGGGCGCTGAAGCACCGTGAGTTCCTTGAGTCCCTGGCCTTGGGTTGTTTCCCGATAGGTCGCATCTCGTTCTTTTGCGAAATCTTGAAAAAGATAGTCGTGCGCAGCCTTCCGCTGCTGACCCTCTTTGCTCATCGTCTGGCCCACCACATGCGATGAAACTCCAAAAACCGTAGACCAGGCAAGAAGCGGTAAGAGAAACTGGTAAAAAAGTGGCACGTTCTGCCGAACTGATGAGAATGTGCGGTCACTTGTTGATTTGAGCATCGCTTAGTCGCTGCTGAAGTTGTGTCGTGAGTGATTTCTTTGTTGTCTGAAATTCTGACTTATCAGCCAGGTTTGTAAACTGAAGCGGGTCGTGCTCCATGTCGTACATTTCTTCTGCACCGTCCTTGTAACGCATGAAAGACCATTTTGGTGTGCGGATAGCATGTCCTGAGTTGGTGGCCTGCCCCTTGTTATAGATCGACAATGCACTTTCACGAACCGAGGATGCCGGATTTTTGAGAAGAGGGACGAGGCTTTTCCCTTGAACGCTAGCAGGTGTTTCAATGTTTGTCAGGTCTGTCAGTGTTGGGAAAATATCAACTAACTCAACAAGCGACTGAGTTCGTCCTGATGGCATACCCGGCGCCGTGATTATGAGAGGGACGCGTGTGACTTCCTCATGAAAGTTCGATTTCTGCCAAAACCCATGTTCGCCAAGATGGTAGCCGTGATCACTGCAGAAGACGATTGCTGTAGATTCTCGGAGACCAGCTTGATCCAGTTCATCAAGAATTCTTCCAACCTGTCTGTCCATAAACTCAACGGTTGCGTAGTAGCCCGCCCACATTCGGCGTTGATTGTCTGGATACCTTCCGATTGGATTGTTGTCATTCCGAGTCTTTGCAAGGCCCGCTTTGGGTATATCGCTCAGATCATCTTCGACAGTCTTCGGAAGAGGCATTCTCTCCCAGGGGTAATGATCAAAAAAATCTTGCGGGGCAACATTCGGATAATGAGGCCGAACAAATCCAACAGCAAGAAACATGTTTTTGTCGCGATGTGCTTTAAGTAGCTCAATTGCCTTCGTTGCAGACTTTGAATCAGGCTGGTCTGCCCCGTCTCCGTCATAGCGTACGGTGACGAACATGCGATGCGGCATGCGTGTTGACTGCCTGTTTTCGAGGGCATCTGTAAAGATGTTGAGATTCAGGCACGCATAGTGGCCTGGCGTGTGTGCCTCGAGACCTGCAGAGTTAAAACGTTCGTCCCATGAGGACGGTATATCTTCGCCGTCTGTACCAGCGATGATGTCGCCTGGCACCCGCATATGGTAGATCTTGCCGACTCGAGCAGAATGCCACCCAGCCTCACGAAAACATTGCCCAAGATTTGTTGCCCCTTCACCCTGATAGCGGCTGTGCATAAATGATGTTCGTGAGGGCGCGCACCACAGTCCTTGGCAGTATGCATTTTCAAATATCATGCCTTCCGCGGCGAGTCGGTCAATATTCGGAGTTTTACATTGATTGTTTCCGTAGCATCCAAGAGCGCTTGCCTTCAAGTCATCAGAGACCAGGAAAAGAACGTGCTGAATATCAGGTGAAGCGGATGAATGTTCCTTTGCGTAATTGCTTCGACAAAATGGAGTAATGAAGCAGAGTGAGATCACCAAGGTGAGTGTCTTTGGTCGCATGGTTCAGGTGCCCTTGGCTTTCTTTTTGAGAGCTTGCATGATGACGTCGGCAACATCGTTTCCAAGCTTTTCAGAGCCTTCTTTTGTAAAATGAACATTTCCGTTTGGGAGCATCAAGGTTTCCATCTGAGGCTTCACCGAGCCATACATGTCGTGTATTTCAATTCCGTGTTCTGCCATGACCTGCTTGGCGATGTCGTTGTAGGTGGCAGCATCCCCTTCCACTCGGCCCTTTGAACCGGCGGGTACAGGAGTCGTATTTCGCCATATGAGAATGGCGTTTGTCTTTTTAAGCTGAGAGACAAGCTGTCGCAGATTCTTTTCATATTCCTTTGGTGGCACCTGCTGATGGTTCTTGGGATCTTTCGGATCTGTAAGGTTTTCACCGTCTGGGCCGAGATATTTCAAGTCATGGAGACCCCAGTTAAAGTGAATGACATCCCAGTCAGTGTCACCAAGCCATTGCGACAAGCTCTCTAAACCTCGAGTCGTTGGCCCGCAATTTGTCAGTGGTCTATGAACATTCGCCTCACCACGAAGGGCATCACGAGCAGGTACTGTATACCCAATAGAAATCGAATCGCCGATGAGTAAGACCCGAGGCAGCCCTTTGATATCCTCGACGGGTATCATTGCAGGATTTTTCGGACGTTGGCTTCGTTTTGTTGGCTGTGTTCGGTTTTGCGATGAGCGTTTCTGAGGCGTGGTGTCAGCATGGACTTGCTGAGCATTTGTGCCAACAAATGATATTGTAAGAAACAGGCTGGTGATGATGACGCTGCGTGGATGAAGTCGCATGAGTCGAAGCCTTTCTGTGAAGCAGGGACTGGTTGTACTGTGATGGCGTGAGAGAATTCACGCACTCAAGTGACGGCGTTTTGAATCAAAGGCCTAACAATGGTTTGTTGAACATATTAGGCCATTTATCATATAAGATTTCTATGTGTGGAGATGTAGTCTATTACAAGCTTGGTGGTTTTTATATTTGAGAGAGCAGGGTGCGTTAACCGCAGCGTTTACATGTGTGCTGGTATTGGAGGAAAGATGAAGCTCTTTTGGAATGCGATGCTCGTTTGGGTGAGTGTCATTGTGTTGTGTCTTGCTGGACCAAGCGTTGCGCAGACACCAAAAAACCAAACGGCACCAAAAAAGCAGCCGCCGCCGAGGAAACGAAAGGCACCAAAGAAGCTCCGGTTTCGTGTGCAACAACTTCATAAAGATTTCAATGAAGGCTGTGCTGTTGGTGATATCAATAATGATGGTCACCTCGATGTGACAGCAGGTGCCTTTTGCTACATGGGCCCAGAATTCAAGCAGTATCCCTTACGGCGTTTGTTGCCGTTTCGAGATGACTATATGGAAAACAACGGGGAACATCTCGTCGACGTCAACAAAGACGGTTGGCTTGATGTTGTGTCGGGTTCATTCATGCAACCAGAGCTCTTCTGGTATGAGAATCCTGGGACGACTACTCCAAAAGATGATTGGTGGAATGTTCACATACTTGTGAATACGGAGCAGACGCACAATGAGAATACGCGTCTACACGATCTCGATGGTGATGGTGTTGGTGAAGTTGTAATTGATAGCTGGAATGAAAAAAATCCACTTGTGGCATGGAAGATTGAGCCAGGCCGGGAACCATCGGTCTCAAAAGTAGTCATAGGTCCGGCAGGCAGTGGTATTTCAAATGGTCATGGAATTGGTTTTGGTGATGTCAATGGCGATGGTTTTGAAGATGTCATCTTCAAGAACGGGTGGTATCAAAGGCCTGCACGTGATGCGATGACGACACCATGGACGCATCATGCAGACTGGTCGTGGGATCATGCAGGGTCGCCCATGTTGGCGGTTGATCTGAACAACGACGGTAAAACTGATGTCATTTGGGGAGATGGTCATAACTATGGTCTGTACTGGATGGAGCAGCGAGAACCTGCGGCTGATGGTTCAACCAATTGGAAAATTCATACAATTGACAAGAAGTTTTCTCAGCCTCATACGATGGCGTGGGCTGATATGGATGGTGATGGCAGGCACGAACTGATTACTGGCAAACGGGTCAAAGCACACTCAGGAAAAGACCCGGGTGGTTTGGAAGATCCGGTTGTGTTGATCTACTCATGGAACCCTGAAACGCTTCAGTTCTCAAAAAACGAGATTCACCGGGGAGAGGCGGGTGTTGGACTTCAGGTCCGCATTGCTGATCTCAATGGAGATGGTCGTCCCGACATTGTGGCAGCTGGGAAAAGCGGCACGCACATACTTTGGAACGAGGGTGTACGGTAGTGTTCGCTGAATCGGTGTACGCCGTCGAGTCGATGATTTGGCCCTAAAAGGTGTAGGGAACCGACTGTTCGGCTGTTGCAGGCGGGCGAGACGCTTGCGAAAGTGCCGTTGGCCATCCTATCCTTAGGGGGTTCAGTGAGGGTTTCACATACTATCTTTCCACATTCAGAGGTTTCATGATGCAGCGTTCCCTTTTTGCGTTCACCACCGTTTTCTTTAGTGTCTCACTTGCCATGGCTGGTGAATGGACCTCATTGAGTGACCGTGACTCGCTCGAAGGTTGGGAAAAGCTTGGCGGTGGTGCAACCTACGTTTCGAAGGATGGTGTGATTACCGGGACGACCGGCGAAGGAAAGAACACCTTTCTTACGTGTGGTCCGTACAGTGACTTTGAATTGGAATTTGATGTTCGTTGTGACCCGAAATTGAACTCAGGTGTTCAAATCCGAAGCCACCAATATACGGAAGAGACACCGCAGGAATCCAAGCCCGACCGAATGCGTGAAAAGGGTGAGGTCTACGGCTACCAATGTGAGATTCGCGAAACGACCAACGGAGAGAATGGTTGTTCCGGAAACTTTTGGGACGAAGGTCGGCGAACACGTTGGCTCGACACAACTGCGAATGCCGAGGAGAAGCAGGCCGTCTACAAGCCGGGCGAATGGAATCGATTTCGGATCATTGCCCAGGGTGACCGAATCCGCAGCTTTGTCAACGGAACGCCCATTGCCGACTATCGAGATGATCGAGATGCTTCCGGATTCATTGGCCTCCAGGTGCATGCAATCAAGAAAGGGACCGGCCCTTACAGCGTCGCTTGGAAAAACATTCGCATCCGAGAGCTTGATAACGATGAAAAGGTCGATTGATCTCGTGCACGCGATGATTCCAGCATGACTTGTTGAAACGCGTCTGGTTTGGATTGCCTTTATGTATCCTCGCTGCAGAATGCTCCGAGGGTTGGCACATTTTTTTTCCTACATACACAAATGCGCTGAGGCGTTGTTTGCGCGGAGAATAGAATTCTGCATGCTCTTTCTATGACACTTTCTTGTGTTCGCCGCGTATGGACTTTATCCCAGAACACCGTCAGTTATGCAGTCATGTAATAGAACTATCACGGGCAACATAAGTTTAGGAAACCAAGCCGTCTTACTAAAAACCCCGCAAGGCTTCCCGTGGAAACCAACAAGCCCTTACGCTCGCAGACGCCGAGGCGAAAATTCTTGACGACGGCTTCGCAAGCCATTGCTACAACAACACTTCTTTCGGGCGTCACCCATTCTATCAATTCCAGTCCGGTGCATGCGGCTGGTAGTGACTCAATCAACATTGCCCTGATTGGATGTGGTGGCCGCGGGGGCGGCGCTGCTGCAGACGCACTTGGTGTGGTCGAAGCCCCACTCAAACTCACAGCACTTGCAGACGTCGCTGAGGGACGGACCGAGATGGTGCGAAGAATTCTGAGCAGACAATTTCCTGATCAGGTTGATGTGCCGGACGAACGCATGTTTATGGGGTTTGATGCTTTCAAGCAGGCACTCGACACACTGCGGCCAGGCGACATCGCAATATTTGCAACGCCAGCAGCATTTCGGGCCGCCCACTTTGAGTATGCAATCAGTCGTGGGCTGCACGTCTTTATGGAGAAGCCTGTCGCTGTCGATGGGCCGAGTGCAAAGAGAATTATTGATCTTGCCAGCAAAGCCGACGTAAACAAACTCAAGGTTGGCGTTGGGCTGATGTGCCGACATTGTCCTCGACGAAGAGAACTTTTTGATCGGCTCCAGTCAGGTGAAGCAGGTGAACTCCTTGCGTTCCGTGCCTACAGAGAACATACACCCGCACATAACCTCGATTTATTCCCGGGTGTCCCAGATGGCACAACAGAACTTGCCTGGCAGGTGAAACGCTTCCACAATTTCCTCTGGGCGAGTGGAGGTATCTTCAGTGACTATTACATTCATAACATCGATGAGGTGTGTTGGATGAAAAACGCGTGGCCTGTATCTGCCGTTGCCACAGGTGGGCGACACTATAAGGGTACGATCAGCGATCAGAACTTTGACTCTTATGCAGTCGAATACACGTTTGACGACGGAACAAAGTTTTACTTTTCTGGACGGGCCATGAAGGATTGCGTCCGAAAGTTTGGTGGCTTTGGACAAGGAACCAAGGGAGCATTCACAATTTCAGCCCGTGGGCACAAGCCATCTCGAGCGACTATCTATAAGGGGCAGAAGATGGAGAACTCTCAGATCCTCTGGACAGCCGCTCAACCAGAACCCAACCCATACAAGGAAGAGTGGCGTCATCTTGTTTCCGCAATTCTTTTGGACACTCCATACAATGAAGCTGTTCGTGGAGCTCAAGCGAGTCTTGTCACAGCGATGGGTCGTTTTGCTGCTCACACAGGAAAATCCATTACGTACGACGAGATGCTTGTGATGCCTGATGATATGACAGCAAGCGTAGTAGGCATGACTGAAAACTCCGTTGCGCCAGTGCTCGCCGACGGAAACGGTGTCTACCCAGTGCCAATGCCCGGAAAATATCGTTACGAATACCGCGACTAATTGCGCTGTTGAGGCCAATGACTATTTGTGCGTCAGTGATTGATTGCAGGCTGCTGTACGAAGGTCATCAAAAACGAGAGAGTTCATTGGCATAAAACGCGCATGGTTTTGTACGGGCTGAAACGTGTTTGTACAAAAACATTTCGTGTTTGTACAAAACCAAGTATGGCTTCTTTTGTTGGTCACATTTTCTAGCGAGTGACTCAATTTAGTTCTTGGTGACTGCTCACGACAGGAGTAGGATCGTGCCCATTGGGATGTGGGGGACTCGTATGCTTTTAGCTCATTGGTAGTTTGCGCACCCTTTGCTTTTATTTTTTGTATGCCATTGGAGGTGTGTCATGAGAGTTATGAAAAATGATTGTTTAGACGAATCGAAAAAAAATTCATCTGGGTTCACACTGATAGAACTGCTCGTTGTTATTGCGATCATTGGGGTGCTGGTAGGTCTTTTGCTTCCTGCCGTTCAGCAGGCTCGTGAAGCAGCGCGCCGCGCTTCGTGTGTGAATAATCTGAAGCAGATTGGCGTTGGTTTGCATAATTTCAATAGTTCTCACGAGC
>JADHSL010000048.1 GCA_016776925.1 Pirellulales bacterium | reverse complement strand
GAGGTTGAAGAGTCCGTACGACGACTCTGTTTTCAAGGTGGGACCGGTTCGCGACCTGATAGTTTTGAGTCATTCTATGGTGATGAAAGTGTTGTGGTGACTTTTGTTCGTGAATAGCTGCTGACTCACGGTGTCTGGGACTCATTAATGTGTGACATAACAATGCAAAGAAAGTACGAGAATGATTTTCAGACTAATTTTATATGTATGCTTGGTCGTTCCTTTTGTTTTGGTTGTTAAGAATACGCATGCCAAAAGCCTCGATGGATTTGACCTTATAGCTATTGAAAAACCCCGTGTGCTTGGAAAAGCAAACAGCTATCTTTCCGAAGAGCCACGGACAGTCACGTTTTCACACTGTCAAAGAAGTGCTGGTGGTCTTCATGATTATTACTCAGAGGGTGATTATTGGTGGCCTGATCCAGAGAATCCTGAAGGTCCATTCATTCGACGAGACGGTGAGACGTATCCCGAACTTTTTTTGGATCACCGCCAAGCCATGATTCGATTGAGTGAAATCGTAGGCACGCTCACGTCGGCATATATAGTCACCAAAGATGAACAGTACGCGACACACGCAGTCAAACATCTTGAAGCCTGGTTTGTGCAAAGCAGCACAAAAATGAACCCAAGTCTTCTTTATGGCCAGGCTATTCAGGGTCGTTACGAAGGTCGGAGTATTGGTGTTATCGATACGCTTCACCTTACCGAGGTAGCTCGAAGCGCAAAAATTCTTTGTTCATCACCTTCATTTCCAACCAAGTCTCAAGCAGGTGTCAGGCAATGGTTTCAAACCTATTTGACGTGGATCAATACTCACGAATACGGCATTCGTGAAAAGAATCACCCAAATAATCATGGGGTCTGCTGGTCACTTCAGGCAGCTTCTTTTGCAGATTTCGTCGGCGATGAAGAAATTCTGCAATGGATTCGAGAGCAGTTTCAATCTGTTTACCTGCAGGAAATGATGGATGATTCGGGTGGGTTCCCTGCCGAACTAGCACGAACCAAGCCCTACGGATACTCACTCTTTGTCATCGATGCTATGGCCGGAGTAGCTCAAGTTGCATCTACAGAAGGAAACAATTTATGGGCTTTTCAGTTACCAGACGGACGTGGCATGCACCGTGGAATTGAATTTATCGTTCCATATATTGAAGACAAATCATCATGGCCATATCCGAAAGACATCATGTATTGGAAGGAATGGCCCGTGCGGCACCCGAGCCTTCTTTTTGCAGGGCTTCATTATGAAGACCCCCATTATCTTCATGTCTGGAAAAACCTTGAAGCAGACCCAGAAACATTTGAAGTGAAGAGGAATCTTCCACTTCGCCATCCACTCTTATGGGTGTCAGGAAATGAAGGAGACAGTGTTTCTGGAACAGGCTTGTAAGGACAGTGTCTATGCATTTGGTTCCAGATGCTACTGAGATACGTGGAGTGGACCATCAATGTCGAGCTCAACAACAGTAGCAATATTGTGAAGTAGGGGTTCACCAACAAGAATTGTTGTCTGCTCTGGACCGGATGTAACACGAAGCTCTTTGCCATCAGCATGTTGTCGAGCAGTTGCGGTGGTATTAGTTCCAAGCGGCAGAATAAGCTTCCCATCAGCAGGCCAATCAAAGATGTATAAGTATAGTCGAGTCTTTCCGTCAGGCAGTGACTTTTGTGAGCATCGTCCCCAACTGAGTTTTTCAAAAGGGCTGGCCTTTGTGCCGTAGATTGCTTCACCATTAGTCTTCATCCAGTCACCAATTACTTTGAGTGACGCAATACTTTCCTCTGGAACGCTTCCATCGCCCGTGGGACCAATATTTAATAAATAGTTTCCACCCTTGCTTGCGACGTCGATGAGATTTCGAATGAGTGTCTCATCAGATTTCCATGCATGATCATGTTCACTGAACCCCCATGTTGTATTCATGGTCATGCATGTTTCCCAATCGAGATCAGGGAGTCCGGTCGCTGGAATGTGCTGTTCAGGTGTGATGAAATCACCATAGGTTGGGTCCAGTTGATCTGTGACCGCATGAGTTCCCATGCCACTAAAACCCGCTTCAGGAATTCGAAAAAGTCGGTTGTTCATGATAATCTGGGGCTGTTTTTTCTTGACGCGGTCCATCAGTTTAAAGGCTTTCCAGGCTCTTTCTCCTTGGAAGTCTGTTGAACTGTAGTCCCACCACACCACGTCTACTTGTCCATAATTGGACATCAGTTCATTCGCTTGTGCGTGCAGAAACTGAATATATTTTTCATGATCTCGATGGCCATTCGGATATGGCTGCCCTTTGAGTGGATAGGGTAACTCCTTCGACAAGAGATATGCATATTGATCATGATGCCAATCGATAACGGAGTGATAGAATCCGACTCGTAGCCCTTCTTTCCGGCAGGCATCAACGATCTCTTTCACAAGATCACGATGAAGTACAGAACCGGCATCAAATTCACTTACTTTTGAATCATGTAATGCAAAGCCGTCGTGGTGCTTTGTGGTAAAGACAAGGTATCGACAGCCAGCATTCTTTGCCATCTGAGCCCACTGAGTTGCAAAATCTTCTTTTGGCTTAAATAGGGGTATCGCATTCTTTGCATAGGTTGCTGTGTCGGCTTTGACACGTTGCTGTATCCACTCCATCCCGCCCTGCGTTGCGACGGGCTTGCCTTCCCAGGTGCCAGCCAATCCAGAATAAAGACCCCAGTGCACAAACATCCCAAAGCGTGCATCCCGCCACCACTGCATGCGACTATCTCTTTGTTGGGACGACTCGGTCGCAGAAGAGGGTTTGTCAGAAGCATGTCCACGAATAGAAAATGTGAGCACAATGGAAAAGAGAGTAAGTACGATGCAACGCTTGATCATAAGAGAACCTTTTTGTGGTCTAGAAGAATGCTGTACCTGACTGTTTTTTCTCATCCCAGACACAACAGATATTGTTTCTGGTCACTACTTATCGACTGATTTTTTCAATGGTCGGAAACCCGACTGCTTTGCGGCCTTGGGCATTGATGCGAGTAAGAAGTCCCCTCGTATTTCATAGTCATAGCTATAGGTTAACAGACGGTATGGCACGTTTGAATCATGCCGAAAAGACCATTTTTATACAGTTCGTCCTCCGTATCCGGAAACACCTCAAACACATCGTGTGTCTCATTCACATCTTCAGCCGTGTGAAATAGTTGTTTACCCTTGCGGAATATCCTGTATGACTTTTTGAACCCAGTTCCTTACACGATCACGATAGCTACTTGGGCGGTGCATCCATAAATCAGTGTGTGAATGCAGGTAAGGCCCCTCCGGGATATTGAATATGCTGTGCACTGGAACATCAAGGAACGTAAAGTCAGCAAGCTCAAGGTATTCAGCAAGGAATTCTTTACGAACTGCTGTTGCATGCTGCCCACATACAAGGACAGGTCTTCCTTGTAATCGTGAGAGACGGTGAAGAGCCGATTGGCGGTCACTGTGTGGGTATGGCCATTTCCTCACGCCATCAAAATGATCGTGAGTGATGACAGCCTTCCAGAGCCCTGCAATTTCATCGTCAGCAAGCCCGATGTAACTCGTTGCAATTGCACCACGAGAGAATCCACAGATCAGCAGGTTGTCGAGATCACCACCAAACTCTTCACAGATGCGACTAATATTTTGTTTGCAGTATTGAACAGTTGCCTCCCGGTTGCCCCACCATGTAACAGCATTGTGGTTTTTATCCATGGCGATATAGGGCATGACAATCCAGATAAACTGAGTGCCGCCGCTGATTCCATAACCAAGGTTGGCGTCTTTTACTTCGCCACTTCCCTTACTTGGGGGAAACTTGTTTCCAGTGAATTCAACAAGAACCGGATATTTTTCCTCAGGGATCCATTTTCGCGGCAGATAGAGCGAGTGATAGACATCCGTGCCACGATATTCAGGAGCCTGCTGCCAGACGCGTTTTCCTGCTGTCGGTGCATTAAAACTCATCGGTGGTGTTACAAGATCAGCTGCATGAATTCCTGTACCCAGAGCAGCTGTAGCAACAAAAAACACGGTTCGCAGGATCATGTCAGATTGATTCGGTCCGTTAGCAATTGAGATATCGGATTTCGAGTGTATCGTCCTTTTGACTCCCTTTGAATCGGAAGTACCATCTTAGGGCAGGCTGCATGTCTTACTTCCTGCAAGAACAGGTTGAAAATCGAGAGAAGCAGCTGCTCTTTTTGATGAGGAAATTTTTTCTATGTGTGCTCGAAAACAACGTCGATCGATGGCTGAAAAGGCTGATAAGTACAAATGTTATCTGAAGTCAGTTCAATCACCCGAGCATGAAGTTGAATTTTTTGATAAAGCATTCAAGGATGAGTTTCATCGTAAGCCAACCACATTGCGTGAAGATTTTTGTGGCACCTTCTCAGTGTGTTGTGAATGGGTGAAGCTTGGCAGACAACGTACGGCACTCGGTGTCGACCTCGATCCAGAGCCATTGGCATGGGGGGAGAAACACATTCTTTCGAAGCTGCAACCGGCGCAGGCTTCACGGGTCCGCATCCTTGAAAAAGATGTTCGTGAAAAAACCCGGCCAGCTGCCGACGTTCTAGCCGCACAAAACTTTTCTTTCTGGCTATTCAAGACTCGTAAAGAATTATTGGAATATTTCCGTATTGCCAGATCCAACATGAGTCGGCAGAGCATCATGGTGATGGATATGATGGGAGGTGGTGACTGCTATGCAGAAAATACAGTTGAAAAGAAAGTTGTGAAAAAA
Organism: Pirellulales bacterium; assembly: GCA_016776925.1. Classification (GTDB taxonomy): domain Bacteria; phylum Planctomycetota; class Planctomycetia; order Pirellulales; family UBA1268; genus UBA1268. The sequence goes on along the minus strand of JADHSL010000048.1, from coordinate 15,006 downwards.
GGAAAAAAAGGTTTTAGCTATCACTGGAAACAGGTGCAGTTTAATCCGGTCACACACGAGGCTGATTTCTCAATTTCATTTAAATTCGGCGATGGCAGCAAATTGCAGGATGCCTTTCAATACAACTGGAGATTCTGGACGATTGCGGAGGTTCGAGAACTCCTCGAAGAAGCCGGTTTCAAGAAGTCATATGTCTACTGGGAAGAAGAAGACGAAGATGGCGAAGATACTGGTGAGTGGATCAAAGCCGAACAGGCCGAAAGCTATCCGAGTTGGTTGTGCTATATCGTTGCTGTAAAGTAGATTTCTGGAAGCGGTAGACGTCTTTTTTTCTGCCTTCATAGAGGCGAACCTCCTGTAGAGAATTAGCATGTCTGCAATCATGGAGGGTGCTCTTCATCGGAATCTATGAGTGATCGTCTCTTGATAGAACCAGTCGGAAAATACGTTTCCAAGTGGGGTGAAGGACCACGGTTTTGGAACAACGCACTGTTTTATGTCGATATTGAAGGCCACGCGATTATTCGCCTTTGTCCCGATTCACACAAAGAGGATATATGGGACGTTGGTGAACGAATTGGGGCAGTTGCACCAACACACGATGGGGGTTTGGTATGTGCTGGAGATTCAGGAATATTCAGCTTCCGGCTACAGAGTGGTGAGAAGAAGGTTCTTGCCGATCCTGAATCTGACAAAAGACCAGAGAATCGATTTAATGACGGCTTGTGTGACCCTTCAGGGAGGTTTTGGGCTGGCACGATCAGTACCACAAAGCAGGTGGGCAATGCATCACTTTATATGTTTGATCGTGAGGGGCAGTTGCACAAAAAGATTCCTCGTGTGACCAACTCGAATGGAATCTGTTGGAGCGCGGATGCGTCTTTGATGTATTACATAGATACGCCGACCAAGAAGGTTATGGCATATCCATTTGAGAACGAAACGGGAAATCTGGGCGTTCCAAAAGTTGTTATCGATACTCAATCAGCAGACGTCGAGGGGTCGCCAGATGGCATGGCAATCGATGTTGATGGAAATCTTTGGATTGCAATGTGTCACGGAGGTGCCGTGATTCAAGTTGAGACGCAAACGGGAAAGGTAGTAAAGAAGATTTCTTTCCCGTGTGTTGAAACAACCGCCTGTACGTTCGGCGGTGCTCATTATGACAGACTCTTTGTAACAACCGGACTTCACAAGACTCTGAGTGAGCCTGATGCAGGAAAAGTATTTGTTGTTGACGGTCTTTCGACACATGGCTTTCCGGTGGTTCCTTATAAGGGAAACATTTGATGGCACCGTATTTCAGGTAAACCTGAGGGAGACGTAGGAGTCGTATACCAATGAGATACATACTATTTGTGTACTCGCTGCTCTTATTTGCCCACGCATCAAGTAGCACCGCACATGAACTCACACTTGAAACGATACCTGGACGCGGGTGCTGGGTTGACCCCCGGGTGAATCAGAACCGTCTTGAAAACTTTCGAGTCACGGTATGGTTTGAACAGCAGTTACTCGGTGACGGCCTTGCGTATCAGCGGTGGATGGCGTCGTTGCATGATACAGGACGTCGCGCTCTTCGGGTCGATGTTCGAAACGTACTAAAAGCGGCCAGTCAATTGGCTGTCGAAAAGGCTGGTCCGGCTCTCAACGCGCTCAAAGCATCTGACGTCATTCAAGACGTTACCTATCATTGGATTGTGAATGGTTTTACCTGTACGACAGACAAGAATGGCGTCGAGGCAATCCAACAAATTCCCGGTGTGCGATGTCTTTTCTTTGTCGGTCCTGTCCGCAAGAGAAATACTCTGATTATAAAAGATGTGCAACCAGAACACGAAGATGAACCGGTACCATTTCAGTCAGATGACGTGTCCCCTGCGTGGTATATCAAAGCACTCCGTGCTGATAAGGCTTGGAGTTTATATAACGCAACAGGGGCAGGCGTGCTGAATGTCATTCATGATGGCAACTTTGTCGTATCACCGACTATTCTTTCAACCCGATATCGGAATCAACAGGAACAAGCCAATGGACTCGATGATGACGGCAATGGTCTCATTGATGATCTGCATGGCTTTGACTTTGACCGTGAAACTGGTGATTTGCTTCGACGCGGATCAGATGACATAAATACAATTGATAGAAAACTTCTCCATGGTCATCAGTGTGCTGCCATTATCTGTGGTCGAGTAGCCGGAACCCCTTCTCGACAGTTTGGTATTGCACCGGATGCTCGATGGGCGGGTGTGCTTGCAGGTCAATGTTTTGAACAAGCGTTAGAGTGGGCAATCGAACACGATGCTGACACGTATAGCATGAGCTTCTCCCGAGCAAATCTAGGTGAGTATCGATCACACTGGAGAAAAGCGTGTGAGCATGCTTCACTTTGCGGTGTTCATCTTGTGTCGGGTGCAGGAAATTACGCGTCCGAGGAATCACCTCAGTACAAACCAGTTCCATCGCAAATGCCCATTCCACAAGACATTCCTTTTGCGGTGTTTGCTGCTGCAGGTGTGCAGCGTGATTTATCAAGAACACCATTTTCCAGTCAGGGGCCGGTAGAGTGGAAGACGCATCACTATCAAGATGGGCGAGTGAAGAAGCCAGAGGTTGCAGCTTTTAATTTTCGGTTGCCATCCATTCAGCCCAACGGTCGTGTATTCAATCAAGCAGCAAGTGGAAATTCATTTGCTGGGCCAATGCTCTGCGGAACGATTGCACTCATGCTTTCTGCCGATCCGGATCTGCATCCATGGGAAACACGACAGATTCTTATCGATACAGCACGTGATATTGCCGACGAGGGCTACGACTACCAAACGGGGCACGGCTTAATCGATGCAGAGGAAGCAGTTGCAGTCGTAGTTGAGGGAGCGAAGAAGGGGGCGAGACATGCTGAATAAAAGAAACTGGGTGATCGAGTCTTCAGTGTCTATCACACGAGGAAATGAGAGGAAATTCCAGTGCGTTTACTATGTCCTGTGATGATGTTTTTCGTTCTCTGTTTTGCAGGAGTACGACAGGTTGATGCTGATCAGCCACATCTTGTTTTCCTGATAGCGGAGAAAGAGTATCAAACAGAAAAGACCCTGCCAGAATTTTGTGAGCAGTATGTTCATCACGGAAGGGTAAGCTTTGTCTACGCAGATCCACATGAGCCCAACAAATTAATTGGTAGTGAGGCAGTTGATACTGCAGATCTCTTGTTTGTGAGTGTTCGCCGAAGGACATTACCACCACAACAACTCAATAGAATTCGTCGTTATGTTCAAGCTGGCAAGCCAGTCATTGGTATACGTACGGCGAGTCATGCTTTCTGTTTACGGAAGCAAGAACCAGAAGATGGCTTTGCTGCATGGCCAGACTTCGACAAAACGGTGTTTGGTGGAAACTACACAAATCATTACAAGAACTCACTCATCGCGACAATCCAGAGAGTGAATCCATCCTCTACCTCGGCAGAATCTCTCTTGTCTGGAATAAAAGAACTTCCATGTACCTCGGGTGGTTCGCTGTATTGTGTTTCACCTCTTGAAGAAAAGGCAGACGTTGGTTTGGAAGGTGTTGTTGAAGGGCATGCCCCCGAACCGGTCGCCTGGACTTTTCGTCGTGCTGATGGAGGCAAGTCGTTTTATACATCGCTCGGACATGTCGATGACTTTCGTGGGCCGGTTCTTCCACATCTTTTATCAAATGCCATCGAGTGGTGTCTCCATGAGTGAAGTGTGTATACCCCGAGCCCTTCTTTTTTCTCTTATAATTCTGCTTCCATGCTGTGAACCAGCTTTTTGTGCGCCAGAGGTCGAGTGGATAACTGGTTGGGGAACAGAACACGAAGACCATGTTTTTGAGGGTGTTCACGTAGAAGGTGGGGGTTTTTGTGTAGTCGGAAAATGTGGTGATCCAGATTCATCAAAGGTAAATGGATTTGTGATGAAAATTGATGCCACTGGAGAACAGGAATGGCTGACAGTGCTAGGGAAGCAAGGCTTCCATGACGAAGCCCGCTGTATTATTGAAGTGCACGACGGTTTTATCGTTGGTGGAACAACGGGTATCTCTAAAAGAAGATCAAAAGCGTGTCTTTGGAAGATAAGCCCGTCCGGTGTAATTGCATGGAAGAAGGTTCTGGATCATAAAAAAAATGGTGCGATTCGGGGACTCGATATTCTTGACTCAGAATCATTTGTTGCCACTGGATATGTCGCGAGTGATGAGATAGGTGTTCCGTTTATTTCAGATGAGTCCACCGGCATCCTTCTTGTCTCGAATCAAAGCGGAGACATCGCCTGGCAAAAAGAAATTCCCTTTTCACAGGGTGCGAAGGTTTCGTATCAGAAAAAAACGCATGTCATCACGATTTGTGGCACCACTTGGCAGGAATCTTTTGAACATGAACACCAGGATGCTTTCCTTGTTCAGTTTTCACACGATGGGGAAAAACTAGATCAGCATCTGTATGGAGGCGCTGATATGGAGCAGTGTTTTGACTTCGAGGCGTTACCCGATGGATTTGTTCTTGCTGGACACAAAGCAAACCACGAAAGTGGGAATTGGGACGTATGGCTCATGAGAACCGACAGTGAGGGGAACCTGCTCTGGGAGCAAACCTATGACCAGTTGTCGAATGGAACAAGTAAAAATATTTTTGATGAGTGTTATGGAGTGAAGCAGACATCCGATGGTGGATTCGTGCTTGCCTGCGGGTCTGGTATCGAGCCAGATCACGTTTCTGACGAAGACTCACCTGACAATCTATGGGCTGCATGTTTGCTTAAAACTAACGCCATCGGAGAGCCCCTCTGGACGTATGTATTTCACCAGCCTGAAAGTGGGCACAATGCCTGCGAATGGGTTATTCCGCACGGTGATAAAAAGTACCTGATGCTTCTTGATAGTGATCACCTCGGTGAGGCAGAACCATCGAATGTTGGATTGGTTTACGTGTCCGACAATTAAGTGATGGTTGTCACATCACACTTGTATTGTGTAACCCTAGTATTAAGCCAGTGATGACATTTTCTACCGTGGTGAGACACGAGATCAAAATTGTGTCAACATAGCAGGTGCACATTGCCATACGTTCAGTGACTGAAGCAGGAAGAGAGAGCTCAATGCATACGAAATTTTTATCTAAAGATTTCATGACACCTGGCACGAGAAACATTTCAAGAAACCTGAACGTCACGGTTGCCGTTCTACTTTTGATTTCAGCTTCATGTAGTTTTTCATATGCTCAGCGGCCCGGTGGGCGTCGAGGTTCTCGCGGGCGTTCAGAGGCATCTCTTTCAGAGCCGTATCGTGGCATTCGTTCAGGTGGCACAATTCAAGAGGACCTCTTTCGGATTGAGTCTACAGGTGTTTCCACGCAGCCAGTTGTTGATGCAGCAGTTACGTTTTTGAATGGGCTCAACGACGAACAACGAAATCGCACCACATTTCCTGTCGATGATATTGAGTGGCGGAGTTGGGATAACAGGCACTTTTATAAGCGACGTGGTGTTGGCTTTGACGAAATGGATGAGCAGCAGAGGAAACACGCTTTCGCACTTCTCAGCGCGAGTCTCAGTGCCAAGGGCCTCGCATTGTCGAAAGACATTATGAAGCTCAATGGAACCCTCGCTGAACTTGCTGACAATTTTGATGAATACGGAGAGTGGCTCTATTGGATAACCATCATGGGAGATCCTTCATCAACAGAACCATGGGGATGGCAGATCGACGGTCATCATCTCATCATCAATTATTTTGTTTTAGGTGATCAGGTTGTCATGTCTCCAGTTTTTATTGGCAGTGAACCAGTCCATGCAGTTTCAGGAAAATTTAAAGGAACTGTTGTTATGCAAGACGAACAGGATAAGGGCCTTGCTTTTATGCGATCACTCGACGATCCCCAGCAAAAGAAAGCTGTTCTCAGTCAACTCAAAGAGCAGAACAATGCGGTCGCACAGGCGTATCGAGATAACATTGATCTTGAGTATGCGGGCTTGAACGCAGCGACATTATCAAATGATCAAAAGGATTTGCTTCTCGATGTTGTGCATGCATATGTTGGGACAATGGATGAGGGGCATGCTGCAATCAAAATGCGTGAAGTTGAAGACCATCTTGATAACACCTGGTTTGCATGGGTTGGTGGAACAGCAGACGACAGCGTCTTTTATTACAGAATTCATAGTCCAGTGCTTCTTATTGAGTTTGATCACCAGAGACGGGTTGCACCGTTTCGATCAGACAAACCGTCACGAGATCACATTCATGCGGTGCTGCGTACACCAAATGGAAATGATTACGGCAAAAATCTTTTGCGACAGCATATCGAGCAGCATCACACGAAAAAGTAGCCCTTGCTCCGTCATTCGTGTTGGTCGTTTGTTTGAATGAATAATTGGTTGAATGAAGCAGTGTCTGCCTTACCGTCAATCACCGGATCGCGGCGTCTGTTTTTCTCGGTAATCATTGAGTTTTTGAACGGTGTCATGCAGACCAGGTCGGCTTAATAGCCCATCGGCAAAGAATCCTTGCTTCACTCCTGCTTTCCCAAAGCCTTTCGGTGTGTCGACGGGGTTACACCAGAAAACACCAAGTATGTAATTAGTATTAAGAGCAGCTTTCACATACTCCGCATACGCTTTCCCGGCAGCCACAGAATCCTCGGCGAGTTTCCATGCAGAAACATTCTTGTCACCATCCTGAAATCGGATGGCAAAGTCACATAAGAGGATTGGCTTGCCAGTACATCTATGAATTTCATCAAGTTTCTGTTGCGGAAATGATTCCATGAAGTAGGGCTGAATAGCTATGGCGTCCACATATGGCAGCATTTCCTCGACAATAGCAGGATTGAATGTTTGGAATGAAAAACGATCGCCAAAGACCAGATGATCGGGGTCGTACGTTCTGTTCGCTGTGCCAACGATACGAAAGTATTCGCGTGCGATGAAACGAAGAAAGGCTTCGTCCTGTGATGTGGTTCCGTCATTTTTCCATGCCTTTACAAATTCTTGGTACGCCTGTTGCCCAGGTGCATTTGCAGGGAGTGACTTCATAAAATCAACCCAGTTGTTGCCGGTCGAATTATCGAGAGGCCAGGCGCCGAGGTCAGTCCAACAATAGCCAATAACGTTTTCAGGATTTTGAAGGCTCTTTTCGCAACTAGCCTTCACTTCAACCTCGAGCCGCTTTTGTTCTTTTGGATCAAAAATATCAATGAAATGAAAGCTTCCGGCATCTCGATAGGTCGAAATAGGAACAAGATGGTTCCAGCTTTCAACGTAGGGCATGTCACCTCGCAGTTGAGGAGGACAGCCGTATCCGTAGGCGTTGAAACCAAGCCGCTTACAGGCAGTGGAAAACGCTGTGTAATCAAACGCATCGCGATTGTTGCTGGCATGTGTAATGCCATGAGCAAAGAATGGATTGCCATGTGAGTCCACAAGCCAATCTCGACCATCAATTGTGGCAAGACTGATGGGTTTTGATTGAGGCGACTCTGCTTGAATGGAATCTGCACAATTGCAAATCAAGATAAAGCTTACGAATGAAAAGAAAAATTTCATGATACAAATCAATGATACTGAAGGGACTGATATTGTTTTCTACAAAGCGTGTTACTGTTTCATACGTTTAAGTAACAACAAATTGGTATTTGTGTGAACAAGAAGCCGTTCGAGCTTCTCGCACTACTCAAGATACCCTAAATATCGAGTGTCCCGGTACTTGATCCAAATTGATCGGACTCAATGCCCATTGATTGAAGAAGGGATACAAACAGGTTGCATAGAGGAACATTGTCTTTTTTGTTGTGCTGAATAAACCGGCCATGCTTGTGCTTTCCACCAGCCAGAATGATCGGAAGGTTTCTGGGGTCGTGAGCATTTGCATTTCCTAGGTTGCTGCCAAAGAGAACTGAGGTCTGCTCGAGTAAACCCGATCCATTTTCAGATGGCTGTTTCAAACCATCAAGGAAATTACTCAAGCACATAAGAATTTCCATTTCAATAATCTTGAGCTGTGTGATTCTCTCCGGGTCTTGTCCATGGTGAGAAAGAGGGTGATGACCATCGGACACACCTTCAATATTTGGAGTCCCATGGTCACTCTGAATAACAACAGATATCACGCGTGATGAATCTGTCTGGAGAATAAGTGGAATGAGGTTGAGAAGCGACCGTACACGACCAACTAAATCAGATGGGTCGGCAATATTTTCTGGAGGTGCCGTCTGAACACTGGGTTTCGGTCGATCGAGCCATACTTCGGAATTATTTAATTCTGTTTCCGCAACCCGAATGGAGTCAAAATATTGTTCAAGTTGACGTTTATCGGCGCTGGGTGTTGTGCGCTCTATTGATCGTATCTGCTCAATCACACTATCGAGAATGCTATGGCCATCTGCTAGGCGTTGCCTCTGTTGTCTGATTTCTTTTTGACTTCCACGTAAGAATAATTTTGTATACACCTGAGACGGCATATCATCAGCAGGAATCATCACACCGTTTCTTGTGAAAGATTGACTTTTCTTTCTGTTACTACTCAGTGAGACAGATGGGTATCTTGTCACATTTCCAATTTTTTCGGCAGCAAACTGATCAATTGAAATCGTGTTTCGAAAACCTCCGAGGCCAGGGTTTCTTGCAGATGTGAGGAAGGTCATCTCGGTGTCGTGAGGATCTTTCCCTACCTGGTCTGGATGTGAAAGACCTGCGAATAGCGTGTACTCCTTGCGATGACGTTGAAGAATGTCTAGGTATTCGGTGCTTTCGTAGTTGTTACCTGTTGTCGCAGGAAATAAGGACGGTGCATGGAGGCCAAGCGTGTTACAGATACACACCATCCGCTTGGGTGGTGCCACGTTATTCCCACCAATTGCCATGCTCATGGATTCAAGAAGAGGCAAGGCAACTGTAATTCCAGAAGCTTTTAGTGCTGTGCGTCGTGAGAGCGGTGTGTGCATCATCGATTCCTGAACAGGGGACTTGTAACAACGTGGTGGACAAGACTTCGGAGAGGATATCCGTCGCTTTGTGTCGCAGAAAGAATGCGTTCGACTTCATCACGATCAGAAAATTCAATGTCACCACCCGTCGCGAAAATGATCAATTGTGAGAGAGTATTTCGTGCAATTTGTTTGCTGGATTCACGAAGTAATTTGCGATAGTCACGAATGTTTTGGAAAACATCGCCCTCGACTGTGACCCCAGACGTGTTTACACGCGGGCCTGAGTTGTAACTCACTCGCTTTAATCGTAATCCAGGTTGAAGACTTTGTTTCATATTTTTACCAATGCGATATTGCTGCCGGTACGTACCAACCGGATCGAAGCCTTCCATTGCGAAACCTGGTGGATCGATATGCTGATGACATCTAGCACATGTTTCAACCGACTGATGCTTTAAAAGCATCTGACGAATGGTGGTAGTGCCTCGTGTATCTGGTTCAATTGTGGCAATGTCTGGCGGTGGTGGGTTTGGTGGGAGCCCCAGCACATGCGTAAGGATAAAATTACCACGTTTGACGGGCGTTGTGACACTCCCATTTGCAGTCACTTTTGCAATTGAGGCATGTCCAAGAATACCGCCTCGAGGGCTCGATGCGTCCAGGGAGACTTTCCTCATCGTTTCGCCGAATACGCCTTTGATGTCATAGTGTTCAGCAAGACGGCGGTTCAGGAATGTAAAGTCGGAGTCAATCAGGTTATGGATTGGCAGATTTTCTTTCAGCAGATACGAGAAAAAATCTCGTGTCTCAGCAAGCATTGCTCGACGTAAGACATCATCATATTCAGGGTACAGTTTTATATCAGGTGTCGTTGCATCAATCTGATCGAGTTCGAACCACTGATCTGTAAAATCATGAATAAAGAGTTGGGTTTTTTTATCAGCCAAGAGTCGATCTACCTGAGTAGACAGCGTGTTTGAATCAGAGAGCCTTCCCTCGCTCGCTAATCGAAGTAACTCTTCGTCAGGAGGGCTTCGCCAGAGAAAATATGAAAGTCGAGAGGCAAGCGCATGGTCGGTTAGCTTCGACTTATTTTTCTGCAAATCGTTCGTCAGAAGGAGCGTATGTGGAGAAATGAGGATCGCTGTTAATGGAATGCGAGCGCTGGCAAGAAACCCACGCCGGGCTTCGAGGCTCGGGATAGCGAGATTGGTCAGCTCCGTTATTTCTTTCTTAGTGACTGGTCTTCGAAAGGCTCTGGGGGCAAGCGCTGCCACAGCGTCACGAATATGTTGGTAATGAGATTTTGTTGTAACGGGTCTGTACGATCTTCTATTTACAGTCCGTTCCCATTCAACACCTGGGAACAGGGATCGTGTTCGGCGTGGAGGCCACGTAGTTTCCAGCGGACCTTCAACAAGCACCTCACGAACCCGTACGCCCTCTCCTTTGAACTCACTTGCAGGTTGAGAGTTGTAAATGAGTTTGCCATCAGGTGCCGGTTCAAGTTCATCAGCACTGACATAAAAGTAATCATCTGGCCGGAAATAGTGAATCGTTGAAACAGTTCGCATTTTCTCTGTCACATCCCATGCGGCAAAGAGTTCACTATTACCCTGAATATCATTCTGGCGTTTGAGGCTCATGGTCACCGACGAGCGCGGCTGATACGCAGAGCCGGTGACCGTAATCCGATATCGTCCAGGAGCAGAAAATCGCAGGCCATTTGCATCCGATCGTAGGTTGTGGTTTTCACCACGGAACATGATGAGATCATCATTGTCTCGAAACACTGTGCCACCACCACGGCGGACGGGTCGTTCAAACCACATTTGCATGTATCGCGAGTTTGCATAATCAAGCTCACGTTTCATATTTGGTTTTGGACCCAACTCAATTGCTTCATCAAGAGCGGCTTCGGCTGCTTTGAGAAAACCTTTCACGTGGACGCTGGACATTTCCTGATTCGCCGCCACTACATCAAACGCTCCTGACTCATCTTCTGGTGGGAGATATTTTGCAATTTCACCACCTATGCCCAGAAGATCATGGAGCGTATGTTCGTACTCACGGCGTGACAGCCGCCTTGAGGGCACTCTTCCATTCTGTTTTCGTGCCTGTTTATTTATTTGTGAAAGTTCTTTTTTAAGTGTCGATAATGCGGCATGCCTCGCTTCATCACTTGGCACGAAAGAATCTGGTGGAGGCATTTCTCGACGCTGAATACGATCGAATATGAGTACCCATTGCTGGAACGCTTCCGGTGACGCGTACGGTTTATCGATGGCGTTTAAGTTCAAATGTGTCGCTGTCTCTGCATCATGACACGAGACACAGGCTGTTTGAACCAGATTTTCAACTGCATGAAAATCATTTTCCGCATGTACAAACGGCATGTGGGTAGCAAGCAGATACGCCCATGCGACGAAATACTTTCGGAGAAGATATCGAAATAGTCTCATTGGTTTGTAGCTGGAATAGCCTTTGAGGACTCGACAAATGCCAAAAGGTCAAGAATATCTTCAGCCGTAAAGGTATCGAGCAATCCACTCGGCATGCTGGAAACGTCAGCAACCTTTCGTTCCTCAATCGCTGACTTTTGAATTCGCTCAATGTTCTCCGGTCGAAGCAGGTTCTGTACGATCTCTACATGGTCCGGTGTTTCATTGACTACTAAGCCAGTCAGAAGACGACCATCATCAACAAGGATCATCTGTGTTTTAAAATCCTTATGAATCTCTTGAGATGGATTCACAAGCTGCAACAGAAGCTTGCCGCCCTGAAAGCGTTTTGAGACCGCTGTTAGGTCTGGGCCGTATTTTGCACCCTTTCCTTCAATCGAATGGCACCGGCTACAGGCTGCCTGTTCGAAAACGTATCGGCCATTGTCGAGAGATCGATTCTCTAAATGATTTGCCTGTGTAATCAGCTCTCGATAATTCTGCTTCCATTTTTTTACAAACTTTCTGGTTGGAATAGCATCCGGCTCGGTACTCCCGACGTGTTCTAGAATACGAATAAACATTTGGCCATCACGGCTTCGCTTTGGATTCTGGCGTCGGAACTGTTGCCACAACTTGTTCACCTGTTGTCGTTGCGATGAACTGATTTCAGTCATCCGTGCATCAACATATTCTTGATGATTTTTTCCATGGTAGGCAGCTGGTAATGGAGATTGACCAATTTTTTGAAACAGGCCCTGATTCGGAGGCCTGCGTTTTGGTACCACAGCAAGATTACCCACATCATGATTCCCGTCGTATGTTTTTGCGATGAGCTGCGTGCCACCATGTGTTGGCAGCGTGTCAGGGAACGAAATACGGATCACAGCTCCAACGCCTCGTTCCATATGACGGGCTGGTCCAGATGTACTGGTCCAGACATTGCCTTCATCATCAAATTCAATTTCACGTGTGTATGAGACGCGGGTTGGTAAACGGAACTCAACAAGTGTTTCAGTGACGGGGTCAAACCTGTTAATTGTGTCGTTTCCAGTACCACAGACCCAGACAATGCCGTCCTTATCGATATTTAATGCATACGGAATCTGATTTTCAGCATCAGGCAACTCGTAGACAGTCCAGCGTTCGGTCGTGGGATCAAACTTTCCAAATACACCCGACCCAAAGCCAGGAACCCAGACCATGCCATCAGGTGCTACATGAAGCCGACGTGGTCCACGAAAAGGCGGGTTCCACTCTTTGATCGCGCCATCATCGACCGACGGGTCAATTCGTCCAATCCGGTTGCCATTGAGCTTGGAATACCAGATCATTCCATCGACGGGAGAAAAATCGATGCCATAGGGTGTAATGCCTCGTGACTCACCACGACCAGCGGCAGTCGCCTGACCAGCATCAAGGAGTTTGTATTCTTTGACGACGTGTGTTGTTGGATGAATCGAAAAACATGAATTGGAGCCGGCATCGGTGTACCAAATCAATCCTTCAGGATCACTCGGATTTATTCGTAATGTATGTGGGTAATTCCCACGTGTCTTTGGTGCCTCTGCGCTGCTGTAGGTTTCAAATTGCTCAGTATTGAAATCAAAGCGAACCATCTTGCCACTTGCGCACATGGTCGTCCACAAGCTTCCATCATTGGCTGTTTCAATTGAATGAGGGCCGTAGGCTCCTCTCGGATATTTGTACGTTGTTTGCTCACCCGATTCGGTATCAAGTGCAATCAACTTTCCGTTTTGAATGTTGACCGCATAGACTCTTCCGTCGCGGCCAAGTTCCAGATCATGAAACGATCCTTGGAGCAATTCATCCATTTCCCACATTGTTATTGTGGCAGCAGCAGCAAGCCCTGTTGGAGCTGGTGGTGGCACAAAAGTTGGCCATTGTTTGACGGCGTCTCCTTTGTACGTTTCCATCAGTCGAGGAATGATGGTTTCTTTTGTATGTGGAAACAGCCCACCGAATCCATCCATTCGCCTGAGCATGGTTTCCCAGTCAACAGGCTCTTCTGGAGTTCGAAAACCCACGGTTCCAACTTGATGGCAGTAGGAACACATCATTTTGAAATTGAGCTTGGCATGTGAATCCTCAAAATCCAACATGCTGAAGGCACTGTTTGCAGGTCGCTGTAATTCGAGCTCTTCACCAACTGCTGGGCGTGTCTGGATGTGAAGATTATCTGTGTTCGCAGACACGCTGCTCAGCCAGGTATCTGCGAGCCCCATGAGGCGAGTACGGAGCCGATAATTACAATTCCTGAGCCCATCAATGGTAAAAGAGCCATCCGGTTTGGTGAATACAGATGTCCATTTTCGATGCTCAGTGTCAATTGCTGAAACCATGACACCTTCAACGGGCATGTTCTTTTCATTGACGACAGTCCCTTGAATCGTTGCTGCTTGGCTGAAAGCGCAACTGAGCAGTACAGTAAGACTAGAGCAAAATAGAACCACACTTTTTTTCATGGCATCTTTCCCACCAAGGCAAAAAACTCGTTTGGTTTTCATAGTATCCTCTCACAATCAGATAGTGCAGTTAGTTGTTTTTGTTTTCACCAATGCAGTACAGATACTGCCGGCCCCGCAAATAAAGGCAGTCGCCTACTGGTACAGGTGAGGCATTAAATTCATCATCAAGTTTGTTCGTAGCAACAACATTCAATTCATTTGTGTGTTTGAGTACGACAATAGCACCAGTTCGGCCGGCAAAATAAACATGGCTGTTGGCACCAACAGGAGACGCATAGATATTTTGAATATCAGGCAGGCGTGTTCGTTCGATGATTGCTTCACCAGTGGTGACATTTAAAGAAGTAAGAATTCCCTTGTTGGATTGGGTGAAATACAACTGGTCATCAAATAGGAGTGGAGATGGAATGTATGGAGTTCCTTTGTCGCCTGACCAAACAACTGCAGAACTTCCAGAAACATCACCCTTCGAATCGAGTTTTAAAGCCATGACAGAGTGGCCTTCATAGCCGCTCATGCAGATGACCATGTCGTTATAGATGACTGGTGAAGGCGTAACGTTTCCGGTCAAACCACTGCATTGCCAAATGACCTCTCCGGTATCAAGGTCGTAGCTGCGAATGAAATTTGAAGCTGCTGTGATAACCTGCGTTCGTTCACCATCTTTTGTAAAGATTTTAGGTGTTGCCCATGCGTTTTTCTCATCGCGGGTACGTTTCCAGACGGTTTGACCGGTTGCAGCTTCAAGGACCTCTATCGATGATTGGCCAGAATGATCACGTACAATAATAATTCGTCCATGATGAAGGACAGGAGAGCATCCTTCACCGAGGCTGGCTCCGACGCGAACTTCTCCAAGGTCCCGTTTCCAGAGCAATGTTCCATCAAGGCTGTAGCAGTACATCCCTGCAGAGCCAAACCAGCAGTACAGTCGCTCTCCATCAGTCACAGGTGATGCACAGGCGAAGTCGGCATGGTGATGAGTGCCTTCATGGGGAACTTTTTCAGTTGCAGTCTGTTGCCAGAGCTTTTTGCCAGTGAACCGGTCAAAACAGAGAACTTCAAACTGAAAAAGAGTATTCGGGAAGGTAATGCCAAAAACCCGTTCAGGCTGTTCTTCTGGGGGTGGCAG
>JADHSL010000047.1 GCA_016776925.1 Pirellulales bacterium | reverse complement strand
TGCAGATCCATATACATTTTTGGAGCTTCTTACCGGTGACTGTGGAAACAATCACTCGAACTGGTCAAGTAAGGCATATGACGCTTTGTTAGAGCAAGCCAATCAACACAATGATCCAGAAGAGCGGCTCAAGATATTAAGAAAAGCAGAGGCGTTTGCTCTTGAGGAGCAGCCCTTGATTCCTCTTTATGTGTACACGCGAACACAGTTGATTAAGCCATATGTACGAGGTATCTGGGGAAATCACCAGGACCGACATCCTTGGAAATACATGTGGATTGATGAATCATATGAGGAAATCAGTGATCCTGTGAGCGAGTTACGGAAAGACGTACAGGTGCATGAATGATTCGTCTTCTGTCTCGACGATTGCTGGAACTCGTACCAACCGTATTGGTTATCGTCGTAGCATCATTTGCCCTTGTGCGATTAGCGCCTGGTTCGCCTTTTTCGAGTGAGAAGGAAATACCTGCTGAGATTCGTCAGAAACTTGAGGCAAAGTATGGTTTTGATAAGCCACTCCCAGAACAGTTCATTCGATACCTTGGTAATCTTCTGAAAGGAGATCTTGGGCTTTCGACAAAGTATCCACAGCGGACAGTCAATGAGATCATTGCAAACGGTTTTCCAGTCACCCTTACGTTAGCTGCCGTCGCGCTGCTTTGGTCATTACTTGTAGGTATTACAGCAGGAATCATTGGAGCCATTCGACAAAATACAGTATGGGATCATGCTGCAATGACCGCTGCCCTGGTTGGCATCAGTGTGCCAAGCTTTGTCCTTGGCCCCTTACTTGTATTGGTGGTATCTCTCCGGTTGCATTTGCTGCCCCCAGCTGGTTGGGGCGATTGGCAGCATGTAGTGTTACCAGGGCTTACACTCGGAACGATTTATGCAGCCTCGATAGCACGACTTACTCGCGGTGGAATGCTTGAGGTGATTCGTAGCGACTTTATTCGTACAGCACGAGCAAAAGGTCTTTCTGAAAGACTTATTGTTTGGCGGCATATGCTTCGTGGTGCTCTGTTACCAGTTGTAAGTTACCTCGGGCCCGCTGTTGCCAGCATGCTCACAGGAAGTGTTGTGGTTGAAAAAATATTCAATGTTCCAGGAATTGGGCCGTACTTCGTCGATGCAGCTTTTAATCGGGATTACTTTCTTGTTATGGGCATCGTCTTGCTCTATGCATTTTTTCTTCTTTTCATGAATCTTGTCGTGGATATTTTATACGGATTTCTCGATCCACGGATTGATGTTTCATGAAGAGTCTCCAACAGGAAACTGTGGCTGGAACCAAATCGGATGAGATTGATCTCATCGCCGGTACGTCACTCTGGCACGATGCCTGGAAGCGGCTTCGAAAAAATAATATGGCATTATCCAGTGGTGTCATTATGGTGTGCCTAGGCGTGGCCTGCCTTTGTGGTCCGGCACTTCTTGGAATTATGTGGGGCTACGATGCACACACCCAGAATCTTGCATATGGTCCACAACCTCCGTCACTACAGCATCCATTCGGCACAGACTTCTATGGTCGCGACCTCCTCGTTCGTGTGCTTACTGGCGCCCGCGTGAGCCTTTCTGTTGGTGTGCTTGCGGCGCTGGTTGCGGCATCAATCGGCACAATCTATGGTGCTGTATCAAGCTATAACGGTGGGCTTGTTGATAGTTTCATGATGCGGATAGTCGATATTCTCTATGCATTACCGTATATGTTTCTTGTGATTATTCTTGTCACAATTCTCGGCAAAAGCCTGCTCCTTCTTTTCCTTGCTCTTGGGGCTGTCGGTTGGTTGCTGACAGCGCGTGTTGTACGAGGGCAAGTGATGAGCCTCAAGGAGCAGGATTTCATTCTGGCAGCTCGTAGTCTTGGAACAACGAGTCGAGGTATTATTTTTCGACACTTAATTCCAAATACACTTGGTCCAGTCATTGTGACATTTACGCTCACAGTGCCTTCAATGATTTTGCAGGAGGCATTTCTCTCTTTTCTTGGTCTTGGCGTACAACCACCCCAGCCAAGCCTTGGAAGCCTCATTAATGATGGAGCAAATCAGATGTTAGTATTTTGGTGGACACTGGTTTTTCCAGGCGGCATCATGGCCATCATGCTCTTTGCACTTAATTTTCTCGGTGATGGTATCCGTGATGCGTTAGACCCACGGATGAAGATATGAACCAGAAGGCTCTGCACAGCTAGAAGTGCAAAATCACGTCACTTTTTCTTGGCCTTTGATTTTTTCTTAGATCGAAACGTCTCCCAAGAAATGACCTGTGCTCGAGCAGCATAGGCATCCCATGCCTCAGCCATGTTCTTGGCACGGTCAGCCTGTTCGTTGGAAAGATCGTGCTGTTCGGATCGATCACTGGAAATATCGTAGAGCTCCCAAGGCTGATTAAATCCAGCGACCAATTTCCAATTTCCATCCCGAATTGCTCGGTTGCCTTCATGTTCCCAATAGAGCTTTCGGTTTGGTAAGGTCTTTTTCTGAAAGAGTGGCTGCAGACTCATGCCCTCAAGTGGAGTCTTATTTTTTGAATAGTCTGCATCAGCAACATCAATGGCGGTGGCCATAATGTCAATGAGATGACTTGGTGTTTCTTCCATCCGACCAGGGTCAACAATGCCGCCAGGCCAGTGAACGATCAGAGGCGTCGCAATACCGCCTTCGTGGACCCAGTGCTTATATTTCCGAAATGGTGTATTGGAGACAGTTGCCCAAGCCTGACCATATCCAATGTAGGTATCAGCGGGACCTGCCAAGACACCTTTGCCTTGTCGAACCGGATACCCGTCACGGGTCTGTTTTGGAATCATGTCCACCTGCAGTGTGTCAGCTTTCATGGGAGGGAGTGGTGGTGTTGACGCTCTTGGTTTTCCAATGTTCCGTCGGCCCATCCCCTCTGCGCAGCCGCCATTATCTTGCATGTAGCAGACCAGTGTGTTGTTGAATTGATTCGTAGCTTCAAGGGCTTGTACGATTTTGCCAATGCCTTGATCCATCGAGTCAACCATGGCGGCATAGACCTCCATATTTCTTTCATCCCACGGCCAGTACTCACCGTGCTCACCCCATTGCTCTTCGAGGGGCCAGAGTGTTGTGGAATCCTTTGTCACAAGACCGTGCTGGAGCATCTTCTGATAACGAGTTGCTCGAACCGTTGAGTAACCCTCTTTGTAATGCCCTTTATATTTTTCAAGATCTTTTTCTTTTGCATGCATTGGCCAGTGAGCTGCAGTAAAAGCGACATACATAAAAAATGGTTTTTTCGTATCGTGCTCATGAATAAAACGGACAGCATGATCGGCAATCGCATCTGTGTAATAGTATGAATCTGGTTTGTAGGAGGGGTCAGCGTAGGGCGAAATGAAGGTGTTATCCCTGACAAGAGTATTGGGATCAAAGAAACTTCCGGCACCATGAATCGTCCCGTAGAACCGGTCAAATCCTCGCTGGATTGGCCAGTTTTTTTTGTCCCCAACTTTTTTGGGCGAGAGTCCGTGTGTGATGTGCCATTTACCAGCCATGTAATTCTGATAGCCAGCAGGCTGAAGGGCCTCAGCAATCGTGCAGCAGTTGTTTCCAAATTCTCCACGATAGCCAGGGAAGCCTCTGTCATCCATCATATGGCCGATACCGGCCTGATGAGGATACAGACCAGACAGCAAGCTTGCTCGAGTCGGGCAGCAGCGACCGGTGTTATAGAACTGCGTGAATCGAATGCCATCACGTGCAAGTCGATTTAAAGTGGGCGTCTCAATCTCACCACCGTAACATCCGATATCAGAATATCCCATGTCATCGGAAAGAATCACAAGAATATTCGGCTGACTCTCCGCACGCACAGACCGAGCAAGGCAGCTCACCAAGAGACACATTATCAGGCATGTACTGACTCGAAGAAAAGTACCTGTGCAGTTGTTGGGAAGTCTACGCCGACACATTTGGGAAGCTGCTTTGCCATACACAGTCATCATTTCAAACCTCACGGGAAAAGTACGAGTATTTAGTGTTTCTGAATAAAAGCATTTTCGGTGGCGACTGGATTACTATCACCCCAGCGTTCCAGCCATTTTTGGAGTGCTTTTTGAAGCGTTTGGAAGGTTTGTTTATGACCGGGGGACTCTGCAAGATTCTGAAGCTCATGTGGATCAGATTTTCGATCATAAAGAGCCCATTCGGGTCGATGATGAAGACGATGGACGAGAGCCTTGTTCAGAGCATCTGGTTCTTTGTGTGATCGTTGTACCCACGAGGCGGCGACATCAGGGTATTTGTCGCTCTCTCCGTCTGCAATCCACTGAAGAGACTGTGTCAATGTTACGTTGGATGTGATGTCTTGATACTGTGGCGACCAGATCAGGGTATATCTGTCATCACGAATTGAACGAATTGGATAGTTCCGTGTTTTATTATCGAGAATGTTGCAATTCGTAAATGCCCCGAAAGTATAGTGATGAACATCGGTGTCGCCACCCGTCCAGTTCGCCCACTGGCTTATCCCATCGAATGTCCACTCATCTGCGTCACCACCGGCTGCCTCAAGAAGAGTAGGTGCAATATCGGCAATCCACGCCATGTTGTTTTTGTGTGTTCCCGCTGGAATGACCCCTGGCAGAGCAGCAATCACGCCAACAGATAAGCCACTATCAAAACATGTCCATTTTGAGAACGGGAATGCATTACCTTGCTCTGAACAAAAAATGATCAATGTATTCTGGGCAACGTTTTCATTATCAAGAATCTTTCGAAGTTGACCCAACAGGGCATCGAGGTTTGTGACTTCAGCAAGATGAGCACCGAGCTGTTGCTTGTACTGAGCCGTACCGATCGCATCGTGTGGTGTCTGAATCGTATCGGAAGAATACCGACTCCGATCACCATGTGTGTATGGTCCATGACCATCGTTCGAAGCAACAACAAGACAGAACGGGGACTTGGCACGAACTGCTTTTTGAATGTATGACTCTGCACGCATCACGGCATCGGCATTGGCATCACGGTCTTTTGCAAGATCACCAAGGTCGTCAAAAGGGTATGCATCTCGTGGCCCAATATGTTTTTTACCTAGCAAGCCAACGTGGTAACCAAGTGGCTGTAAATAATGTGGCAAACTTTTTGTTCCGGCAACAGATTTCGAATGATTTGGCATCGCTCCGGTGCGCCAGGCACATTGACCACTGTAAAATTCCTGTCGAAATGGTGCACACATCGCAACATTGGCATAGACACAATCGAGCCGCACGCCATCACGTGCCAGCTGATCAATGTGAGGTGTGTGAGCCTGACCACCCCACGGTCCAAGCGAAGTCCTATCAATGTCATCGCCCAACAGAATCAAGATGTTTGGTGGGCCTGCAGCATCAACCGTGGTCAGCAGACTACCGAAAAGTGAGATGCATATGAATAAGTAATGAAACGATAGGCAAGACTTCATGAAACATACTTTCAATTTGTAAGGGGCATGACTTCAACTTTTCGAATGTTTACAACGCTGCCAGGATCATGTTGCTGGAAGGCAAAATGGCCTTCAGTAAAAGCTTTTGAAAAGTCTAGGTATTCGTACAGTTCATCCCCATTCACAATCACCCTGATTCGCGTGAGGTCCCGACGACGCCACTGATCGTCGCGAACTTCCAACTCATACGTAAACCACTCATTTGGTTGTACAAGATCTTTGTAGATGTTTAAGAATCCATAGAGGGATCCCGTACGAATTGGATCCTTGTGCGTGCTATCAATCTGGGCTTCATAGCCGTCTTTGAATGTTGGGTTTCGAGACGCTCGAAAGTAGAGTCCTGAGTTGCCACCATCATTAATGCGAACTTCAGCTCGATACCGAAAATTTTTGAATGGCCCTTTGGTACACACAAGCATTGAAGGTGTTCCAGTACCAGTTAAAGCACCATCGATGACTGCCCATTTACTTTCTTCACTGCCGACCTTCTCCCAGCCGTTGAGTGTCTTTCCATCAAAGAGCGCAATCCATTTGTCTTCTTCTGCAGCCGTAAAACCAGTGCTCATGATCATACTGGCTATCAAAAAAAAGATAACACGGCGCCTGCGTTGTAACTGAAACAATCCAGCAATACCGTAGTCACAGACACGAATTGCCAAATACCAAATTGAAAATTGTTTTTGGTGGATCATCGTGTGAACCATAATGCATTTCTATGAAGACTCATGAGTATTCAGTCGAAAACAGCTGATAGTTGTTTTCGGTGAGTTTGTTCTTGTGGATTGAGAAGCCTCACACCACTACGCTGCGTCCCTTACCCGTTATTAGATCATAATGTATCTCAGACGTTTCGTATTATGCTTTGGATGAGGTTTTGTGTTTGAGAAGAGTTTTTTGTGCTTCAGGAAAGACCCGTGACAACTCGTGATGAAAATATTCTTGAAGTCTGTAATTTACGAACTCATTTTCGTACTGATGATGGTCTTGTAAAGGCAGTGGATGGCGTCAGCTTTTCTGTGAAGCGAGGGGAGACACTCGGCATCGTCGGTGAAAGTGGTTCTGGAAAAAGTGTCACGTGCCTTTCAGCAATGCAACTTGTTCCAAGGCCACCGGCTTCCCATCCAACGGGTGAAATTTATTTCGGTAATACAGATCTTCTAGGTCTTACCGAGCATGAAATTGAAAAACTTCGCGGTGAGCGACTGGCCATGATTTTTCAGGATCCGCTTACTTCCTTGAACCCATATCTGACTATTGCCCGTCAATTAACAGAGGTTTTAGAAGTTCACCGAGGTGCAACACCCACTGCTGCACGTCGGACATCAATTGAGATGCTGGAGCGAGTTGGTATTCCAGATGCTGCTGAGCGAATTGACCAATATCCACATCAATTTTCTGGTGGTATGCGGCAGCGTGTGATGATTGCCATGGCATTGTTATGTGGACCGGAAGTCCTGTTTGCTGATGAGCCCACAACAGCGCTCGATGTCACAATCCAGGCACAGATTTTGGAATTAATCAAAGATCTGCAAACAGCCATCGGAACCGCAGTCGTGCTTGTGACACATGATCTTGGTGTCGTCGCTGGAACAACTGATCGAGTAGCAGTCATGTATGCCGGAAGGATCGTTGAGGAAGGAACAACAGCCGAGGTCTTTGCCAACCCACAGCATCCCTACACACGAGGGCTTTTAGAGAGTATGCCGCGCATTGATACCCCGCTTCAAAAGACGCTTTATGCTATTCCTGGCCTACCACCTGATCTGGGAAATCTTCCAACAGGTTGCCCTTTTCATCCTCGGTGTGGTCTGGCAACAGACCAGTGTCGCAAGACATATCCCGACAGCAAGACAGTTTCTTCGACACACCGTGCATCCTGCTGGGAGGTAGAAGCAAACGAATGAACACGACAGGTAAGCCTGACACACCATTGTTAGACGTCTCTGATTTGGCTGTAGAGTTTCGTGTGCCAAGTCGTGGTAGCGTTTTCTCTGAAGACAGCAAAGACATAAAAGCTGTTGATGGGGTCAGTTTTTCTATGGCTCGTGGAGAGACACTTGGACTTGTCGGTGAAAGTGGTTGTGGGAAGTCGACGACTGGTCGTGCAGTTCTCCAACTGGTGCGACCAACTCGTGGTCATGTAGTGTTCGATGAAGAGCCAATCCATGAATTTTGGAGGAAAAAAGGTCAGAAGTGGGTATGGGATCACCGACTTCTTGACCTCAGGCGTCGCATGCAAATGATTTTCCAGGATCCATTTGCATCTCTGAATCCAAGAATGACAGTTGAGACTATCTTGTCAGAACCGTTGCGGAACTTTGATGTGGTTCAAGGAACCCAACGACGAGAAAAAATTCAGCACCTCCTTATGACAGTCGGTATGGATCCTCGGTGCATGCGTCGATATCCCCATGAATTTTCTGGCGGACAAAGACAAAGAATTGGCATTGCTCGGGCACTGGCTTTGGGGCCTGATTTTATAGTAGCCGACGAACCAATTAGCGCGCTGGATGTTTCGATTCAGGCGCAGATCATGAACTTATTATCAGAGCTGCGTGAAAAACTGGGCCTTACGCTTCTTTTTATTGCGCATGACCTTGCTGCTATTCGTCATGTGAGTGACCGGATTGCGGTTATGTATCTTGGACGAATTGTTGAATTGGCCGATGCTCAAACAATCGTTGACCGTCCTCAGCATCCCTACACACAGGCGCTGTTATCTGCTGTACCGATACCGGATCCTACGCGAGAGCAGTCGCGGCAACGTACAGTTTTGTCGGGGGAGATGCCGAGCCCAATCAACCCACCGTCAGGATGTCCATTTCATACTCGTTGTCCATTCAGTGAGGATCGGTGCCGTACAGAAGTTCCAAGGATGCGAACCATTGACACAGGACATCAAGTGGCCTGCCATCTTGTAGAATGAAATACGGAAGTAACAAAATAGATAATTCGTCTTTTTGGAGCCCATTCTTCAACAATGTGCAATTCTGACTTTGGACAATTTTGTCAGCAACCCAAACCTCAGTGGAAAACCATCTTTCACAAGATAACGTTGTCTTGTGTGATCGTCGCTACTTGTTGCGAGTGTCGCTTCAGCATTCTTCTTGGGAAAGAGATTTCTCAGGATGATCAGGAAGCACAAAAAGAAAAGCTCATGCCCCTTCAGAATTTTATAGGCGGCTGGAAGGGGGTTGCGATGCAGAAGTTAGGTGGCAGCGCCCGTTGGTCAGCAGAGTCTGAATGGGCATGGTCGTTTGATGAGGGTGTACCAGCCATTGTGTTTGAATTGACACCTGGTCGTTATTTCACAAGCGGCCGCATTGTTCCCGGAAAAGAAGACAACATGTTTATGCTTGAGGCAAAGCACACTGAATCAGAAGCAGTTGAAACCTTTACAGGCTTTATTGATGAAAATCAGCAACTTGAATTAGTCAATGATGTCATTGAGCCAAGTCGTCCGGCACGACTTCTGATTAAAACACTTGCAGACAATAAACGTCTCGTACTCACACTGCAGTATGGTTCAAATATAAAACGCCTTCAGCAGGGAGCAACACTTGGATACACACGCAAAGGTACTGTTTTTGCAACACGTTCGCGTCCGATAAATGAATGCGTTGTAACCGGAGGAGAGGGTAATCAACAGGTGTCCTACCAAGGTGAAACCTATTGGGTCTGTTGCAAGGGTTGTCTCAGCATGTTTGAGGACAATCCAGAGAAAGTGATCGCAGCGTATGAAGCCCGAAAGGCCAAGGAACGAGCAAAACAGCAGTCTCAATGAATGAAATTCTCTCAGTAATTCTTACTTTGACAGTATGAAAAAGCATGCTTGCATGCTCTCTTTCCACCTAGCTGCCCTTGCCGTTGTTTCTGTTCGTTGAATAGGTGATAATTCAATGTTGTTCTGGGGGTTCGTGAGCAGTTGGGGGACATTCTCAATTTCCTTGTAATGATTCGATTGCATGTGCTGTAGTCGAGTTTCTTGTAGGCCGGTGATTTGAGATGAATCATTTCCAAAAAAAAAGACACAAGAAAAACAGGACCGGCAAGAGATATACGCAATTACATGTGCATGTCGAATATCTTGAAAAGAGACAAGTTCTTTCTGTAACAGAGGTGGGTAGTCTCAGTGACGATCTGTTGGTGTCTCAAGCACAGGACACTTCTGATCAGATAGCCGTTACGCGATCGGTATCACAGTTATCTATAAGTCAGCTTTCCTCTCCAACACGTTCCATACCACCAGGTGGAACAAGTCTGCTGCCTGACGCACAGCCAGCAGATAACTATGTCCTAGGAGGAAGTGCATCCAATACTGCGACCTTAAGCGTACAAGTCAATGACGACCAGACTATGCCTTTCGACAACTATATTCGTTTAGAAACACCGACCGTACCAACGAATGTTTGGAATATTAATGTAGCACTGAATCCGACAGGTGCCCTTGCTCAAGACGATGTAGTTTTTGTCAGCTTTTATGCGCGTGGGGAACCTGCCCAAGGCACGGCAACAGTGCAAGCAAATGCATATTTGCAAGAAAATGGTACGAACAACAAGTTAGTAACAATACCAATTAGTGGCCACACTCAATGGCAACACTTTTCAACGAAAATCGAGGTTGGATCATCTGTTGGTAACGGTGGCTACAAGTTTGTCATTCATGCAGGCTTTGCTGAACAAGTACTCGAGATAGGTGGTCTGGAAATCCAAAACTATGGTCGCCTCGGTCATCGATTGTCTGATTACACAGTGACGGTTCAAGACAAGTTTGGCAATCCACTACCAGAAGCGACGCTTGATGTGCAGATGACCAACCATGGATTTAAGTTCGGCACACAAGTTCGTGACCAGTTGTATGCCATTACGGAAGAAGAATTTAATGCTCTGAATGACACTCAGCGCAGGGCGTTGACGCCCGACCTAGAAGATAACTTTAATATTCCTCGATTTATTCCCACGTGGACAGATGTCCTGAATCATCGCAATGCAGTCCTTGACACATTCAATCACGTCGTGCCAACGACAGGTCTGCAATGGGTTGCAATTGAAAATAGTGGTACTTCGGTGCCAGAAGCAGCTGTCAATCGAGCAACGGCTGATGGTCAGAGTGTGACAGCAGCGTCTGTTGTGTGGCAGAAGGACAGATGGCCAACTCCTGAAGCGTATCGTTCGGCATCGAGTCCAAATGCACAGGCATTTCACGACGCCTTGATCGATGCGCGTCTTGGGCCATCGAGCGTTTTACAGCAATTCAGCGAAACAGGTAGTTCCCCAGAGATTGATGATTGGAAGCTATTAAATGAACCGCTCCACGAAAATTATTATCAACAGGTTTTTGTTGACGCGGGAATTTATACGAGTGAAGTCGAGGCATTAGCAGATTACTTTTTGCGAGCCGATGCTGTTCGTCCTGATGTCACACTTTCTATAAATGAATACGCTGTTATTAATTCTCAGAATGATGACTTTGCAATTCAATATCGTGATCTCATTCAAAGCCTTTTAGATGCCGGTGCGCCGATTGATCGCATAGGTATTCAGGCGCACATTGCCCGGAA
This sequence comes from Pirellulales bacterium, assembly GCA_016776925.1. GTDB lineage: Bacteria > Planctomycetota > Planctomycetia > Pirellulales > UBA1268 > UBA1268. Next base: position 9,020 of record JADHSL010000047.1, on the reverse strand, counting down.
CGACATCACGAAAGAAGATATTATTCGCCGACTGGATATTCTTTCGGAAACAGGACTTCCGATAGAGATCAGTGAATTCGATATGCGCGATGACGCGGATACGCCCCAACTCAATGCCACTGAGCAGGAGCGGATGTTTCGCGACATACTCGAAGCATCATTTTCTCATCCGTCTGTGGACGGATTCATCATGTGGGGCGTCTGGGATAAAGTTCATTGGCGCGGCAACGCTCCACTTTTTGATTCCGACTGGAATGTCAAACCGGAGGCTGCTCCCTGGTTTGACCTTGTTCATGGTCAGTGGAAACCAGATCTTGTTGATGAAGCAGTAAGTGGCACTGGTGAATGGGTAGCACCAATTGGTCTGTATAACGGCGACTATCAGTTTACTGCGGAAGCCAATGGTGTTTCTTCAGTGGCGAACGTCACGGTGAGTCAGGACGGGAATTATGTCATCACGGTCGATACCACGGCATCATCAGCAATCCCAGTAGTTGATCAGGTTGTGATTTCTGAAACTGCAGCAATGGTCGTTGGAGAAACAATCAGCATTTCAGTGCAGGGATCAAATTTTGACCCAGCGGCAACAGTCACACTTACCGGACCGGGCACGACACTCAATTCATTCAGCCGTACAAGTGCATCGACGCTTGATCTTTCAGTCACATTGTCTGCATCGGCTTCTGAAAGTTCTCAAACACTTATTGTTACAAACCCCAACGATGGAACCGGCCAGAAAGTCTTTGCGATTGGAACGTTGAGCCCAAGCGATAGCCTTTCTCACAGGAAGTCAGATGTCACGATTCGGGTGGTTGATCAACTCGGCAATCCGCTTCCTGATGCGACAGTCGATGTTGGTATGACGCAGCATGCGTTTCGATTTGGAACCCAAATCCGTGGCCCACTTCTTGCGGTGACACAGGCCGAATTTGATGGGTATACCGATCAGAAGAAACAAGGTCTCCTGCCAAATTTAACGTCATTGGGTCAGGATCGCTACACGCCAACGTGGCAAGACGTGCTGAACTATCGATCTGCTGTCATCAATAATTTCAATCACATTGTGCCGGGTAATGATCTGCAATGGCAAGCATTTAACGGCAACGGGTCAGCAAATCCGGATGCCGCGTATGCCCTTGCCTTTGCAAACGGCCTGACAGCAGGAGCCGTCCATGTTGTGTGGGAAAAACCAGAATGGCCCACGCCAGCAGAATATCGTGCTGGCGCGACATTTAGCGCTCAAGATTTCCATGATGAATTAATTACAGATCGTCTGAGTTCAACAGGCATTATGAATTTTTATAGTGATTCTGGACCTGGCGTTACTATCACAGACTGGAATGTTTTAAACGAACCACTGCACGTCACGCATTACTCCGACACGTTTGAAACGGCTGGTATCTACACGTCGAATATTGAGGCATGGGCAGATTATTTTATCCGCGCACGTGCGATTCGGCCCGATGCGAGGCTGTTAATCAATGATTACAACATCCTGAATTCAGCAAATGATGCAGCGACGATTCAATATCGTGATTTAATTAATAGCCTGCTTGCCGCAGGTGCCCCGATTGATCGCATTGGTCTGCAGGCACATATTGCGCTAAATACCATTACGAAAGCAGACATTGTCCGGCGGCTTGATATTCTTGCGGAGACTGGGCTGACAATTGAAATCACCGAGTTTGATTCTCGTGACGACGCCGACCAATTAACACCAGCACAGCAGCAACAAATTTTTCAGGATATGCTCGAGGCAGCTTTCGAGCATGAATCAGTTGATGGATTCATCATGTGGGGATTCTGGGACACCGGCCACTGGAGAGGGAATGCACCGCTGTTTGACGCGGACTGGAACACCAAGACAGAAGCTGCTCCGTGGTTTAATTTAGTGCATGGGGACTGGAAGCCGAATCTTGTCGGTCAAACAGTAAATGCAAATGGTGAATGGATTGCCCCCGAAGGATTATTTGACGGCAGTTATGACATTACCGCGCGACTCAACGGTCAATCGACAACACTGGCAGATGTTGCAGTCAATGGAGCAGGTGTGCAGATTGTCACGATTGAAATTGAAAATCAGTCGCCGACAAATATAACGCTTGTTGGTTCGACTATTCCCGAGACAGCATCCATCGGGACTGCTGTCGGCACATTTGAGACAAGTGATCCGGACACAGGAGATACGTTCACCTACTCTCTGGTTTCTGGTGCTGGTTCTACAAACAACGACAGTTTTAGAGTCTCAGGAAATGCATTGCAGACAAATGCAACCTTTGATTCATCAGGTATTCAGTCCGTTCGCGTGCGTTCAATCGATCAGGGTGGGCTATCGTTCGAGCAGTCTTTTACTATTGCAGTGAGCGAGGTCGATGTATTCAACGATACTCCGACACTCGATGCCATAAGTGATGTGAGAATCAACGAAGACAACCCAGGGCAGACGATCAATCTGACAGGCATTACTGCTGGCAATGGGGAATCTCAGCCTCTTCAGATCACCAGCACAAGCAACAACACTGGCCTGATCCCTCATCCAGTCATGAACTACAACTCACCGAATCCAACAGGGGGTATCGTTTTTACACCAGCTGCCAATCAGAGTGGAACAGCCTCGATTATCGTGACAGTCGAAGATGGTGGGCTGGATAATGAACTTGGGACTCCGGACGATAATGCCACTGTTCAACAGACGTTTCAAATAATGGTCCTTGATACTATTGCTGACGATTCCGGAGCTATTTTGGCTAAGGACAGTGCTGATAATCTGTATGTCGATACTCAGCCAGTGCTCTATCAAGGACAACCGGTGCCTCAGGCATTCTTTGGACACACTGTTGTTGGTGTGGATACAAGTAATTCAGCGAATGCCTTGCTGCTACAGTCTTTAGTGGCAGATGGTAACCAGCCAACGCATCGCTTGCTGACTGATGAAACATGGAGAATTAATGGCATATTTAATTCGCTGCAGAATGAGTCATCCCCAAGTCTTGATATCTCCGGTCGTGAAATAGCAAGCATAGTGAATGTTGCTGCAGTAGTCGGCGCATATGAAATCAATGGTGTAAAGAATCCAATACTTTTTGTTCGTCGCGGTCAGACCTACACATTCAATCTGAATACACCAAGCCATCCCTTCTATCTACAGACCATGGGCAATGGCCATCAGTCGGCAGATATCTATAGTCGTGGCTTTTCAGGCAATGGGCAGACAAGTGGTGAGTATCAATGGGTGGTTCCGCAGGACGCACCAGACGAACTCTTCTATCAGTGCAAATTCCACTCAGTCATGTTCGGCAAGATCATTGTGATGGACTAAGACAGTACGGAAACACAAACGGAAGCAAAGCGTGTGACCTCGAGAGAAGCCCTTCTTCTCAATCAAATGATTTGAGCGCAGCAGTCCTGTCTGGTATCGCTTAGAAGGATGATCGGACCATGATGCTCTACTTTTGAAATTCAAGAATCCATTTTTGATGATGCTTCTTTCATGCTCTCTTGAGAATCGATCAGAATCGTGACCGGTCCATCATTGATAAGAGCAACCTGCATATCAGCAGCAAATGTTCCGTGAGCCGGTGCACTCCCAGTGAGAAGTTCTATTTTTTGGAGAAACTCTTCGTAGCGTGGTATCGCTTCATCCGGCTTGGCAGCCTGAAAAAAACTCGGTCGATTGCCTTTCTGAGTGTCTGCAAAGAGTGTGAATTGACTGACGACAAGAATGTCACCCTGAATGTCTTGGATATCCTTGTTCATCCGTTCTTGTTCGTCCGGAAAGATTCTCAGTCGAGCAATTTTTCCAGCAAGCCACTGTACGTCTACTGATGTATCACCGGCTTCCACACCCAAGAAAATAAGGAGTCCTCTGCCAATGGTGGCTGTTTCGTTTTGGCCTATCGTGACACATGCTTTTGAGACGCGTTGGATCACCGCTCGCATGAGAAAAGTTCCTACTGGTATTCTATGTTTTGGTTGCTCCGTCAGATGAACAAAGCAACTCAAATCAACTTCACTTTGGAAAAGCCGTGTCAGTCAAGTTATCTCACAATGGTATCGGAGAAGGCCAGACACTTGTGATCTTACATGGTCTTTTTGGTTCAAAAAGAAATTGGTCATCAATAGCCCGGCAACTCTCAGGCAGGTTTCGAGTCCTGACAGTTGATCTTCGCAATCATGGTGAAAGCCCATGGAATGGTGTCCATGACTACCCATCTATGGCTGAAGATGTCGCCACTCTTATTGAGCAGGAGTGTTCCGAACCGGCTCTTGTTCTTGGTCACAGCATGGGTGGCAAAGTAGCAATGTACCTTTCACTGATGTGGCCACATCTTGTGGATCGACTCATTGTTGTTGATATTCCACCAGCACGCTCTTCTGGCACACCGATTGACTATGTTCATGCGATGCAGAAAGTGCCGCTTACGACACTTTCTCATCGTCGAGACGTCGAGCTGGCTCTCACGGATACGATTCCCGATCCAAAAGTTCGAGGGTTCTTACTGACAAATATTATGAGTCGGCCAGAGGGACTTACGTGGATAGCCAATCTTGATGTTATTGAGAGGTATTTTGATCAGATTCTTGATTGGCCGGATTCGGTACATAGTCGTCAGTTTTCTCGCCCGACTCTTTTCCTTGAAGGAGCACACTCAACCTTTGTTGGCCCCGAGCATGCGAAAGTCATTCAACACTTTTTCCCAGCGGCGCATCGACAAGTCATTGAGAACGCTGGTCACTGGGTGCACGTCGAGAATACAGAGGCGTTTCTGCAAGCAGTACGAGCATTTGTGGATTCATCATGATGCGGTCGAATTAGAACGGGCAGGAGGATTTCCAACACATGATTTTCCCGGTCAATGGATGTGAAAACTGTATTTCTCGAGCATGAAGCAGAAGTCGATCTGCAGCTGCAAGAGCAGTAGCATCTGCATATAACGGATCACCAAGAATAGGATGATCGACAGAAGCAAGATGAAGCCGTATTTGATGAGAACGACCTGTGCGTGGTTCAATCCGAAGACGAGCCTGACCGTTCTGGTTTTCGAGTATGCTCCACGATGTTTCGGAAAAGCGTCCGTTTTCGTGATCAATTTTGTAACGCGGCGGCCGTGTCAGATCGCGTCCGATCGGCAGTGTAATACACCCTGAGTGTTCTGCAGGGGTTCCCTGCACAATGCACTCGTACACTTTGTGAACTTTGCGTTCTTCAAACTGAAGACTGATATTTCGCTGCGACGCTTTATCAAGGGCCATGATCATGAGCCCTGAGGTATCCCGATCGAGACGATGCACAACCAGCGCTGTTGGAAAGAGTGTCTGAATGCGACTGGATAGACAGTCCTGTAAATCGGGTCCCCGTCCTGGCACGGAAAGGAGCCCTGACGGTTTTTCAAGTACCAAAAGATTTGCATCGTGGTAGTGAACCAGAAGGTTGTCACCAGGTTGCATGAATTGGACCTTTGAAACGTGGTGAAAACCAGTATCGGCACGACATGTGAGAGTGCCCTGTCTTAGCCTCGATATTGGCACCCTAATACCAGACGCCTAGCCGCACGAGAAACGTGTCACTGGGATGATAGTCAGCCGTATCAGTCACATAATATTCGACGAGTCGACCAGTCACCCAGCCGGTTTCCAGACGCCAGCTGATTCCAAGATCTGCAGGTCTTCGCTCCCATCCGGCCAGCAAACGATAATCGTGATAGACCACAATGTCATCAGCACCAGAGTCTCGACGAACAGCCCACTGATTTCCTCCAAATTCACCAGCAAGATAAACCCACTGAGCGGCCTGTGACGTTTCTTTGATTCGCCAGGCAAGACGAGGTCGTGGAAAGATCAACTCAAAGCGTCGATCATCGCTCGGAGTCCAGAGAAGCCCGCCAGCGGGCAGGAGATTGACGTCATAACGATCGAGGTAGATGACGCCAGCAACAACGCGGAGATCTTCACGAGCCTCCCAGGCACCAAATCCATGACCTGTGACCCGGAATGCCTGTGCACTGTCATTCACAAAGTCACTGTACCAACCGGGTGCGACTGCAAGATCGACACCCAGACGTTTACCAATTTTCCGCATCCATCGCGCCTGAATCCATGACTCGTAGAGTGTGGCAGGAAGACCAGGATCCATCGGACCACTAGCCTCATCAACAACCGTCCAGCCAAAACCGGGAGTGATGAGGAGCGGTGAATCAACTGTCGGTGCAGGCATGCCAAGGGTGAGGCTCATGTCGAGCGTAGCAAGGCCAAGGCCGTTGCTACCGAGCCGAGGTAATTCGGTCGTCGTAAGAATGAGTTGTTGAAGGGCTCCAGGTTTTGCGCCAGGAGGAAGTTTTCGACCGGGTGGATTATTTTCCTGGCGTGGCTGACCAGGTGGAGCAACATCATCCGGCAGGAGTGGCTCGGTCAGGTCTTGGGGATCACCGAGTGCAGCAAAACGGATCTTTTCAAAGAAACTGGTATCAATCGATTCGACCGGCGGAAGAGGAATCATCTCATCGTCGGAAGCAAACGAATTAAGTGGCTGAAAGGCAAGGCATAGGATGAGAATCAGCCAAGATACGTTCTCACGCTTTTGAGAAGCCATGTTCTTCTCCGCATGCGTTAGTAGGCAAGGCCTAACCGAAACATAATGGTGCTCGGGAGATCATTAATTTGCTGGAATCCGTTTGTACCTAACCCGTTTACATAAAAAAGTTGCCGGTAGAAGGCATAGCCAATTTCAAAATTGCCAGAGAAGCCGGTTGTGGCAAGAGGTGTCCATTCTGTGCCGAGAGAAATTCGAATATCATTGTAGTCAAAGTTTTGGATAAACCCATTTGTTCCATTACTATTCACAGTGCGAAATGTCCAACGGCCACCACCGTATTCACCGGCAACATAGCCCCACCATGCGTGTCGACGTGTTTGTCCAAAACGCCACATAGCTCGTGGAGCTGGAAAGAACACGTCATACCGCGATGTTGCGTTTGGTGTCCATGTAAACCCAACGGCGGGTAATATTTTTACTTGGTTTCGATCAAGATAGATAACCCCCAGTTTGCCCTGGAATGTTGGTGTCATATTCAACGTACCGATTGCTCTACCCATAACCCGCCAGCTGTCCATGACAAAGACGTCCCAGTTTGTATAGAAGCCAACGCGGATTCCTAACTCGGCACCGAACAGCGGTGTGAATTGTGGATTCCATGCTGTGTCAAGAAAGTTGTCGTAGGTGTTTCCCGGAAGTTGAGGTGCTAGAGGATTTGTTCCAAAATTGGATACAGGACCGCCCCACAACTGCATACCAAAACCTGGGGTAATCAGCAGAGGAGCCTGATTAATATTTGCTGGCGAATTCATGAAAAATGGGAGTGCGAACGTTGCTGATGTATCAAGTTCGTTCACAGCGACGGAGTTTCCTCGACCAGTTCCGAGAATGTAGGTCCAACTTCCTCGCACGCCCTGGTAAGCCCGCATCGATTGCTGGTAGGTCTGCTGAAACCATTCGCTTTGCTGCGTCGGTGGTTGGGGGTAGCCAACTGGCAATGGTTGTGAAGGATTCGTCGGAACGATAGGCGGTGGTGCTGTTGAGTAGCCCGGGTAACCGGGTTGTCCATTCACAGCAGATGTGGCCCATGTTGGTGGTGGATTGGTGCCCGGGTTGGTCGCTGGCACAGGGTAGATCTGGCTCGCCTGTGGTCCGTATGGATCCCACGCAGGGGGTGGCGGAGAAAGCGGATAGCCGTATGGCGATGCCTGCGCAATTCTGTCGAGAGACGAAGCAGCCGGTGGAGGGAGCTGTACGGTCTGCGCAGCAGCATTGTTCTCTGCGGTGAAAGCAGATATGCCCACGATTAAAACAATGAGTGAAAAGAGCGGTACTCGCACGCGGTCCACGACCCATGCAGCGGGAGGTTGGTTGGGGCCATTCAGATAGTTCCGAATGCCGACCCCAACTCTTCGTGGGGGGGTACCGCGCCGGTGCTGCATGGGTCAACATCGCCACCGTCCCATCACTTTTTCTACGCCCCGCTATGGTCTTTAGTTCGCGTAGACTTCCCTCTTTGACAGACTTTTTGTCTGATGAAGCAAGCCGTTAGACCTTCCTCGTTGGTCTCTTGTGCTGAACGTGTTTCCTCTCATTCATTTGGAACGTACGACGATAGTAATTCGTACATGTCCGCACGGTGATTCAAGGCAGGCTCTGATGACGAAAATTGTAGACACGGAACGTCTGAAACAGGTGACGAAACTGGAGACCATTGAGTGTCATGCAGAGCTCGAGTCGACAATGGATCGAGCGAGAGAACTCGCTGTCGATGTATCGGTACCTCTTCCGGCATTGGTGATAGCGCTTTATCAAAAATCTGGTCGAGGCCGTCGCGGTGCGGGCTGGTGGCAGCCCACGGGTAGCCTGGCAATGACACTTGTTGTGGACATACCAACAGAGGAAAACCTCCCGGGAGGCGTCCTACCTCTTTGGTCACTCGCGTGTGGGTTGGCTGTGGCGGAGTCTCTTCATCAACTCAATTCAGAACTGAATCCGGATGTGCGTTGGCCAAATGATATAGAAATCAATGGTCGTAAGATTGGAGGCCTTTTACTCGAAGCAACAACAACTCAAAAACTACTCATTGGTGTTGGAATAAATACGGATGGTTTGAAGGAGGATGCACCAAAAGAACTCCACAATCGACTCATCACAATACCGGATGTCTTAGGCAACACCGTCTCACATAATGATCTTCTCGTGATTCTTATTCCTCAGCTTTTGAATAATATTCTTGAGACGATCAGTCCTGAAAAACGGGAAGCAATCTTGAAGCGGTATCATTCTCATTGCAGTTTGACTGATACATCAATCAAGCTCTTTGATGTTCTGTATGAGTACGAAAAAGATAGACCCACGCCGCAGTCTCTCAAGCGCGCGACCACGTTGACAGGTATCTGCAGAGGCATTGATGAGGCAGGTCGTCTCCTTGTTGAAACACCCCAGCAAACATGTGCGGTACTCGCAGGGAGTCTGACTGATCCCT
>JADHSL010000046.1 GCA_016776925.1 Pirellulales bacterium | reverse complement strand
AATTAATACGGCATCTATCCTACGCTCCTATTCAGCCCACAAACGCTTTTGCTGGAGAACACAAGTTCTCATTCCTTCTAAAAAAACTCACTACGTTATCAACTTACATATTCAATCAATCTTTGATTATTTATTTACTCTCTCAATAGTCTTCCGAGAGATGTTTTAGCCACGCTTGATTTCGTTGCCACGCTTGGGCCGTTTGTGAATAACTCTCGCCCCCAACGCCCCTCTTTAAGACACAATTCGTGTCACGTTGAGCTTCGCTGATATCTGATGTTTAAATCAGTGAGTTTTGAACCTCGTAAGAATATTATCTTTGATAGTTTTGTTATCAGTTTTCAAGTTGGTTGGAATTGTCCCTAATCTTCCACGTGATTTTGGCGGGGTCGGGATCAAAACAGCGGATGAGTTAAAACCACCCATGTCTATATATAAGAGGCGTTTTGTTGAAGGCTCGATCAGTCAGGCGGGAAGTTGAATGGGCGTTAGAACGCAAGCTATCAAGCAGTCAGAAAAACCAAATGACTCACGCCTTCCGCTGACTACTTTTCTGACTCATCATCTAACTTCATGACTACTTTTTCAGAGTCAAATGACTACTTTTCAGATCACCAGAAATGAAGAAAGCCCCTAAAACTGGGGCTTCATCGAAAAGGGTAATGGGCGATACAGGGTTCGAACCTGTGACCCCCAGCTTGTCGAGCTGGTGCTCTAACCAACTGAGCTAATCGCCCGGGTCTAGACTTCAATTCTGACTCCCAGTTCCTTTCCGTCAACCCGCTAATGAGATGAATCTTAAAAATGGTGTGGTACAATCGCTTTCGGTGGTGTCGTGATGGCCACGGAACTGCCAAAATTGCCAGATTGGACTAAGCCTCGGTGAACCATTTTCTTGCCGCCTTGCAACGCTTTGAACTGCGGTCAACAGGAAAGTGGTTTCTTCTCTCAGCTATCATCGGCTTGGTGGCCGGCCTGGGTGCAATAGGCTTTCATGCCTTCGGACAAGCAGTCCAGTTCACGGCACTCCAGCAAATAGCAGGCTTCCACCCACGTGAAGCAGCCGCCGAAGGTGCCCTCTTTGAAGAAGTTCCTGGCGAGGGAAATCAACAGGCTGACAAGACACATGAGCCAGAGGATCACAGCGGCTTTCAACCATGGTTGCTGGTCCTTGTCATGGCTGGTGGAGGACTTGCCTCTGGATTGCTCGTCTACACCTTCGCCCCCGAAGCCGAAGGCCACGGAACAGATGCGGCAATCGATGCCTTTCATAATAAACGTGGCGAAATTCGCGGTCGCATTCCTATTATTAAGACCATCGCTTCTGCAATTACACTCGGTACCGGTGGCTCTGCCGGCCGCGAAGGACCAATTGCACAAATTGGTGCAGGTTTTGGCTCATACCTCGGGGGGTTACTGAAGCTCCCCGCACGTGATCGCCGCATTATGCTCGCTGCCGGTATGGGCGCAGGTGTTGGGGCAATCTTTCGAGCACCTCTGGCTGGTGCTGTGTTTGCTGGAGAAATTCTCTATCGCGATGCCGATATCGAAAGTGATGCCATTGTGCCAGCAGCGATTTCATCAGCGGTTGCCTATTCTGTTTTCTGCCTCTGGCTCCCACCCTCGCTTCGCTTTGTGCCGCTGTTTGGTGCAAACATTCGATACGCAATCGATTCACCATTGGAACTGTTGCCGTATGGCGCCATGGCAATCGTTCTGGCACTTGCCGGTGTCCTCTACATTCAAACGTTCTATGGCATCCACCATCTCTTTAAAAAGCTGTCTATCCCACCCCATGTGAAACCACTCATTGGTGCCGCACTCGCAGGACTCGTTGGTGTTGGACTCTGGTTTGCCTTTGAGCAAAATCATGACGCACTCGCCGTTCTTGGCAGTGGGTACGGTCTCCTGCAAAAATTGTTTACCGCAGGTGAAACAGTTGGGCCTATGCTCTTGATTACCGTTGCACTTGTTAAAATTCTGACAACATCACTGACTATTTCATCAGGTGGGTCAGGTGGTGTTTTTGGCCCATCAATGGTCATTGGTGGTTGCCTTGGTGGAGCCGTAGGTATTGTCTTTCATTCCCTGTGGCCCGACCTCGTCAAGCAACCGCAAGCTTTTGCCATTGTTGGTATGGCCGGTTTCTTTTCTGGGTGTGCTCGAGCGCCACTCTCGACAGTTTTAATGGTCAGTGAAATGACCGGTGGGTACAGTCTGCTGCTGCCAACACTTTGGGTTTCGACGCTTACCTTTCTGCTGGGTCGCCGTTGGACACTCTATATCAAACAAGTGCCAACACGACTTGACTCACCAGCGCATCGTGGTGATTTCTTCGTTGACGTACTTGAAGGCATCAAGGTAGACAATGTTTTCAAACGGGCTCCAGTTCTGAAGTTGATCCACGAGGGAACAACACTGGATGACATCGTTCATGCATTAGCAGAATCAGTCCAACGATATTTTCCTGTTGTCGATGCTCAAGGGAAACTCGTCGGTATTTTCTCAGAAGAAGATGTGAGAGGTTATCTCTACGACGACACAATCTGGCAGATTGCCAATGCGCGAGATGTTATGAACGGGAATGTCGTGACGGTTACACCGGATGACGATCTCAACACAGCACTTGGCAAATTTACGGCTACTAACGTTGATGAACTTCCTGTGGTTTCGGCCGAGGACCGACAGCATCTGATTGGTATTATCACCCGAAAAGATGTGATTACAGCCTATAATTTGAGGCGTCTTGAGCACGAAAAAATGCGGCGAGCGGCTGAGGTTTATCAGGAACCAACAGGCCAAGCGTAAGCCCGGCTTGTCCAAAGGACCAAAGGCACGTTACTGTGCCATAGTTGCATAGTGTTTTTACTTTCTTCTTGTATTTGAAAGACAAGGACGTTTCCATTCATGCCGACCATTCAACTTATCGATCCCAAGAAATCTTCCGTTTCGCCTGAAACCCAGTCATTTCCTGCGGGCTCTCGTCTTGCAGACGTCGTCGCAACCTTCGTGACAGAAAAGACGAAGAAGAAGAAAAGACCGATTGCTGCAGTCCTTGCTGGAAAAGTCGTCGGACTCGACAGTCTTCTGCCGGAAGAAGGAGAGCCGGCGGTTGAGTTTCTATTGCCAGGCGATCCTCGTGCGCTTCCAGTCATGCGACACTCGGCTGCTCATATTATGGCACGAGCCGTGATGCGACTCTTTAAAGGCGTTGAACTGGCCTTCGGCCCAACGGTCGGCGAGGGTTTCTACTACGACATGCGTGCTGAAGAGCCCATTACCGAAGAAGATCTTCCAAAAATTGAAAAAGAAATGCGGAAGATTATTGCAGAAGATGAAGCGTTTGAACGAGTGGAAGTCGATCGTGAGAAGGCAATTGAAATTGTTCGCGACCTCGATCAGCCACTCAAGGTGGAGCATATTGAAACTGGTTTAGCGGAATACCCGTCGCTTTCATTTTATCGGCAAGGTGAGTTTGTTGATCTCTGTCGCGGTCCGCATGTCCCGAGCCCCGGGTGTATTGGTGGCTTCAAATTGACAAGCCTTGCCGGTGCCTACTGGAAGGGTGATGCTAATAATGCACAGCTTCAGCGACTCTATGGAACAGCCTGGTTCACACAGCAAGACCTTGACCGCCACCTCGAAGCATTAGAGGAAGCGCGGAAGAGAGATCACCGTGTGCTTGGAAAGCAGCTGGACCTCTTTACGATTAGCCCCTTGGTTGGTTCCGGGCTTGTCCTTTGGATGCCCAAAGGCGCTCGGTTGCGAAGTGTGCTTGAGGGATTCGTTCGTGAGGAACTCACCACCCGTGGTTATGAGCCGGTCTACACCCCACATATCGGAAAAGTTGATCTCTATAAGATTTCGGGCCACTATCCCTATTACGCTGATAGCCAGTTCAAGCCAATCGAGATGCATGAAGATGAGAAGTATCTTCTGAAACCAATGAACTGTCCGCATCATACGATGATTTATAAAGCTCGCCCACGAAGCTATCGTGAATTGCCATTACGACTTGCTGAGTTTGGCACAGTCTATCGGTACGAGCAGTCCGGTGAACTCGGTGGATTGACACGGGTCCGCGGCTTTACCCAGGACGATGCCCACATTTTTTGTACACCAGACCAGGTCGAACAGGAGGTGGCTGGCTGTATCGACTTCACACTGAAGGTGCTTGAAAGCCTTGCGTTCGATTCATATCGTGTTCGCCTTGGATTCCGAGATAAATCAAGTGACAAATATGTTGGTGACCCCGAGCGGTGGGATGAAGCAGAGGCAGCAATCGAAAAAGTTGCCCGCGAAATGAATCTACCAGGTTGTGAGCCAGAACCGGGTGAAGCAGCGTTCTATGGTCCCAAGATTGACTTTGTGATCAATGATTCGCTCGGGCGTGAATGGCAGCTTGGCACGGTACAGCTGGACTACAACCTGCCGAGTGCCGAACGTTTTGATCTTGAGTACATCGGTTCGGATAGTGGTCGACATAAACCCGTCATGATCCATCGTGCACCCCTGGGCAGTATGGAACGATTTATTGGCGTGCTGATTGAACACTTTGCCGGTGCGTTTCCGCTGTGGCTTGCACCTGAGCAGGTGCGGGTTCTGCCGGTAAGTGAAAAAAGCGAAGCCTACGCCAGAAAAGTCGAAGCGGCTTTTACTGCAGCTGGTTTACGTGTGGGTGTTGATCTTGATGCTGAAAAACTTGGGGCCAAAATCCGAAAGGCACAGCTTGAACTGATTCCTGCGATGGTGGTGTGCGGCCCTCGAGATGAAGCCGCTGGCACAGTGAGCCTGAGAGATCGGCTTGATGGTGACCTGGGTGCCATGAGTCTCGAAGCAGCAATTGAACGCCTGCGTGATGAGAACGAACAACGTGTTGTTCGGCATAAACCAAAACCACTCGGCATTGGCGGGACAAAGCCTTCAGCGGCTGCCGACGACTATTGACCCAGAGTATGAAGGAACTCATGTCACGGTTTGTTCTTCTTGAGCACACGGGTCATCCAGATGATCCAACAGGGAGGCATTTTGATCTTCTGTTGGAGCAGGCGGATGCCTGCGAGACATGGCGACTCGCGGACATTCCTCGAGTCGAGCAGCCGGCGGTGGTGGCCACACAACTGCCTGACCATCGGCTCGTCTGGCTTGATCGATTGGAAGGAGAGGTTTCCGGCGGTCGAGGGTTTGCACGCCGAGTGGATAGTGGTTCGTATGTCTATCTGAATACGACGTCCGCGAATGAGGAACGAGTTGTCGAAGTAACGGGAGAAACTCTTTCCGGGGTTTTGACAATAACCAGGACAGAGGCATTTCTTTCTCAGTGACCTATATGTTTTGCTGAGGAAGCCAAGACATACTTTACTCATACTTTCTGACAATCGCACGGCTGTATTTTGGTATCTACCAAGTGTCTGTCGGAAATTTTGAAGTGCCGTTTATCGGGCTTGTCTTTCGGAATTCAGTTCCTTTCATTTTCAGTTTTTAAAAACGCAGTTGATCTGTTCTCTACCCAAACCCATATCAATTAAAACGAAGGGCAAGGCAGGTATAGCGGCGCATGCCGCAGGTGCTCTGCCATGAATAATAGGATACTGCTTCGTCTCCTATTGGGGTTTTCGAAGCGTCGTGAAAGGCATTGTGGAACCACTGCGCGTGTTCATCTCGGAACTGAGCAATTGGAGCCGCGTGCTTTGCTTTCAGCAACACCAAGCGTTGAGCTGCTTGTGGTTGAGCCCATCCCTCGTTCCGTGATGCCGGTAACGCTGCCAATGCAGGAGGCCGGTTACAGTACAACGACTCTCTCGCAGGCGAATGTCGCACCCATTCTTTGGGGAGAAGGATTGTCTGATCCCGGACAGCCTTCTGCCTGGAATCTTACAGACATGCCACTGGGTGAATTCCATTCATTACTGAATTTTTCCAAACGGGACACCATCGACCCACTTCTTGCGCCGGGTAATCCAAACTTTTGGCATGCCCATGATTTTTTCGTGAATCCGTCCGTGAGTGAAAACTCAACACTTGCAAGTCTGATGCAAGCGGGTGAGTCTGCTGCTGCGCCAACAAATAACCTTTCGGTTTATTGGGTGCCAAGTCTGATGAACACAACGACTGGTGATTTTGTGACACCACTGGATAGTTCAATTGCTTACTACGCAGTCCAAAAGCCTCTGGAGCCAAGCAAGATCGTCGACATGCCTGCAGGGCTTTCGATTATCGCGGGATCAGCCATGCCCAGTGAACGCCAGCCTACGGCGGTCATGTTCTGGAATTATATTGGTACATCAACGCAATACGACCATATACCGCAAGGAGATGAGTGGCAGGATTTACCACTGCAGGCTGTCATCATGTTTCCTCAGTTCTGGGATGGAAAAAGTCTTGCGGGAACTAACTTCAAGGACCATATGGCTTATGACCGAGGCGGTGACGGTGGTCCAAGTAGTCACCCATACCTTCTGCCAGAACTGCAACTCCAGATTCATTACGGTCATGTACCAGAGGATGCTTCATTAGTTCTTACGTCGGACTCCATGACGGCAGATCAACCCGACTATGCGCCAGGGTGGAGTATGCATGCCGATTTTATTCATACGCCTTGGCCGGAACGAGATGTCGAAGGAAATCTCTACGATGGCTTTGCCCGCCGAGTCAACGACAATCTCCGTTGGCCGACAGTAGCTGGAACTGATGGGAATGCAGCCAGACCTAACCCGATGGGCTTACAGCAACCGTTTACGCCAGCGCCGCTTGTTCTCGACCCAACGCTTCCTGGTATTGATCCACAGCCTGTGAGTGATCAGCCACCAGAAGATATTCCGCGTGATGTGCCGATTATGGGCCCGCATTTTCCAGGCACCAGACCTTCTCGACCGCTTCTTCCTTCTCGCCCGTTACCGGTAGTTCAACCACGTAATCCATCTCTTGAAAATCTGGATGATGGTCAAACCGTGATGATTGTTGGTCAAACTTTTCAGGATGAATATATCGACTTCATTGATGGGACTGGTTTGGTTCCAAGTGGATCATCTCATTATTCCACTTTTTATCTCGGTCAAATTGAGCAAGGGGACGATAGTCCAAATGCTGAATTTCTCGACTATGTGAGAGAGAATGATCTCGGTGACTATGCCATGGTTGCACTGAGCTTCAAAGATAATACACCGGCAGGTGGCTACGGTCAGATGATCAACCAGAATGCAAGCGACTATAATTCGAACGCGATTTGGGAGGCTCTGAATGATATACGGAACGGTGCCTGGGATGCTCAAATCGATAGCTTTTCTGAGATTATGGCTGATCGCCCCGACACACAGTTCCTTCTTCGTGTTGGCTACGAAGTAAGCCTCTTATTATTTGCCTACAACGGGGATCAATATGTTGTTGACTGGCTCGATGAGCAAGCCAGTGCAGGAGTCAATGTGTTTGAAAACCCTGACGCATTTCCTGAGCTCGATAGGTCTGCTTTTGTTGATGCATACAACCACATCGTCGATCGCATTGAATCACGAGCCAGTAATGTTGAATTCGGATTTCATCCAGTTCGGGGCTACAACGATACTCGTTGGTTGTATCCAGGTGAAGAAAATGTTGATTGGGTTGGGTTCTCTGTCTTCAACAATGATGTCGGCATGGAAGTCAATGGAACATTCAATGCCGAGGGGCTCAGGCTCGATCCAAACCTGGAGCAGAGTATGGACTTTGCGCAGTTGCAGGGCCATGAAATTGTGATTGCTGAAGCAACGGCACAGAATCCTGCAGCGAGCGATCCAGACCTCTTTATTGATTATCTCGATCGGCTGGATGACGTTGTTCAACACTATGACGTCGCCGCACTGACATATATCAATTCTGACTGGCCCGCTCATGGATGGGGACCAGAATGGGGTGATTCCCGTGTGGAAATGAACCCACAGGTGAAGGCTTTCTTCCTTGATACATTCGGTGATGGAACTCGGTATCTCTACTCGAGCACCACAGATGGCCCGATCGATCGACCAGACCCAACTGATGATCAACCAATTGCACCACAGCCAGAAAGCCCCGCCCCAGCACCTGTTCCAGATGATTCAACACCAAGCCCTATCGATACACCTACAAATCCAGTTGATGCTCTACCACAACTCGCGTTTTCACTTGATTGGCCAGGTCCAGATATCTGGATGGTCGTGGATCGTACAAATGCTCTGTTTGGATACGCAGAGAACATTGCAGCAATCTCCAGCATGTCTGCAACTATTCAGAATCTTGACACGGGTCTTTATCTTCGTCGTGATGGACGTTTTGGCGTTGCAGAATCATTCGATATTGAGATCAACAGAAATAACGGCCATTGGTCGCTGCTGCATACGCCAGTGGCTGGTGGCACATATCGCTTGGTCGTGACGGCCGCAAGCGTTGATGGAACCACTCAGTCGCAAACAACAACATTTAACGTACGTGGCGAACTGAGTGATCCTTCGGTTCAAGATCCTGTATCACCACCACAAGAAGATCCTATACAAAGCCAGCCGATCTTCACGGTTGATTTTGAGAACAGTGGAGCAGGCATCTATACACGCGATCAGCTTCGCGCTGACTGGAATACACCGGCTTGGTCACAGGGTGTCGATGAAGGACGAGTGTCACTTGTAGAGCAGGAATCAGGCAGCACCGTTCTTGCTGTTGAATACCCTGCTGGGGAATATGGCACGAGGGAAACGGGGGCTCAATGGAAACTCAATTTTGACGCATCATATACCAGTGTTGAATTGAGTTACGACGTTCAGTTTGAGGAAGGGTTTGACTTTGTAAAAGGTGGCAAGCTTCCTGGTCTCTTTGGTGGTGAGGGAAATACAGGAGGGGGAATACCAACCGGAATGGACGGTTTTTCAGCCCGCATGATGTGGCGTGGGAACGGTCGTGTTGTTCAGTATGTCTACTATCCAGACCAGCCAGAGCACTTTGGGCACGACATACCCTGGACAGATCCAGCGACTGGCGAGGACCTCATGTTCACTCCAGGAACATGGCACAACGTCGTGCATCAATTGAAACTCAATACACCTGGGGAAAGGAACGGTGTCTTACGGACGTACTTCGATGGACAACTTGCACTCGAAGTGCAGGGTCTTCGTTTTCGTGACACAACAGATTTTGCGATTGATGGAATGTACTTCAGTACCTTCTTCGGTGGAGGGAGTGATTCGTGGTCAACAACTGCTGATGAGACGATTTATTTTGACAACTTCAGAATTTCAGAAATCACATTCGAGAACCAACCCCAACCAGTCGTGCCACCTGAGGTGGCTCCTGAACCAGTACCAAGTCCTAACCCAACGCTACCAAGCGTCGGTGACCAGCCTCTTCCAACAACTGATGTATCGCTAGCACTTGCTCAGGCAATAGCAGATGGTCGTATCCTTGCTTCTCCTGCGGTTGGTGATGCAGTTCCTCATCGTTTTGATGGCACTCCAATGCAGCCTTTGACAACATCAAGCTTCAATCAGGCAGTCCCATCTTCAGACTGGTGGTCGTCTGTTGTTATGCCAGTATTTGGTGATGATTTTTCTGCTCCACTCCACGCCCATCCACTGACCGTACAGGCTACCTCAACAGGGCTCCTTGTCGGTGCACCGACTGAGACGACTGTTGCTGTTACAGGTGCGACAACAGCAGAATATAAAACGCCTCATCGGTTTGATCTGCAACTTGAGCTTCTTCAACAAGATCCTGCTAGCCAGTTTGCAGTTGAAGAATACGGAGACTGGTCGTTCACCGGGAGATGGCTTGGTGGTGATACTCAGCCGACTGCGACCCTTGCACAAGGATCACCAGTCGTATGGCTTGACGATGTCAATTTTGAGCAGATGGTTGTTGTGCCGACTGATGGCAATGCTGACATTGAAATAGGGAGTAACTATGCATTTGTCACGGTTGCTGGGCGAACATCACTCGTTCTTGGTCCAGAAGGATCGCGGCTTGAAGTTCTGCCCGAGGGGATCGTTGTACGTGGGGTTCCACGTGGTGAACTTGCTGTTGGACTGCTTCCAGAGAGTGATGAAGAAACGCGATTACGATTTCTCGAAACAGCAGGAAATCGTTTAGAGACAACACAGTTTTCATGGGACACACATTCAAATCCGTTTGATATTCGAGTGCGATATGAGTTTGGGGCAGAAGAATCGTCAGAGGTCCTGCTCGCTGCCTATCCGCATCTGACCCGGTTGGCAGCAACACCAGATTCACTTGGACAGTCTGTGGGCTCATCGGGCTATGTCAGTCCGCGAGGTGAGTTGAGCCTGGTGTCAACAACTGGTTTTGATATTGATGTTCCAGCTCGTGGTGTGCTCCCCACACTTCCAGCAGTGCTCACCGGGGATCAGCTTAATACTCTCCGAGATATGGTTCGTAATGACCCTGCAGCGATAGATCCTGCTGGAACATTGAATCGCTATGGCGATACCTACTGGGCTGGAAAAGCGATGCTCAAACTGTCACAGCTCGCTCAACTTGCTGAGATCACTGACCAGACAGATGTGCGCGAGCGAATTCTCGTAG
This sequence comes from Pirellulales bacterium, assembly GCA_016776925.1. GTDB lineage: Bacteria > Planctomycetota > Planctomycetia > Pirellulales > UBA1268 > UBA1268. Next base: position 9,623 of record JADHSL010000046.1, on the reverse strand, counting down.
CACTAAAAAATGAACTGAGTGACTGGTTTACGGCAACAGGTGAATCAGGCGACAAACACTTTGCATACAACGCAGAGTGGGACACGTTGCAAGGATATCCAGATAGCTTTGGTTCTGCTGGTGATCTCAATGATCATCATTTCCATTATGGCTATTTCATTCACGCCGCCGCACTTGTTGGGAGTTTTGATGCCGAATGGGCGATGAATCAAAAGCAGATGGTGGACCTGCTCGTAGCTGATGTTGCCGGCACCGATGTTGCTGGGAACATGCTGCCACGTTTACGAAGCTTTAGCCCGATGGCGGGGCATTCATGGGCATCAGGACACGGAGCCTTTGCCAGTGGAAATAATCACGAATCAAGTTCAGAATCCATGAACTTTGCAACAGCCGTGATGCTCTGGGGCGAGATGACTGGTGATACGGGAATGACAGGTCTTGGTCAGATGCTCTACAGCGTTGAGGCCGAAGCTATTTCAGAGTACTGGTTCAATCGGTATGGCACGGTGTTTCCTGAAAGCTTTCAGTACGAATCTCTTGGAATGGTCTGGGGTGATGGAGGGAGTCATGCCACATGGTTTTCAGCCGAACCAGAAATGATCAAGGGAATCAATTTTCTCCCATTTCATGGAGGCTCACTCTACCTTGCAGAAATGGCTCGGGACCCCACAGCGTTGCTCGCCGAAATTGAGCAACTTGGTGGTGGTGTCATTGATGATTGGCCAGGAATTATCTTGCAGTACGAGGCACTGGTAAACCCTGAGGCAGCAGCAAATCGACTGGCTCTCGGAGGAATAGGAACTGAAGAAGGCCAGACAATGGCACAAACGTATTTCTGGACAACGGTGTTATCAAATATTGGTACACCAACATCGGTGATACGAGGAGATCATCCGCTCTCTGCTGTGTTTCAAAAAGAAGGAGTCACAACCTATGTTGCTCATAACGCTGGGGAAGAAAATATAACTGTTCTTTTTAACGATAATACATCCATTGAAGTGCCAGTAGGAGAAACAGTGACTCGGCAAAGACTTGAAAGTTCTGATCAACTTGTCGATCCAATAGTCGTCGATCAATTACCGGATCAACCAGTCAGAGAACCTACGCTGCCTTCGACACCATCGCTCAGTCTCGTCTCTTCAACAAATACAGTGCGTCTTCTGGTTGATTCAACAACTGGTTTGGCATTCGTCCAGGAATCTGCCAATGAACCACTCCTGATTCGTCGCGCCGACGATTATTTGAATGGGGATGTCCCGCTTGTTCGCGGGACGGCCACCCTTGTCGCGGCTGCTCGTGATGATCTCGGTAGAATTCGTGTACTCGATGTGAGCGAATGGGGTGCATTCGCATGGATCCTTGATGAGAACGGAATGTTTCAAGCAGAAGAAGGACCAACAGACTCCACGCTGTCCTCAAAAGAGGTCCTGTTCCAGATCGATCTTGATGGGGATGGATTCATAGGTATGTCTTCGACCCCATGATTTTTTGTCCACATCGAGTGTTCGCATCATGTAGCAAAAACCAGTATTTCTATGGTTTTTGGGAGTCAATGGACTTCCGTACGTGATGCAAAGACAGTGCTTTTCCTCTCGGTTTATCAGGCAGGCTCCGGGTGCGAGCTGTCCTGCTGCCAATTCAGGCCCATTCGGTGTAAATTCGTAGGGTCTCTATTTCATAGGCATAGTCTACCGAGAGCATTATGAAGCCCCGTGAAGTCATCGCGATGTGTCGCGAGAAAGAAGTCAAAGCAGTTGATCTCCGATTTGTTGATTTTCTTGGTACCTGGCAGCATTTCACAATTCCAGTTGCCAAGTTGGAAGAAGAAGTTTTTGAAGATGGAATCGGGTTTGATGGCTCAAGCATTCGTGGCTGGCAGGCAATTAATGAAAGCGACATGTTGCTTGTTCCGGTTCCGGATACAGCATTTGTTGATCCATTCACAACCGTGCCAACGCTTGCTGTCATCTGCATGGTGCAAGATCCAATTACCCGTGAAGACTATTCTCGTGATCCACGATTCATTGCTCGTAAAGCAGCGATTTATTTAGAGGGAACTGGTATTGCTGATACGTGCTTTATTGGTCCGGAAGCAGAGTTCTTTGTTTTTGATGCAGCTCACTTTGATCAAACTGCGCATGAGGGCTTTTATTCAATCGACTCAGCTGAAGCTGAATGGAATCGAGGCAGCGGCAGTCATGGGTATCAGGTGCGACACCGTCAGGGTTACAGCCCAGTTCCACCAACTGATCAGATGATGGATATCCGCACAGAAATGATGCTCACCATGATTCAGTGTGGTATCGATGTCGAAGCACAACATCATGAAGTTGCCTCAGCCGGTCAATGTGAAATTGATATGCGATATCAGAGCCTTGTACGGATGGCTGATCACCTCTGTCTCTATAAATATATTGTTCGGAACGTCGCGCGGAGACACGGACGGACAGCGACATTCATGCCAAAGCCAATTTACGGAGATAGTGGATCAGGAATGCATGTGAATCTTTCCTTATGGAAAGAAGGCAAGCCTCTGTTTGGTGGCTCTGGCTATGCAGGACTATCTGACATGGCACTGCATGCACTCGGTGGAATTCTGAAACATGCACGAGCGCTTCTTGCACTGACGAATCCAACGACAAATAGCTACAAACGACTCGTCCCGGGTTATGAGGCACCCATTAATTTGGCGTATTCTCAGCGAAACCGTTCGGCAGCATGTCGAATCCCGATGTACTCAACCAATCCAAAGACGAAACGGATTGAATTTCGTTGTCCAGATCCGACGTGTAATCCATATCTTGCGTTTTCTGCAGTTCTTATGGCAGCTATCGATGGGATTCAAAATCATATTGATCCTGGTGAACCACTTGACCGTGATATCTACGATATGCCGCCAGAAGAATTGGCCAACGTTTCAAGAACGCCAGCAGCTCTTGGTGAATCTATTGATGCACTCGAGCAGGATCATGATTTTCTTCTGCGCGGCGACGTGTTCACTGAAGACGTGATCCGTACCTGGATTTCACATAAAAGAAATCACGAGATCATACCGCTACGATCTCGCCCTCACCCGTGGGAATTCTGCCTTTATTTCGATGCGTAACGTCTACGAATGCTACAGGTGGGTCTAAGGGTGGCAAGTCAGGCAAGCTAGGAGATAAGTGCCTCCCGTCCTGAGAATACCGTTCTGATCGTACCGGCTGTACCGATTCTCCTATTCGTAAAGAGTGGATTTGCACTCAAAAAGGATGATGACCTGAATGTACGCAGGGGGAGTTGGAATGCTCAAACAGTGGCAAATAGTTTTATATGTCGTAACCGCGACGCTTGTTGTGGCAACTGCGAACCAAGCGTTGGCAGATGAATCTTCTGATGGGTGGCGGCCCAAGTCGAGCTCAAGAGCTGAAGACGTGCTTTCCGGGCAGCAAGAGGAGATGCTTCAGTTGGTTCCAGGGGAGATCAATCAGGCGGGTGCCGACGATGGATCAAAAGAGGAACCATTCGATTGGATGGATGAACGCTATGGTCCACAAGGTGCAACATCGCAAGGCACTTTCAACACTGTGGGTGCCAACGAGGCTGTCATGATGGCTTCGCAAGCACCACCACCACCTGGCATTCAGGATTTACAGGAGGGCTCATGTAACAGATGGTGTACGTGCCAACAGCGACGTACCTGTAAACAGTGCGGCCTTCATCTCCCAAGCTTCGCGATGTATCCGGCTGATACGAAGGAGTCAGCAGGAGGATACCTCAATCTAGCTGATGCAAATCCGCAGAAAGTATTTGAGGATATTCGTGTTGGGCTGAGTCATGTGAATGATCAGATTCAATCAACACTCGGTCGTTTCTAAATCCATGTGGCTGATTACCAGACAGTTTTCCCACCATTGACCGCAATGGTTTGGCCGGTCACAAACGAAGCTTCATCACTGGCAAAGTAGGTAACCGCCCAGCCAACGTCGTCAGGTTTACCCCATCGGCCCATGGGAACAGTTTGAACGTACTCATCCTTATCCTCTTGGGGTTCGTCTTTGTGCCTCTCTGTTGGAACCCATCCGGGAGCAACCATGTTGACCGTGATGCCATGAGGAGCGAGTTCGTTTGCCATGCTGCGCGACCACCCCGTCTGGCCACCTTTGGCTGCAACGTAGGCTGAAAATGGTGCAACGCCCAGTAAGAAAACTTCACTGGTAATGTTGATGAGTCTTCCACGTTTGCGTTCTTTCATTCCCGGAAGAAGTCGACGGGCGAGCAGGTATGGGCTCTTCACAAAAAAATCGAGCATCTGTTGGTAGAAGGCCCAGTCATATTCTTCAATAGGCTTGAGTGGTTGTGCTGGGGTAGCATTCATAACTGCAATGTCGATTGGCCCAAGAGACTGTTCAATCGCCGTAGCCATCGAGTCAATTTCTTCAGCATTCGTGACATTTGCCTGAAAGAGTTCGGCAGCAATTCCCATGCTATGAAATTCAGCAAGAGTGGATTCAGCTCGCTTCTTATTGTTGGCATAGTTTAGAGCAATTTTTGCACCGGCTCGACCAAGGCATGCGGCGGTTTCTTTCCCGAGTCCTGTTGAAGAACCAGTGACGAGAGCAACTTTGTTGTGAAGTGTAAATGGCGGCATGGTTTTTAAAGAAAGGGTGTGAGGGTCTTGTAAATGGAAAGAGCGTGTGGTGGTCTGGGAACTGGTGCCGAAGGGACACGTTTCTAAACCAGGCTGGTTTTCCGTCTCTTTGATTTGAAGCCAATGATCATAGGTGAAATAGCTTAGCCAAAACGCATATGTAAAAAAGCGTAGCGAGAATGCGCGATTCTATATGATCCGACATAGTTGTCACGGTGCGCTAGAACACAGGTTTATCATCCAGAATATGGACCCAGATCGTTCTAGAGCGGCAAAGGCAACAAAACAGAGTGATTCCTCTCCGTTTTTTTTGTTTTCGGTAAGGCTGGTTTAGAATGAGAGATAGTCTTTCAGAGGAATTCATTCGCTATGGCACAACGTATCTCCCCTACGGCAGCATTCGGAGCGGCACTGGCTGTCTGTTTCAGCCTCTCTGGCTTGCTTCAGGTGACAGCTGCTGATTTTTCTCGCGATATCCAGCCACTGCTGGCCAAGCGATGTTTTGCGTGCCATGGCCCTGATACGCAGGAAGCGGGATTACGATTTGATACTGCAGAATCGGCAACTGCTGAACTTGATAGCGGGTATCGGGCTATTGCGCCGGGCGATGTCGATGCGAGTGAGATTCTATCGCGCGTGACCTCGACAGACCCTGATCTCCAAATGCCGCCAGAAGGTACAAGGCTTACTGGTGATGAAGTTTCAGCACTCCGTGACTGGATTCGTGAAGGAGCACAGTGGAAAGAGCATTGGGCATTTCGCGCGATTACAAGGCCCGATGTACCGGTGCCTGAAATCGGACGCGATGCTGATGACACAAACCCCATCGATGCATTTATTCGGGCAGGTCTGACAAAGCATTCGTTGCCTATTCCACCGAGGGCAGATCGTCGAACGTTATTACGACGGGCGACCTACAACGTAACGGGTATGCCACCGTCAGAAGAAGAAACTCAAGCCTTTCTCGCCGATCGTTCACCAAATGCGTGGGAGCGAGTCGTTGATAGACTGTTGGCTTCACCCCACTATGGTGAGCAGTGGGCTCGCCATTGGCTTGATCTTGTTCGATACGCAGATACGAATAGCTATGAACGGGATGGGAACAAGCCTCATTCATGGCGGTATCGTGATTACGTCATCCGTTCATTCAATGACGATAAACCCTTTAAGGACTTTGTCATTGAACAACTTGCAGGCGATGAAATACTCGAGCCAACTGCAGAGAGTCTGATTGCAACGGGCTACTATCGTTTGGGTATCTGGGACGATGAACCAGCCGACAAGCTTCAGCATCGCTATGACCAGCTTGATGATGTGGTTGCGACAACGGCTAAAACATTTCTCGCAATGACTGTCGATTGTGCACGATGTCACGACCATAAAATCGATCCGATTCTACAGAAAGACTACTATTCGCTTCTTGCATTCTTTCAGAATATAACGCCTATGGGTGATCGGCAGATGAATCCAGACTTCATCGAGCAGCCACTTCCGAAAGGAAAAATGACACCTGCAGAAGCGAAAGATATTGCAGTTGATACAAATCGTCGGCTTCAGGAAGCCCGTGGAGAAGTGAAAGCTATTCAGCGACGTATCAAAGAGTATGGCGAGCAGGCACGGGACGAACTGACGAAGAAAGACATGAAAGTATGGCGTGAAAAGGTACAGCAGCTCGAGCAAGAAAAAGCCGAAGTAGCCAAAATGCCAGCAGCTCTTGTTGTTACGGAATATGGAACCAAAGCTCCGGACACGTTCGTTCTCTATCGTGGAAACCCCCATGCTGAGACGTCCCCGGAGCTTCTTGTTGAGCCGGGATTTCCATCTGTTTTGAAATCAGGAGCTCCTGTTATTGAGCCACCTGAAAATGGTCGCTCAACCGGCAGGCGGCTCGCCCTTGCAAAGTGGATTGTGTCAGCAGAGAACCCGCTGACTGCACGTGTTCTTGCCAACCGAATATGGCAGTATCACTTTGGTCGAGGGATTGTCCGAAGCCCCAGCAACTTTGGGTTTGCAGGCGATCCTCCCACGCACCCAGAACTGCTTGACTGGTTGGCAACAGAATTACTGCAACAAAACTGGCAACTCAAAGGCCTGCAAAAAACAATTCTGATGTCAGCGGCGTATCAGGCAGCCTCCACACCAAACGAAAAAGCATATGCAAAGGATTCAAGAAATGAATCATTTTGGCGTTTTGATATGCGGCGCCTTTCGGCTGAAGAATTGCGAGATACTGTTCATGTAGTGAGTGGTGCTTTTAATCCGAAAATGTTCGGTCCGGGAACATATCCTGCGATTCCTAAGGAAGTACTGGCAACGCAGTCGAAACCAGGTCATGGCTGGGGAAATTCATCACCGGAGGAACAGGCTCGTCGTAGCGTTTATATTCATATCAAGCGATCGTTACTCACTCCGATACTTGCTGATTTTGATTTGGCTGATACCGATACAACATGTCCCGTTCGCTTTGTCACAACGCAGCCAACACAGGCTCTTGGCATGATGAATAGTGAATTCATGCAACACCAATCAAAAGTATTTGCTGAGCGCATCGCGCAAGAAGCTGGTGGCCCAGATCGAGCAGACATGAAAGCGTGTGTACGGCGAGCAATTGAAGTTGCTCTTGTTCGGGATGCTCAAGACGATGAGGTGGCACATGGCCTGGCACTTATTGATGAACTGGAAACGACTGAAGGTATGAGTCCAGGTCGATCGCTGGAACTCTACTGTCTATTTCTTTTAAACCTCAATGAGTTTTCTTATCTCGATTGATTGAAACGAAATTCGATTCGTGAACAAAAAGAAAGAACTTTGGAATCAACAATGAGTACACCAGACCCCAAGCCCCGTGGGACATTCTGCGGCCAAACCCGGCGTGAGTTTTTCTGGGAGGCCGGCGGCTCGTTTACTGGTCTTGCGCTTTCTGGCCTGTTAGATGGCAACTTTTTTGCCCGTCAAACGCGTGCAGCTGACGGGGTTACTGGGTACCAGAATCCGCTGGCAGCGAAGCCGCCGATGTTTGCGCCCAAAGCGAAGAGTGTCATCTTTCTATTTATGTACGGTGGGCCAAGCCATGTGGACACATTTGACTATAAACCTGCCCTGTATCCACTCGATGGAAAAATCATCAAGGTGAAGACAAAGGGTCGGGGAGGTGAGCGGAGTGAAAGCCGAGCGGTTGGACCAAAGTGGAAGTTCAAGCAGTACGGCCAATGTGGAAAATGGGTGAGTGATCTCTTCCCTCATATTGGTCAGCATGTTGATGACATTGCGTTTATTCATTCGATGACCGCGGACTCACCAATTCATGGGTCAGCAATGCTCCAGATGAATTCAGGAAAAATTCAGTCAGGTGCGCCGTGCCTGGGGTCCTGGGTGAACTATGGTCTCGGAAGCGTCAACGAAAACCTTCCTGGTTTTATGGTCATGCTTGACAAAAAAGGCGGCCCCATCTCTGGGGCAAAAAACTGGGCGAGTGGCTATATGCCAGCGACCTATCAGGCAACACTGCTTCGAAGTCAGGGTGACCCAATTTTGAATTTGGCTCCACCAGATGATATGCCTTTGGCTGCTCAGCGTGCCTTGCTGGATTCATTACGACAATCAAATGCGCAACACTTTCTCTCACGGGGAGATAACTCTGAACTTGCCGCCCGAATTGCTTCCTATGAGTTGGCATGGCGAATGCAGGAGCATGCGCCAGAGGCCGTTGATCTTTCACAAGAGACAGTGGAGACGAAAAAGCTATACGGCCTTGATCAGGATCGAACTGCCCACTTTGGCCGACAGTGTCTTTTGGCGCGTCGAATGGTTGAACGTGGGGTTCGCTTTGTGCAGGTGTATTCTGGTGGTGCCCATAATGATGACAATTGGGATGCCCATGGTGATCTTGAAAAGAATCATGAATTTCATGCAGGAAATACGGACCGGCCGATTGCTGGCCTTCTTGCTGACCTGAAACGGTCGGGCCTTCTTGATGAAACGCTTGTTATTTGGGGTGGTGAATTTGGCCGACAGCCAACTGCTGAATATGCAAAGGGAACAGGGCGAGATCATAATTCCTTCGGCTTTACGATGTGGATGGCAGGTGGCGGTGTGAAAGGTGGGATTAGCGTTGGTGAAACCGATGAACTTGGTGCGGCAGCGATCGCGCCTGGGCCGGGACATGGCAATGGTGAGAAAGCGGGATATCACGTAAAAAGCCTTCATGCCACAGTCCTTCACTTGCTGGGTCTCGATCCAAATCGATTAAGCTACTTTTTTGGGGGCCTCGATCAGAAATTGGTCGGTGTCGAACACGTGCAACCAATCAAAGAATTGTTGGGATGATGAAAATTCAGAAGTTGATGCAAAAGTCTTGCGATATGTTGAAAACAGCCGCAGTGCCATTCGTGTTATCTCTTGTGTGTTTGGTTTCCACCAGTTTGGCCCAGCAGCCAAATGTTCTTGTCATTCTTGCTGATGATCTGGGGTACTCAGATTTAGGCTGTTATGGCGGTGAAATTCCTACGCCGAATATTGATGCTCTGGCAGCCGATGGAGCTCGTTTGACACAGTTTTATACGTCGGCACGATGCTGCCCGAGTCGAGCGTCACTCATGACGGGCCTGTATCCAACGCAGGCCGGTATCGGTGACTTTGTGAGTTCGAAGCCCAATAAAAAAAGAGGCCCGGGATATCTCGGTCGTCTCAGTGATCACTGCGTGACCTTAGCCGAAGTTTTAAAACCCGCAGGATATGGGTGTTATTACGTTGGCAAGTGGCATATGCATACTGCAACCGGACCGATTGTCCGTGGCTTTGATGAATTTTACGGGTACACAAAAGATCATTCACATGATCAATACGATGCAGAGTATTACATTCGCCTGCCAGAGGGACGGCAGAAGGAGATTGATCCACCCGCAGATGATTTCTATGCGACGGATGTCTTTAATGAGTACTGTCTTGAGTTCATTAAGAAAGGGCAGGCCACAAAAAAACCATGGTTTGTCTT